>CAZYYP010000061.1:0-15930 GCA_964651695.1 uncultured Gaiellales bacterium | reverse complement strand
TGAGCGCCGTGGTCGACGAGACTGCCCAGGCCGAGCCGCCCGGCCTCGCGCTGCTCGCCGAGTTGCGCGCCTCGCTGCTCGAGCGCTGCTCGCTCGTGGCGCACGAGGTGCTCGCGCCCGAGGGGATCGCGTTCTCGCGCGTGCGCGCGGGCTGCGAGCAGGCGCTCGAGGCGCTCGAGCGCTCCCTGCGCGACCCCCACCGCGCGCCGTTCTCGTCGCTCGTGCTCGAGCGCGAGGTCGCCGGGTGCATCCAGGGCGGTCTCAGTTTCGTGGCACTCGTGGGCGCCCTGCAGCGGGCGTTCGTCGAGCTCGGGACCCAGGTGGCGGGTGCGCCGTCCGGGACGGCCGAGGCACTCCTCTCCTCGGCGGGTGGCGTGCTCGAGCGGGTCAGCACCTCGGCCGCCGCCGAGCTCGATACCACGCACCGCGCCTCGCTCCGCCGCCGGGCGGCCATCGCCGACCGCGTGCGCGCGGCGGCGAGCCTGCTTGCGGGCGTCGCGCTCGATCTCGACCGCGTGCTCGACGCGATCAGCCGCGCAACCGCCGAGGGGCTCGCGTGCGACTGGGCGGCCGTCGCGGTGCGCGAGCCGGACGGGCGGCTCATGATCGCCGCCAGCACCGGCCGGGGTGCCGGCTGGGTGCAGCGCTGGCACCTGCGTGCCGACAGCGGCTTCGCGGCACGCGCATTGACGAGCGAGGGCGCCGCGATCGCGGGCGATCCGAGCGACATCCCGTTCGAGGGCGACGGCGGGCCCGGCGCCGTGCTCGCGTTCGCGTTGCGCGACGCCGATCGCGCGAGCGTGGCGGTCGTCTTCTGCGGGCGCGACGCGGGCGAGGCGCTCGCGTCGGAGGATCTCGCACTGGCCGACGGCATCGCGGAGATCGCGGGCCGTGCGCTCGAGGCTGCGCACGCCGCCGTGGGCGCACGCCGGCTCTCGGCGCAGCTCGCGGCGCTCGACCAGGCGGCAGTGGCCGCGGGCGAAGGCGACGATGCGCGCGCCCTCGCCCTGCTGGCGCGCGTCGCCGCGGAGCTCGCGCGCGCCGACGCCGTGCTGGTGCGCATGCTCGACACGGCGCGTGGGGTGCTCGTGGCACGGGCGGTCCACGTCGACGCGCCCGCGCTCGAGGCGGAGCTGACCGGGACGAGCCTGCCGCTCGACGGCGGATTCGAGGAGGCCATGCGGGGGCGCGAGGTCGATCTCGACGCCGCCATCGAGCCGGCGGTCGCACGCCGCCTGCAGAGCCGCGGCGCGATCACGGCGCTCGCGCTGCCGATCGGCGGGGCGACCGCCACGGTGGGGGTGCTCGAGATCCTGCGCGCGAGCGCGGATCCGTTCAGCGAGGCCGAGCGCCAGTTGCTGCGCCACGTCGCCGCTCAGGCCGCGCTGGCCGTCTCGCGCGCGGGGTCGGGCGCCGACACGGGCATGCCGGAGCTGCTCGACATCGCAGGCGAGGCCCTCTCCGCGACCGGGGACGGCGCCGCGGTCGCCCGCGTGGCCGCGCGCCTCGCCAGCAGCGCATGTCGCGCCGACAGCGCGCTCCTGCACGCGCTGGACGACACCGGTCTGCACGTGCTGGCGGGATTCGGGGCGCGGCTCGCGGATCCCGTGCGCCAGGGCCCGCTCGACGCGCTCGCCGTGGAGGCGCTGCGGCACGACGATGCGATCGTGACCGGCGGCGACGGCTCGGCTGCGCTCGCCGGCGGCTCGGGCTCCGGGGCCGTGCTGTCCGTCGTCCTGCGGGCACGAGGCGAGGCGCTCGGCGTCTTGCAACTGCTGTTCGCCGAGCGCGAGCGCGCCGACGCCGCAGCCGCCGATGTCGCGCTGACCGTGTTCGCGACACGCGTCGCCGAGGCGCTCTCCTCGGCCCGTTCACAGCGCCGTCTCGCCGTCGAGCTCGCCGATGCGCGCGCGCTCTGCGACGCCGTCGCGCCGGCCGGCGAGCCCTCGACGCAGCGCGCTCTGGAAGCCGCGCTGCGGCTGACGGGCCTCAGCGCCGGAGGCGTCTGGGCACGCGCAGGCGACGGCTCGCTGCGCGAGGTGGCGAGCGCGGGGGGCGGCGGGGCGGCCGCCGCGCTCGTGGCTGCGCTGCTCGACGAGGCCGGAAGCGCCCCGGCGCTGCGCGGCGACCTCGCATCCGACACGCGCCTGGCCCCGCTCGCCCGTTCGGTCGACGCCGGCAGCGCGGTCATCATCCCGCTCTCGCTGCGCGACCTCGACGTCGGGGTGCTGGCCCTGCTCTCGACCGCCTCGAGCCCGCCTGCGGGAGCAGCGGAGGTCGCGCTGCGCGTCGCCGGAGTCACCGCGGCGGTGCTCGCCGCCGACGAGCAGCGCCGGATCGCCGAGCAGACGGCGCGCGGCGCCAAGGCGAGCGAGATCACGGCCCGCTCGGTGGCCGTGCGCCTCGAGGCGCACGAGGCGCTCGCCGATGCCGCACTCGAGGGCGCAGACCCCGATAGCGCGCTCGCGGCCGCCGCCGCGCGCATTGCCACGGTGTCGACCTGCGCCGTGCAGCGCCTGCAGCCCGGCGGCACGCTCGAGCCCGCCGCCCTGCACGTGGAGGGCAACGCCCTGCGCGAGCCCGTGGGCCGCGTGCTGGGCCGCCCGCTCGACGTGACCACCGCGGTCGTCGCCCGCGCACTCGCGGGCGAGGTCGTCGTGCTGGATGCCGACGACGCCGACGCCGGGCCGCTTGCGCCCTTCGTGCAGTCGGGCTCGTCGGCCGCGCTCGTGCCCCTCGGCTCGCCGGGCTCGATCCGCGGCGTGCTCGTGATGGTCTCGCTCGATCCCGCCCGTCCGGTGACCGTGGCCGCCGCCCAGGCCGTTCGCCGGCTCGGATCGCGCTGAAGACGCACCCGCGCGCTACCGCCGATGCGGTGCGCAGAAAAATGCAACACTGCCCGCGTGCTCTGGTCGCGCCGGTTTATCGCCACCACAGCGGTGCTTGCATTCGGCGCGCCGCTGGCGGCTGCGTACGCCTCGTCGACGACATCCTCCGGGACGGCGTCCCCGGTGCCCACGGGCGTCATCGCCCCCGGCGTCAGCGTCGCGGGCGTCCCCGTCGGGGGCATGACCGTCGCTCAGGCGCAGGGGTGGGTCCGCCAGAGCGTGATCGGCGAGATCACCGTCACCGTGGGGTCGCAGTCCTGGACGGTGCCGGCAGGGAGACTCGGCCTGCATGCGTACCTCGCGCGCCCGCTGCAGCTCGCGCTTGCGCAAGGCCGCACGACCGCCGTCGACGGACACGACATCCCCGTCGTGACGCGCATCACGGGCAGCGAGTTGCGCGCGTTCGTGCACTCGCTCGCGCCCGAGGTGAAGACCGACCCCGTCGACGCGAGCTTCAGACTCGTCAAGAGCGTCCCGGAGGTCGTGCCGGACGTGTGGGGCCGCAAGCTCGACGTCCCGAACGCGACCGCGGCGATCGCCGCGGCGCTCAGGCAGCCGGACCGTGGCCCGGTCGTCCTGCCGACGGAGGTCGTCAAGCCGGCCGTGACCGCGCGCTCGCTGCCGCCCGCGCTCGTCGTCGACCGCACGCTGCATCGCGTCACGCTCTACTCCAAGCGCGCGAAGCAGCTGAGGATCCTCGGCGTCGCCGTCGGTCAGGCGCAGTACCCGACGCCGGTCGGGCGCTTCGAGATCATCACCAAGCAGGCCAACCCCTGGTGGTACCCGCCGAACTCGACGTGGGCCGCGGGTGAGAAGCCGGTGCCGCCGGGCCCCGGCAACCCGCTGGGAACGCGCTGGATGGGCATCTCGTCGCCCGGCGTCGGCCTGCACGGGACGCCCGACGCGGCGTCGATCGGCTACAGCGCGTCGCACGGCTGCATACGCATGCGGATCCCGGACGCCGAGTGGTTGTTCGTCCACGTGCGTGTCGGCACGCCCGTGTGGATCATCCACTGACGTAGGAAGCACCCGTACGCGGGGTAGCGGCTACCGGCAATCCCGGGATGACCGATCATCCGTGCTGTGAGACGAGCGCTCTCCGCCGCAGCGATCGCCCTCCTGGCCGGGCTCGTCGCCCTCTTCGTGTGGCAGCTCGCGAATCGCGACAACAACGCGTTCCGCGACGCGCTGCGGGCCGGCAAGTCGCCCGAGGCCCCGGCGTTCACCCTGCCGCGGCTCGATCGCCCGGGGACGATCTCGCGCCAGAGCCTCGCCGGGCACGCCGCCGTGCTCAACTTCTGGGCCTCCTGGTGCCCGCCGTGCGCGGACGAGGCTCCCGACCTCAACTCGCTTTCGGTGCGCTACGCAGCGCTGGGCGTGCGCTTCGTCGGCGTCGACTTCAACGATGCGGTGGACGAGGCGCGCGCGTTCGCGCAGCGCCATGACGTGCCCTACGCCCTCGTGCACGACACGCGCGGGGTGCGTCAGGCCTTCGGCGTCAGCGCGCCGCCCGAGACCTACGTGCTGGACGGATCCGGCCACGCCATCGTGCACATCGAAGGGCCGGTCGACACCGCGCTGCTGGAGCCGTACGTGCGCATCGCGCTCGCGCGCAGCGGGCGCGCGGCGCCGCTCGACCCGGAGACCGTGATCGGCACCAGCAAGCTCTCTGCGCTCAGTGGCACGCCGCTGCTCGTCGCCTTCGTGACACCCGGCTGCGACACGTGCGCCGCGCTCGGGCAGCGGATCGGGGCGTTGCACGGCACGGCGCGCGTGGTCGCGCTGTCCGAGGGCGGGGCGGTCGACGGCGCCGCGCCGGACCCGCCCGACACGACGGGGCGCGGCGGCGGCAGGACACAGCGCGCGCTCGGCGTGACCTCGTTCCCCGCGCTGCTCGCGATCGACGGGCGCGGGCGCCTCGTCGCCGCGCTGAGCGGCCTGCCCTCGGTGGCGGCCGTGCGCAGCGCCGTCGCCAAGGCCGAGGCCGCGTGAGGCGCCTGCTCGCCCCGGCCCTCGGCCTGCTCGCGCTGCTCGCAGCGGGAGCGCTCATCGCGGGTGCGCTCGGCGCGTTCAGGCCCGGCTCGGCGCCCGAGCACCACTGGACGATCGCGCAGATCTCGACGGAGCTGATGTGCCCGACCTGCAAGACGCGCCTCGACCAGTCGAGCTCGCCCCAGGCGAATCAGATCCGGCGCGAGCTCGTGCGCATGCAGACGCGGGGCGAGAGCCGCACCGCCGCCAAGCGCACGCTCGCACTCGAGTACGGGTCCGAGGTCCTGGCGGACACGCCACGCAGCGGGTTCGGTGCGCTTGCGTGGCTCGGCCCGACGGTGCTCGTCCTCGCCGGGGTCGGCCTGGCGGTGCTGCTCGCACGCCGCTGGCGGGGCGCCGGCGCTCCCGCGCCCGAACTCACCGACGGGGATCGCGACCGGCTCGAGCGCCAGCTCGACGACGAGCTCGCGCAGCTCGAATGAGCCCCGCGACGCTCGCAGTCGCGTTCGGCGCAGGCGCGCTCTCCTTCGCGACGCCGTGCGTGCTTCCGCTCGTCCCGGCGTACCTCGCGGCCGTCGGCGGCGCGTCGGTCGACGATCTCCGCGCACGCCGCGGGGTGGGGAGGACGCTGCGCGGCGTCGCGCCCTTCGTGCTCGGGTTCGGCGTCGTCTTCGTCGTCTTCGGCGCGCTCGTGGGCGCGGCGGGCTCGGCGCTCGACGACTGGCGCGCTACGGTCGCCCAGGGCTCCGGCATCGTCGTGGTTGCGATGGGCCTCGCGCTCGCCGGCGCGCTGCCGCTGCCCTCGCTTCCCGGCCTCACCGGCGGTGTGCGCCGGCCGCACTCCGCCCTGCTGCTGGGCGGGGCGTTCGCCCTCAGCTGGACGCCATGCGTCGGGCCCGTGCTCGCCGCCGTCCTCGCTCTCGCATCCGTGCGCGGCGGCGCCCTGCAGGCGTCGCTCCTGCTCGGGGCGTACGCGGCGGGGCTCGCGGTCCCGCTGATCGCGAGCGCGCTCGCATTCGACCGGGCCCTCGGAGCAGCGTCGTTCCTGCGCGATCGCTACGGCGTCATCCGCGTGATCTCGGGGATCGTGCTCGTCGGCCTCGGCCTGCTCGTCTTCTTCGACCGCACGTGGTGGCTCTCGGTCGCAGTCAGCCGGGTGCTGCGGGCCGTCGGGCTCGATGCCCTGACGACATGAGCTCGCGTCGGCGCGCCGCATCCCGGCTACCCTCAGGGCCGATGGCAGTCATCCACGTGCACGGAGCCGACCTCCTGATCTACAGCCGCGTCGAGACGCAGCTCGCGCCACTCGGGCACAGCGTCAAGCGCGCCCGTCCGGGGCTCGAGGGGCCGGCGCCCGACGTCTGCATCTGCGATGTCGAACGCGTCGAGCCCGTTCAGGCGGTCGCCGATCTGCGACCCGCGAAGCTGCTCGGGTTCGGCTCGCACGAGCAGCCGGACGCGCTGCGGGCAGCCCGTCGCGCGGGGTTCGATCGCGTCGTCGCGCGCTCTGCGATCGCCGAGCGACTCGCGGCGCTGGTCGACGAGCTGATGATCTAGGGTACCGGGCGAGCGACCCTCGACCGGAGTACCGATGACCTACATCATCACCGAGCCGTGCATCGATCTGAAGGACAAGTCGTGTATCGACGTCTGTCCCGTCGACTGCATCCACGAGACCGATCGCATGCTCGTGATCGACGCCGAAGAGTGCATCGACTGCGGCGCGTGCGAGCCGGAGTGCCCGGTCGAGGCGATCTACCCCGAGGACGCGGTGCCGGACAAGTGGGAGCCCTTCATCCGCATCAACTACCTGTACTCGGACGGCATCGACGTGGTCAACGCGGCGGTCGCGAAGCAGATCGAGTCGAGCCCGCCGCCGCAGCTCGCAGGCTGACGCGCTTCCGGGCTCAGCCGCCCGCGTCCGGCCCCGTCGCGGGCGAGGGGGATCGATGACGCTCGAACTCGTCGTCGGCCCGGTGCGCTCGGGCAAGCTCGGCGTCCTGCTCGACCGGTTCACGTCGGCCTGCCGGGCGAACGCGCGCCCGCTGCTGCTCGTGCCCGCGGCCTTCGAGCGCGACGCGCTCGAACGCGCTGCGTGCGAGAGCGCCGGCGCCGTGCTCGGCGGCGAGGTCGTCACGCTCGACACGCTGATCGAGCGCGTCCTGGGCGGCGAGCTCCCGGTCGCCTCAGAGGCGCTCGATCGCGTGCTCCGGCGCCGCATCGGGCACAGCCACGGCGGCACCCTCGGGCTGCGGCCGGTCGCGCTCTCCTCGGCACTCGAGCGCCTCGCGCGCGAATGCGATCGCGCGGGCGCCCCCGCCGGGGCCCTTGCGCTCGCGCCCGCCGGAGATGCCCGCCTCGCGCCCGCGTTCGCGGCCTACGAGGCGGCGCTCGCGGCCAGCGGCCGCGCCCGGCGCGGCCAGCTCGTCGTGCAGGCCGCCGAGCGTCTCGAGCGCGAGCTCGCGGCCTGGGACGGCGCGCCCGTCTTCGCGTACGGGTTCGACGACCTGTCGCCCGCCCAGCTGCGGCTGCTGGCAGCCCTCGCGGGTCGCTGCGAGCTGCTGCTGGCGCTTCCGTACGAGCCCGGCCGGCCGTTGCTCGGATCGCTGGACGTCGCGTTCGAATGGCTGGCAGCGCGCGCCGAGCGCGTGCAGGAGCTGCGTGCCGGCCCCTACGGAGCCCCCGCCACGGTCGTCGCGCTCGCGCGCGGAGCCTTCGCGGCGCGCGCCGAGCCACCGCACGCGCCGGACGGAGCCGTACGGCTCGTCGAGGCCGCGGGCACCGACGGCGAGGCGACGGCCGTCGCCTCGGAGGTCTGCCGGCTCCTGCGCCTCGGGCTCGCGGCCGACGAGGTGCTGGTCGTGGCGCCGGACGGCTACGACTGCGAGCCGCTCGCCGTCGCGCTCGAGCGCGCGGGGGTTGCGGTCGCGCTCGATACGCGCGACCGCCTGACGAGCCTGCCGGCGGGCCACGCCCTGCGCGCGCTCTGCCGGGTGGCTTTCGCCGACGGCGACCGCGACGAGCTCTTCGCCTGGCTGCGCCTCGCAGGCTCGAGCTGGGATGCGTCGCGGGCGCACGATTCGGAGGCGCGCCTGCGTGCCCGCAACATCGGCGAGAGCGCGCGCGCGCTGCGCGAGCTACAGGCCGCGGATCCGCCGCGCCCGGTGCCGGAGCTCGTCGCGTTGCGTGCCGCGGCGGATCCCGCCGCGGGGCTGCGAAGCGTGGCGGATGGGGCGCTCGCCCGCGCCTACGGCGCCGTGCCGCTGCCGGCCGAGTCGCGTGCCGGCGTCGCCGCCCGGCGTGCGCTCGCGGCCGCCTCGGCTGCCGCCGATGAGCTGTCGGCCGCCGTGCCGGGCGCCGACGGCGACGACGTGCTCGCGGCGCTCGACGCCGTGCAGGTGCGACTCGGCGACGGCCTTCCGAGCGGGCGGGTGCGGATCGTCCGCATCGGCCTGGCACGTCTCGCGCCGGTGCGCGCAGTCGTCCTCTGCGGTCTCGAGGACGGGGTGCTGCCACGCCGCGAGGCGGCCGAGGCCGCAGGCTCGGCCGACCTGCGGCGCATCCTGACCCCGGCCGGCCTGCCGGGCGAGCGCCCGCGCCAGGAGGAGCGCGACCGCTTCCTCTTCGCCGCGGCGCTCGCGCGCGTCGACGAGCACCTGGTCCTGATCCGGCGCGCGACCGACGATGAGGGCCTCGCGCTCGTGGCGTCGCCGTTCTGGGACGAGGTCGTCCGCGTGCTCGGCGGCGCGGCGCCGGAAGCCGTGCCGGCCCCGCTGCACGCGCTCGACGGGCACGACGAGCGCGCGCGCCTGCAGGCGATCGCGGCGCTCGCGCGCAGCGAGCCGGAGGCGGCGCGCGTCCGGGCGCGCGCGCACGGGGGCCGCGCACTGCAACGCGTCGAGCGCGCCCTGGCCGCCTGGCGGCGGCCCACGCGCTTGCACGATCCGCAGGTCCTGGCACGGTTCGCCGGACAGGAGACCTATTCGGTCACCGAGCTCGAGACATTCCAGACGTGTTCCTCGATCTGGTTCGTCGAGCGCCAGCTCAGGCCACGCGACGTCGAGCAGCCGCTCGACGCGCGCATCGGCGGCAGCGTGATGCACAACGCGCTGCGGCTGTTCTTCCGCGGCGTGGCGTCCGAGTTGCGCGTGCCGCGGCTGCGGCCCGAGCATCTCGCGGCCGCCTTCGGGCTGCTCGACCGCTGCATCGACGAGGCGATCGCGATCCAGGCGCGCGAGGACGAGGACGTGGCCTGGGAGGCGCTGCGGCGCGAGTTGCGCCGCAATCTGCGCACGGTCGTGCGCACCGAGACCGAACGCCTCGACGAGTTCGTCCCGCGGCACTTCGAGATCTCGCTGCCCGACCGCGGCGTGCGCGTCGGGGACGTGTCGATCACGGGCCGGATCGACCGCGTGGACGAGCGCGAATGGGTCGCCGAGGCGCTGATCTGGGACTACAAGTCGGGCGCCGTGGGTGCGCTCGGCGCCAACGTGCTCGAGAAGGGCCGGCTGCAGTTGCCGCTCTACATCCGCGCGGCCTCCGAGCTGCTCGGACGCGACGTCGTCGGCGGTCTCTACCAGTCGGTCAAGGGCGACGAGGCGCCGCGCGGCCTGCTGCGCGCCGACGTGCGCGAGGCGGGTGCGCTCGAGGGCTTCGCCGGTCACGACTACGTCGAGGCCGAGGCGTTCGAGCAGTTGCTCGACGAGGCCGCCGACCGGGCGAGCGCCATCGCCGCCCGCATGCGCTCGGGCGACGTGCTGCACGACCCGCCGGACGGCGAGTGCCCGCCCTGGTGCCGCTGGCACGGGGTCTGCCGGGTGGCGAACCCGTGAGCGCGATCGAGCTCAGCGAGCAGCAGCGCGCGGCCGTGGATGCGCGGGGGGAGGTCGTGGTCGCCGCCGGCGCGGGCACCGGCAAGACGACGCTCGTGATCGAGCGCGTGCGCGCCGCGCTCGAGTCGGGAACGGCCCCCGAGCGAGTGCTCGTGGTCACCTACACGGACGCGGCCGCACGCGAGCTCTCGATCCGCCTCGAGCGGGCACTGCCCGCCGGGAGCGACGCCGCGCGGCCGCAGGTGGGGACGATCCACGCCCTCGCGGCGCGTCTCCTGCGCGAGTACGCGGCCGAGGCCGGTCTGCCGTCCGAGCTGCGGGTGCTCGACGAGGCAGAGGCGCTGGTGCTCTCGGAGGCCGCGTTCGGCGATGCGATCGCCCGTGAGCGCCGCGACGGGGCCTCCGTGCTGCTCGACCTGCTCGGCGAGTACGGCGTCGATGGCATCCGAACGCTCATCCGCGCGCTCGACGCGCGCCTGCGGGCCGCCGGGGCGCCCGCGCCGATCCTGCCCCCGGCGCATCCGGGGCCCCAACTGCTCGCGCCGCTGCGCGCGGCGGCCGAGGCCGCGATCGAGGCGCTCGCCGGCGACAAGCGGGCGCAGGCCTCGAGCGACCTCCGCCGCCTGGCGCGCCTCGAGGCGGTGCTCGCAGGCGATCCGGTGGATCGCGACCTGCTCGCCCTCGTGCCGCCCGCGTCCAAGAGGGAGGCGACGGAGGCCGTGGCCGAGCACCTGCGCACGGTGCAGGCGGAGGCGAGCGCGCGGCTCGAGCACGAGGTCGGCACGGCGGTCGCAGCGCTGCTCGAGCAGTACCGCGAGGCCTATCGGGCACGCAAGGAGGCCGAGCTCGCGCTCGACTTCGACGATCTGCAGGAGCGCGCCTGCGCATTGCTCGAGCGCGACGGCATCGGCGCGTCCGTGCGCGAGCGCTTCGATCTCGTGCTCGTGGACGAGTTCCAGGACACGAACGGCCTGCAGTGCCGGCTGCTCGATGCGCTGGTCGGCCCCGACTGTCACCGCGTCTTCGTCGGCGACGCCTGCCAGTCGATCTACCGCTTCCGCTATGCCGACGTCGAGCTCTTCCGCGAGCGCGGCGAGCGCGCCGAGGTCCGCCTGCCACTGACCGGGAGCTACCGCTCGCGCCCCGAGCTGCTGGCCGTGATCGGGCACCTCTTCGGCCAGCGCTTCGAGGCGAGCGACTTCGCGCCGCCGTATGCCATCCGGACCGACCCGCCCCTGCCCGAGCCGGCGGTCGAGCTGCACCTGGTGGCCGGCGGCGAGGGTGCGGAGCGCGCGGGACCGGCGCGCGAGCGCGAGGCCGCTGCGCTCGCCCGCCGCATGCGCGAGCTCGTGGACGGCGGCGTGCGGCCGGGCGAGATCGCGGTGCTGCTGCGGTCGGCCCGCGACGCCTCGACCTACGCCGCCGCGCTCGAGCGCGAGGGGCTGACGGCGCTCAGCCAGCTGGGTCGCGGCTTCTACCGCTCGCAGCAGGTGCGCGACCTGTGCGCCTATCTCGCGCTCCTGCGCAATCGCTTCGACGACCATGCGCTGCTCGTCGTGCTCGCCTCGCCGCTCGTCGGTGTCTCGAACGACGGCCTGTCCGCGCTGCGCACGGCGGCGCAGCGCGCGCTCTACTGGCCGATCGAGCTCGGCCAGCTGGAGGGCCTCCCCGAGCGCGAGCGCGCGCTCGTCGAGCGCTTCAAGAAGCTCTACGACCGGCTCGTGCGTGCGAGTGGCGAGCTCGGGCTCGCGGCGCTGCTCGAGCGCATCATCGGCGACCACGACTACGAGCTCGCCTGCCTGGGCGCACCCGACGGGGAACGCCGCAGCGGGAACGTGCGCAAGCTCGTGCGCGCCGCGCGCGCCTACGAACGCGATCACGGCCCCGATCTGGCGGGCTTCGTCGACCAGATGCGGCTGTGCGACGCACGCGACGTGAGCGAGGCCGACGCACCGCCCGGCGGCGGTGAGGACGCCGTCGCGCTGATGACCATCCACGCCGCCAAGGGCCTCGAGTTCCCGGTCGTGTGCGTCCCCGACCTCTCGCGCCCGACGCCGGCCGAGACCGGAGCGGTCGCAGTCGGCGCCGACGGCGCGTTCGGATTGCGGCTGCGCGACTCGCGCGGCGCCTCGTCGGAGGGGCCCGTCTACGCGCGGCTCGCGGCGGCGGCGAGAGCGGCCGACGAGGCCGAGAGCGACCGCGTCGCCTACGTCGCGTTCACGCGCGCACGCGATCGGCTGCTGCTCGGGGGCTGGCTCGGTGCGCGTGGCGGCGGCGAGCTGCAGCGCGTGCTCGGCCAGATCGGCGTCGTCGCATCGTCGCTCGAGCCGGGATCCGTCGACATCGCGGTCGGCGACGGGCAGGTCCGCGTCGTCGTCCACGGGAGCGACCCGCCCGCTGCGCCGGCCTTGCCGGGCGCCGTGGCAGAAGCGCTCGAGGTCACTGCCGAGGGCCAGCTCAGTCTCTTCGACATCCCGATCGCCGCCGAGGGACGACCCGTCGCGCTGCCGGCGCCGCTCGCGCCGCTGCCCGCCGCGGCCCTGCACGTGCCGCGCGCGCTCTCCTACAGCGCGCTCGCGCTGCACGACCGCTGCGGCTTCGCCTACTACGCCGAGCGCGTGATCGGCCTGCGCACGCCGCTCGACGAGGGCGCTCCGCTGCAGGGGGCGCTGCTCGGCGACGCGCTGCACCGGGCCGTCGCCGTGGGGCTGGAAGCGGGGTGCGCCGACCTCGGCGCCGCCGATCGCGCGACGGTCGAGGGCCTCGTCGCGGCCTGGGAGAGGTCGTCGCTCGCCGCGCGCATGCGCGCCGCCGGCGCGCTCGCGCACGAGCTGCCGTTCGCCTTCTGCGAGGACGACGTGGTGCTGCGCGGGTCGCTCGACATCTGCGTGCGCGAGGCCGGCGGCGGACTGCTCGTCGCCGATCTCAAGACGACGGCGCTGCGCGGACGCGATCCGGCCGGCGTCGTCGAGAGCGAGTACGCCCTGCAGCGCGCGATCTACGCTCTGGCGGCGTTGCGCACCGGGGCCCCAACCACCGAGATCGCGTTCTGCTTCCTCGAGCAGCCGGAGGCGCCGGTGACGCGGCGCTACGGCGCGGAGGACGCCGAGGCGCTCGCCGGGGAGGTGCGGGCCGCG
This sequence comes from uncultured Gaiellales bacterium, assembly GCA_964651695.1. Classification (GTDB taxonomy): domain Bacteria; phylum Actinomycetota; class Thermoleophilia; order Gaiellales; family JALYLC01; genus JALYLC01. Next base: position 3,081 of record CAZYYP010000061.1, on the reverse strand, counting down.
ATCGGCCGTCTACGCTCGTCGGCCTTCGTCGCGCGTGCCGGCGACCACTGCGCGACCTGCCCGGCGCTCGACCGCCTCTGCCCGGCGCCCGGCTGGCTCGACCGGGGGGTCGCGTGAGCCGCCTCGGCCCCTCGTCGCCGCCCGAGAGCCGCGTGCGGGCGATCCTGCGCCGCCTCCGGGTCGCGTATCCCGAGGCGCGCTGCTCGCTCGACTTCACGACGCCGTGGGAGCTGCTCGTCGCCACGATCCTCTCGGCGCAGTGCACCGACGAGCGCGTCAACATGGTCACGCCCGGGCTCTTCCGCCAGTACCCGGATCCGCAGGCCTTCGCCGACGCCGACGAGCGCGAGATCGCCAAGGCGATCTTCCAGACCGGCTTCCACAACCAGAAGGCGCGCTCCTTGCACGGCGCGGCGATCGCGGTGCTCGAGCGCCACGGAGGCAAGGTGCCGCGCCGCACCGAGCAACTCGTGAAGCTCCCCGGCGTGGGACGCAAGACCGCCGCGGTCGTGAGCGGGAACGCCTTCGGGCGGCGCGAGGGGATCGCGGTCGACACGCACGTCGGCCGGCTCACACGGCGGCTCGGGTTCACGGCCGAGACCGACCCCGAGCGCGTCGAGCGCGAGCTGATGGCAATCGTGCCGCGCTCGGCCTGGGTCGAGTGGTCGCACCTGCTGATCTGGCACGGCCGGGCCGTGTGCATCGCGCGCTCGCCGCGCTGTCCCGAGTGCGTGCTGCTCGACCTCTGCCCCGAGGGGCAGAGCCGGGTCCCTCCGGCACGCTCACGGCGCACACCGTGACAGACCGGGCGCGCTCGGCGGGCCTAGCCTGGCGGGCATGGACCGACTCGATCTGGAGCTCTACGCCGACCGCCTCGCGCGCCACGCCTCGCGCTTGGCCGACGAGCTGGCGGCCGCCCGCCTGCGCCTGACCTGGGCCGCGCTCGAGCGCGACGCCCGCGCCGAGCTGGGCGCCGGGCGCTCCCTGCTGCTCGAATCGCTCGGCGTGCTCGCGCACTGCGGCCCGAGCGGGGCCGACGAGGCGCTGATGACGCGCCGCCACGAGCAACTGGAGGCGCTGGCGGCGCTCCAGGTGTACGTCGAGCGCCGCATCGAGAAGGTGGCTACCGGGCCGTGAGGTCGAAGAACATCCCCTTGGCGAGGTGCGAGTCGGGCGTGCCGGCGAAGAGCGAGCAGTACAGCTGCACGGGCCCTGGCCCGATGTCGACGTGGAGCACGGCGTCGGCGCCCGAGGCGACCGGGACGCTCTGCACGTTGCCATGGGCGTCCACGAGGGTGAGGTCGTGCGCGTCCATGCCGCGGTTGTAGACGTGGATCTCGACCTGGCCGGCCGCGACCTCGAGATGGCTGCCGCGCATGCCGTACTCGAACTCGTCGACCGCGATCGAGCGCGGCAGGGCGACCGCGGGCGGGGGAGGGACGTGCAGCCGGTGCATTCGCTCGCCGGCCGATCCCGCGACTCCCGGTGCCGCCGCGACGGCGAGCAGCAGGAGTGCGAGCAGGGTCGGCCGGCGAGCCATGCCTGCTGCCTACGCGGCCTTCATCAGCGACGTGCCGCCGTCGTAGCGCTGGATCCCCGGGAACGGCCCACCCGGGAGCACGGCACTCGGATCGCCGCCGAGCCACTCCGCGATCACCGATTGGTAGACGGTGCGGAAGTCGGTCTTGACGACGAGATCGCCGTCCTGGTTCACGTTCACGCCGGGGTGCTCGCCCGCGAGTCCGCCCCTGACCGCCGAGCCGCTGAGCATGATCGGCCCGCCGGCGCCGTGATCGGTGCCGTTGGAGTCCGACTGCTCGAGGCGCCTGCCGAATTCGGAGAACACCATCGTGACGACGTTCTGCTCGATGCCGCGGGCGGCCAGGTCGGCCTTGAACGCCGCCAGCGCGCTCGAGAGCGTCGTGAGCTGCGGATCCTGCCCCGCCAGCTGATCGCCGTGCGTGTCGAAGCTGCCCCAGTCGATCGTCACGACGCGCGTGCCGAGGCCCGACGAGAGCAGCGTGGCGGCCAGCTGCAGCTTCTGCGAGAGACCGCTGTTCGGGGGGTAGCCCGGAGCGGGAGCGCCGGCCGGGATCGCGGTCAGGCGGTTGGCCACGTCCACCGTGAGGCCCCACATGCCACGCGAGCGCGCGAGTGCATCGTTGGTCGCGCCGGCGGGCACCGTGGCCAGTTGGCCCACGGTCGCGTTGGCGTCGCCCGTCACGCCCGGCACGGTGAAGCCGACGCCCTGCAGCCCCTCGAGGGCGCACACGGGCGCCTTGGCCGAGCGGATCTGCTTGGACAGGCTGGAGTCGAGCGAGACCGCCTGGAGGGGGTTCGAGGTCGACCCGTAGGTGTCGAGCCAGCGTCCGAGCCAGCCGGTCTCGAGCTGCTGCAGCGCGCCCGCGAACCAGTAGTCGCGGCTCTCGAAGTGCGAGAGGTTGGGCGGGTTGTAGTCGGCCGCGGGGAAGATCGCGAGGTCGGAGCCGAGGCCGCCGGAGCCGTCGCCGTAGAGCGTGTCGAAGCCCTTGACGTCGCCGTTGCGGTCGACGCCGGTGCCGGACACGAGCTTGTTCGAGAACGCCAGCGAGCTGCCGGTGCCCGGCATGACGGTCGTGCCGACCGCCGTGCCCGTGCCGTCGCCGAGCACCCGGCCGATCGTCGGGCGGAGCGTCTGGTACGTGCTGTACTCCGGGGCGCTGACCGGCACGAAGCAGTTGAGCCCGTCGTTGCCGCCGTTCAGGTAGATCACGACGACGCTCTTCTGCATGGGCTCGGCGGCCTCTGCCACGGCCGACTGCCACACGTCCTCGAAGGAGAGCGACGTGGCGCCGTAGACGGCGGCGAACCCGAGCACGCCGTTGCGCAGCAGCTTGCGCCGAGTGACGCCGTCGCTTCCGGGCTTGCCGTTCTGCCAGCCCGAGAGTGCGTCGGCCGGGATCGGCAGCAGCGAGTCGGGTCGCAGATCGGAGACGAGGCTGTCGGAACGGGCGCAGTCGGCGCATTTGAGCGCCTGGATCTCGCTCTGAGTCGTCATTCACATCACCTGTGCGTCTGGGCCCGCGAGCATGAGCGTGCGCA
>CAZYYP010000060.1:0-16174 GCA_964651695.1 uncultured Gaiellales bacterium | reverse complement strand
CGGTCGTGCTGGTGCAGGAGATGCACGACGCCGCCGTGGCGATCAACCCCGGCGTCATCGTGCTCTGCCACGGCGGGCCGATCGCCGAGCCCGAGGACGCGCGCTACGTGCTCGAGCGCACGACCGGGGTCAAGGGCTTCTTCGGCGCCTCGAGCATGGAGCGCCTGCCCACCGAGGTCGCCATGACCGAGAACATGAAGCGCTTCAAGGCGCTCACCTTCAATCCCTAGGAGCACGCGATGAGCAAGTTCGTCATGCAGTCCGAGATGACCACCGATCACGTCGATTGGGGCAGCATCGGCTGGCGCGCGCGACCGGAGAACACCAGCTGCAAGACGTTCGTCGTGATGGACGTCGGGCTCGAGCCGGGCTTCGGGCACAACTTCCACAAGCACCCCGAGCAGGACGAGCTGATCACGGTGCTGGCGGGCACGATCGAGCAGTGGATCGAGCGCGAGAAGACGATCCTCGAGGTCGGCGACTCCGTCTATCTCGACAAGAACGTCGTGCACGCGTCGTTCAACGTCGGCGACGTGCCCGCGCGCCTGTTCGTCGTGCTGGCGCCGAGCATCGGCGACGAGGGCTACCAGCTCGTCGACGTGTCCGCCGAGGAGCCCTGGAGCGGGCTGCGCTGACCACTCTCGGCGAGCCGCTCCGCATCGCCCACCGCGGATATCGCGCCGGCGCGCAGGAGAACACCCTCGGGGCGTTCGCGGCGGCGATCGATCACGGCGCCGACGTGCTCGAGGTCGATGTGCGGCGCCGGCGCGACGGCGTGCTCGTGGCCCATCACGACCGCGCCGACGCGCCGGACGCTCCGCTGCTCGCCGACGTGCTCGCGCTCGCCGCGAAGGCGGGCGTGCAGCTCAACCTCGATCTCAAGACGGGCGGTGTCGAGCGGCCGCTCATCGAGCTCGTGCGCGCTGCGGGTCTGACCGGCCGGGTGACGTGCACGGGTGGCAACTGGGCGCTGCTCGCCGGCATCCACCGCGCCGAGCCCGGCATCCGCGCGGGTCTCACGATGCCGCGCCGCACCTGGCCCCGCGCGCTGCGGCGCCTGCAGCAGCTCTGGTACGCGTGGCGCGCCCCCGGGATCCTCACGGCCTTCGACGCGCAGGTCGTCTCCTGCCACCGCGAGCTCGTGAGCGGCCTGCTCGTGCGCCGCCTGCATGCGGCCGGCGCGGAGATCTGGGTCTGGACGGTCGACCGCCCGCAGGAGATCGTCAGGCTGCGGCTCCTGCACGTCGACGGCATCTGTTCCGACGACCCCGCGAGCCATGGCTGGGGCGAGAAGCTCGCCGACGTCGCAGGCGAGACCAGCGAGTGACGCGCTAGACCTGGCGGCGCTGGGCGTACCCCTCGCCGATGCGGTGCCAGTGGGTCACGGCGTGCTCGCCGTAGAGCCAGCACAGCTCGACCAGCTCGCCGTCGCGCTCGCTCGGGAAGTCGAGCAGGCCGCGCTCGGCGTCCTTGACGCGCACGCCGGAGCGTTGCAGCTCGCCGATCGCCTCGTCGAGCGCGCCGAGGTGCTCGCACGCGTGCACGGCGGCCTCGGCCTCGCGCGCGGTGGGGCGCACGCCGCCCATCTCCTCGGCGCGCCGCGCCAGCTCGTCGAGGATCGCCTGCTCGGCCCGCAGCGCCAGCGCGTGCTCGCGCAGGCTCGCGACCACGGGCAGGATGTCGGGCAGCAGTGCGTTCGCCTGCTCGACGGTGAAGAGCCGGGTCGGGGTCGGCAACTCGGCCACGAAGCCCGGCATGGTATCCGCGACCGCTTCCGCGACGCGGCACCCTACCTAGCCGCCTGTCTAGTACCGCCAGAGGTGGGCGGCGATGATCTCCTCGGCGCTCTTGCCGTCGGCCCAGGCGGCGTCGGAGCGGCGCACGCCCACGAACGCATTCGCGAGCGGATCGCCGAACGCGGCGCGGATGCGCGGTGCCGCCTCGAAGTTCGCGATCTGCTCGTCGGTCGTCTGCGCGAACCGCCGCACGCCGCGCTCGGCGCGCTGCTCCGGCGTCCATCCGCCCGGATCCTCCGTGATCTGCCCGGGCAGCTCGAGGCCGTCCTCGATGCCGCCGAGCCCGGCGGCGATCATGGCCGTCAGCCCGAGGTACGGGTTGCCCGACGCATCGGAGGCCTTGAGCTCGATGTTCGCGTTCTGGGCCCCGATCGCCGTGGCGCCGGGGACGAAGCGCAGCGAGGCCTCGCGGTTGTCGGCGCCCCAGAACGCGTAGGCGCTGGCGAAGTAGCCAGGGCGCAGGCGGATCAGCGAGGGCACGCTCGGCGCCGTCACCGCGACCACGCCGGGGAGGTCCTGCAGGATGCCCGCGACGAACGCCTCGCCCTCGGCCGTCATGCCCTCCGGGCCGTCGCCGCCCGAGAGCAGGTTGCGGCCGTCCTTGAGCAGCGAGAGGTGGAAGTGCCAGCCGTTGCCGACGCCGTCGGGCGTGATCAGCGGTGCGAACGACGCCCGCAGGTCGTTGGCGCGCGCGGCGGCGCGGATCGTCTCGCGCGCGAGCAGCTGGCTGTCCGCGGCGGCCAGGGGATCCTGGGCGTCGAGCGAGACCTCGAGCTGCGACCAGCCGTACTCGGCGTGGATCTGGCCGATCCCGAGGCCGTTCGCATCGAGGTCGGCGAGCAACTCGGAGAGGAACTCGCTCACGTCGAGCATGGCGTTCGGGCTGTAGACCGGACCGTGGTGCGCCGCAACCGGCTCGTCGGAGTTCTGGCCGATGAACCACTCGAGCTCCAGCCCGGCCCGCAGCTCGTAGCCGAGGCCTGCCGCGCGCGCGACCGTGCGTTCGAGCGCCGCGCGGTAGCAGTGCTCCCAGCGCGGGCCCTCCTGGGTCCACAGCTGCCCGGGAGCCCAGGCGAAGGCGGGCTGGCCCGCGAGCTGCACGATGCGCTCGGGCACGGCCTTGAGCCGGAAGTCGCCGGTCGCCGTCTCGAGGCCCTCGACGCCCCAGTGGATGTGGTCGTGCGAGTCGAAGACGGCGAACAGGAAGGAGCAGCCCATGCCACGCTCGACCGCCGAGGCGAGCTTGTCGATCGGCGCGCTGCGCGAGCGCTGGATGCCATTGGCATCGGCCCACGCGACGGTGAGCGCGCGGACGCCCTTGGCCTTCAATTCGGCAGCGAGAGCCGCGAGATCCGTGGTGCTCACTGGTGCTCCTTCAAGACGGGTGCTCGACGGTTCGAAGCCGAGAGGGTACTCCGTCAGGCGATCCGGAGGACGACCTTGCCGAAGCGCTCACCCTCGGTGAGACGACGCGCGGCGGCGCCGATGTCCTCGAGCGCGTGCTCGCTGTCGATCGCGGGCCGCCACGCCGAGGCCGCCACGTGCTCGCAGAGCGCACGGAACTCGCGCGGGCTGCCCATCGTGGTGCCGATCAGGGAGCGCCACTCCCAGTAGATACCGGCGACCGGGATCGTGGCCTCCTCGCCGCCGGTGTCGCCGTAGTTGACGAGCACGCCGCCGCGGGCAAGCGCAGCGAGCGCGCCTGCCCACCCGGATCCGCCGAAGGAGTCGACGACTGCGTGCACGCCATCGCCGCCCGTCGCCGCCCGCACCTGCGCGGGCCACTCCGGATCGTCGTAGCGGAAGCCGCCGCGCGCCCCGAGCGCGACGCAGCGCGCGATCTTCTCCTCGCTGCCGGAGGTGACCCAGACCTCAGCGCCGAGCGCGCACGCGATCTGGAGGCAGAAGGTGGAGACGCCCGAGCCCCCGCCGGTGATCAACACGCGCCGCCCGGGCGCGGCGCCCGCGCAGGTGACGACCGCGCGCCACGCGGTGAGCCCGGCGAGGGGAAACGCGGCGGACTCGGCCCAGGTCAGCGCGGCGGGCCGGGGGTGGACGTTGATCGCGGGTACGACGACCCGCTCGGCGAACGTGCCGTCCACGGGCGAGCCGAGGATGTCGAACGCGTCGCTCGCCGCGTGCTCGCCGTCGCCCCAGCCGAGCGCCGGGTCGATCACGACCTCGTCACCCGGCGCGAGCCCGCCGACGCCTGCACCGACGGCCGCGATCCGGCCGGCGCCGTCGGAGCCGAGCGTCACCGGGACGGGCGTCGCCGGATCGCGCCAGATCCACCAGTCGCGGCGGTTGAGCGCGGCGGTGACGAGCTCGATGACGACCTCGCCCGGGCCGGCGATCGGGTCGGGAACGTCCTGCAGATCGAAGTGGGGCTCGGGCCCCGCGAGTGTCAGACGGGCGCTACGCATCGACACATGCTGCCGGATAGGATTGCCGCGTGGGGGAGCTGGCAGCACGCGTCGCACTCGTGACCGGCGCGGGGCGCGGGATCGGGCGAGCGGCCGCGCTGGCGCTGACGCGTGACGGGGCGCGAGTGGTCGGCGTCTCGCGCAGCGCCGACGAGCTCGCGCGGCTGCACGAGGAGTGCGGCGCGGCGACCGTCGTCGCGTCGCTCGACGACGCGGCGGGCTGCCGCGCGGCCTTCTCGGCCGCGCGCGAGCTCGGACCGATCCAGATCCTCGTCAACAACGCCGGCGTCGGCTCGGCTCACGACGCAGCGGCATGGGAGCTCGAGCCCGGTTCCTGGCACGCGACGCACGCGATCAACCTGCACGCGCCCTTCGAGCTCGCACGGCTCGCGCTGCCCGACATGATCGGCGCCGGGTGGGGACGGGTCGTCAACGTGAGCTCGACCTCGGGTGAGCGGGGCGGGCCGGCCGAGGCGGCCTACAGCTCGTCGAAGCACGCGCTGATCGGCCTCACGCGGTCGCTGGCGATCGACGGGGCGCCGTTCGGGGTCACGAGCAACGCGGTGTGCCCGGGCTGGGTGCGCACCGAGATGGCCGAGCGGTCGGCGCGCGCGACGGCCGCTGCGCGCGGCATCGACCCCGGCGAGGTGTGGGCGGAGCGCGCCGCGAGCTACCCCGAGGGGCGGGTGCTCGAGCCGGAGGAGGTGGGCGAGGTCATCGCCTTCCTCTGCAGCCCGCGCGCGAGCGGCGTCAACGGGCAGGCGATCACGGTGGCGCTGGGCGGCGTGTGGTGAGCGTCCGCGACCTCACGGCCGAGCTGGTCGCGATCGACTCGGTCAATCCCGAGCTCGTGCCCGGCGGCGCCGGCGAGGGCGAGATCGCCCGCTTCATCGCCGGATGGCTCGAGCGCGCGGGCGCCGAGGTGACCGTCGACGAGGTCGCACCCGGCCGCGTGAACGTGATCGGCGTCGCGCGCGGACGCGGCGGCGGGCGCACCCTGCTGCTCAACGGGCACACCGACACGGTCGGCCTCGACGGCTACGACCGCCCGCTCGAGCCGCGGGTCGAGGGCGATCGCCTCTACGGCCGCGGCTCGTACGACATGAAGGGCGGCACCGCCGCCGCACTGTGGGCGTGCGCGCGGGCGGTCGAGCTCGACCTGGCCGGCGACGTGGTGGTCGCCGCCGTGTGCGACGAGGAGTTCGCGAGCATCGGCACCCAGGCGCTCGCCCGGCAGGTGCGCGCGGACGCCGCGATCGTCACCGAGCCGACGGCGCTCGCGGTCTGCATCGCGCACAAGGGTTTCGCCTGGCTCGAGGTCGAGGTCGCCGGCCGTGCCGCGCACGGCTCGCAGCCGCAGCTCGGCATCGATGCGATCGCCAAGGCCGGGCGGGTGCTGACGGGCATCGAGGAGCTCGGCCACCGTCTCGCGGCCGGGCCGGGGCACCCGCTGCTCGGCACCGGATCGCTGCATGCGTCGCTGATCGAGGGCGGGCAGGAGCTCTCGAGCTATCCCGAGCGCTGCCTCGTGCAGCTCGAGCGCCGCACGGTTCCGGGCGAGGATGCGGAGGTCGTCGAGCGCCAGGTGCGGGAGCTCGTGGAACGCGCCGCCACCGCCGACCCGGAGCTGCGGGCCGAGGTCCGGACGACGCTCGTGCGGCCGCCGTTCGAGATCGCCGAGGACGCCGAGATCGTGCGCCTCGTGCGCGCGCGCGCGGCGCGCGTCCTCGGAGGCGAGCCGCCGTTGATGAGCTGGGCGGCCTGGATGGACTCGGCGATCCTCGACCAGGCGGGGATTCCCACCGTGATCTTCGGGCCCGGCGGCGCCGGCGCCCACGAGACGCTCGAATGGGTCGACCTCGTAGCGGTCGATCGCTGCGCCGAGGTGCTGGTCGCGGTGGCCACCGAGTTCTGCGGCTGAGCACAACCGAGCGAAGGACCGGAGTCCGTTTCAGCGCCGCGGGGTAGTGTTGAAGCATGGCTCGAGCAATCTGGAGCGGCGCCATCTCCTTCGGGCTCGTGATGGTGCCCGTCAAGGTGTATTCCGCCGTCTCGCGCAAGGATGTGCGCTTCAACCAGCTGCACGGCGCCGACGGCGGCCGGATCCAGCAGAAGCGCGTCTGCTCGGTGGACGGCGCCGAGGTGCCCTACGACGAGATCGTCAAGGGCTACGAGATCGAACCCGACCGCTACGTGACGATCACGCCGGCCGAGCTCGAGGGCATCGCCGCCGAGCGCACTCGCCGGATCGAGATCGAGGAGTTCGTCGCGCTCGACGAGATCGATCCGATCCACTGGGAGTCGACCTACTACCTGGCGCCCGACAAGACCGCGGCCAAGCCCTACGCGCTGCTGCTCGCAGCGCTCGAGAGCACCTCGCGCGTCGGTCTCGGCCGCGTCGTCCTGCGCTCGAAGGAGTACCTCGCGGCGATCCGGCCCTCGCGCGACGCGCTGATGCTCTCGACGATGCTCTTCGCGGACGAGATCGTGCCGCGCGCCGCGGTCGAGGAGCTCGCAGCCGAGCCCGCGGAGGTCAACGCGAAGGAGCTCGCGATCGCATCGCAGCTCGTCGAGTCGCTCTCGGCCGAGTGGGATCCGGGCCGCTACAAGGACACCTACCGCGAGCGCGTGATCGAGCTCGTGCGCGCGAAGGCCGACGGGCGCGAGATCGTCGAGCCGAAGACCGCCGAGCCGGCCGCGCGCGTCGACGACCTCATGGCCGCGCTCGAGGCCAGCCTCGCCGCGGCGACCAAGCAGGCGACCGCGAAGAAGGCCCCTGCGGCCAGGAAGCCGCGCCGCGCGGCGACACCGAAGCCCTCCTAGCCCGAGACGCCGTAGGCTCCGCTCGCGGTGAAGCCCATTCTCGCGATCGAGCAGGATCCCACGCTGCCCGGCCTCGGGCTGCTCGGGCGCGTCGTGCGGGCGCACGGGGTGCCGATCGTCTCGGCACACGCCTGGGAAGGCGACCTCGACGGTCTGCGCGCGGCCGACTTCGGCGGCATCGTCCCGCTCGGCGGCTCGATGCAGGCCTGGGACGAGGCGAGGCTCCCGCACCTGGGCCACCAGCGCGACCTCCTGCGGGAGGCCGTCGACGAGGGCGTGCCCGTGCTGGGCATCTGCCTGGGCGGCCAGATCCTGGCGCGCGCGCTCGGCGCCGAGGTGCGCCCGGCCGGGCGGCTCGAGGCCGGCTGGCTCGCCATCGAGGCGACTCCCGAGGCCGCGGAAGATCCACTGCTCGCGCACCTGCGCGACCCCGTCGAGGTGTACCACTGGCACCTCGACGTCTTCGACCTGCCCGCCGGCGCCGTGCGGCTCGCCCGCAGCGCACAGAGCGAGAACCAGGCGTTCCGGTACGGCGAGCGCGCCTGGGGACTGCAGTTCCATCCCGAGGTCGACGCGCCGCTCTTTGCCGGCTGGATACAGAACTACCCGAACGCCACGGAGCAAGCCGGTATCGACGGCGGCGCGCTCGAGGCGGCCATCGCGAGCGGCTCCCCGGAGTTCACGGAGCCGCTCTTCGGTGCCTTCTGCGACGTCTGCGTCGCAGCGGCCTCCTGACGGAGCGCTATCCGCGCGGGTCGCGCTCGCGCCAGTCGTGCTGCGGGCTCCAGGAGTTCGTCCGCCGGCTGTCCGCGCCGTGACGGAGGGCCAATGCCGGCAGCCCGACGAAGAGCACCAGTGCGATGACGAGTCCAGTCATGTCAAACCCCTTCCCTGATTGACTTCCTTCTGTAGTATCAACCTGTGCGATTGATAAGTGAAATGCGGATAACGACTGGAAACGATCATGTCTGCTGATGGACTCGTCGGCGTCGAGGCCCGCCACCTGGCCGCTCTGCAGGCCGTCGCCGAGGAGTGCTCCTTCTCGCGCGCGGCCACCCGGCTCGGGTACGCGCAGTCGGCGGTCTCGCAGCAGATCGCCGCGCTGGAGCGTGCCGTCGGGCTCAAGCTGGTCGAGCGCCCGGGCGGGCCGAAGCCCGTGTCGATCACCGAGGCGGGCGAGATCGTGCTCCGGCACGCCGACCGCCTGCTCGCCCGGCTCGGCGCCCTGCGCGCGGATCTCGATCAGCTCGTGGCCGGCGAATCGGGCACGCTCCGCGTGGGGACGTTCCAATCGGCCGGGGCGCGCATCCTCCCCGGGGTCGTGCGCGAGTTCCGCTCGCGCTGGCCCGAGGTGCGCGTCGAGATCCGCGAGGAGCTCGATGAGTCGATCCTGCTGGAGGGCGTCGCCGCGGGCGCGCTCGACCTGACATTCGCGTCCGCGAGCCTGCCGGTGCCGCCGCAGCTGGAGAGCGTGATGCTGCTGGAGGACCGCTACGTGCTGCTGGCGCCGCCCGGGAGCCCGTACCGGGGCCGCTCCGACGTGACGCTGCAGGAGCTCGACGGGCTCGACGTGATCGAGCCGCCGCTCGGCGTCTCGTGCGAGCTGACGCTGCAGCGGGCGTGGTCTGCGGCGGGCGCGAGCCGGCAGACCGTGTTCCGCACCGACGACAACCTCACCGTCATGCGCATGGTCGGCGCGGGGATCGGGCACGCGCTCGTGCCCGAGCTCGCCGCCGAACCCGGCCTGGACGCCGATGTCGAGTTCGTGACGCTCGCCGGCGGCACCCTGGTGCGGCGCATCTCGATCTTCTGGCATCGCGATCGCTACCGCTCGCGCGCCGCCGAGACGTTCGTCGAGATCGCGCGCGAGGTCGGCGCGCAGATCCTGCGGCACCCCGTCGCCTGACCGCTGCCCCGGCGGGCTGCCTGAGCGTACCCTGCTCGCGTGGTCGTCACCCTCATCGCCTTCCTCGTCGGCTACGCCTCGATCGCGTTCCTCTTGCGGTGCCTGAGCACGCACTCCACGCACGTGCTCTACTGCATCGTCGTGGGCGCATTCGTGCTCGCGCCGGCGACGACGGAAACCATCTCCTGATGCTGGTGATCGCGGCCGCGCTGGGCGCCGCTGCGGCGTGGGGCGTCTCGGCAGCCTGCGACAACCGCTCGACGCGCATGATCGGAGCGCTGCAGGCGCTCGCCTGGGTCCAGGTGGTCGGCTTCGTCCTCGTGCTGCCGATGGCGATCTGGGAGGGCGCGCCCTCGCGACCGTCGGGGCACGCGCTGGCCTGGATCGTTGTCGGGGGGGTGGGGGTGAGCGTCGGCCTCACGTTCTCGTACGCGGCGATCGGCCGGGGCGCCGTCTCGGTGGTCGCGCCCGTCACGGCCATCGACGGCGCGCTCGCCGCCCTCGCCAGCGTGGCGCTCGGGGAGCACATCGCCGTCGCGACCGCCGTTGGGCTCGCAATCGTGATCGCCGGGATGCTCGTGGTGCTGCACGCGACGGCGTCCCAGGAACGGGCCGGCGTCGCCGGCCATTCGCTCGCCGCGGTGCTGCTGGCCGGAGCGGCGGCGTGCGGGTTCGGCATCTTCCTGCTGGCCGTGATCCGCGCCGGCGACGCGTTCGGCGACGGCCAGTTGCAGCTGATCTACCGCGTCGTCCCCTTCCTCGTCGTCGGGTTGCCGCTGCTCCTGCGCGGCCGGCTGGGGTGGCCCGGGGCGTCCTGGACGTGGGTCACGGCGGCCGCCGCGCTCCAGACCCTGGGCTTCGTGCTCTACCGCGTGGCAGGCCGCACGGGGGACGTCGCGGTGCCGTCGGTGCTCTCGTCCCAGTTCGCGGTCTTCGCCATCATCGGCGGCGTGCTCGTGCTCGGCGAGCGGCTCAGCCGGCGCCAGATCGGCGGCGTCGCGGGGCTGCTCGTCGGCGTCGCGCTGATCGCCGGGACGCACGCGTGACGGGAATCATCGGCGGCCTGCTGGCTGCGCTCCTGTGGGGCTCGTCGACGACCACCGACGCCAAGGCGACGCGTCTCGTCGGCGCGATCGGCGTGCTCGGGTGGTCGAGCATCGCGGGCTGCACGCTGACGCTGCCGGTGGCGCTGATCTTCGCCCACGACACGAGCGGCGTGAGCGCTCGGGGTCTCGTCTGGCTCACCGTCTCGAGCCTTGCGGCGGTCTCGGCGTTCGCACCCTTCTATCGCGCCGTCCAGCTCGGGCCGGTGCCGCTGGTCGCGGGTCTCGGCGCGACCGAGGGCGGCGTGGCCGCGGCGATCGCATTCGCGACCGGCGAGCGGCTTCCCGCGCTCACGCTGCTCGGACTCATCGTCGCCCTCGGCGGCATGATCGTCGTCCTCGTCTCGGTGCGCACGCCCATGCCGACGGGCCACGGTCACCCGCTCACGGCGGGCCTGCTCGCGACGCTCTCGGCCTCGCTGTTCGGGCTCTCGCTGTTCGCCGGCGCGCGCGCGATCCAGAGCGTGCCGGAGCTCTGGCTGCCCGCGGGCAGCCGCACCTTCGGCACCGTGCTGATCGCGCTTCCCCTGCTCTGGCTGGGCAAGCTGCCTCGCCCCGGGCGTTTCCTGCGCTTCACCTTCTACTCGGCACTCGCCCAGTCGACCGGCTACTTCGCGTTTCTCGTCGCCGCCGACTCGAGCGGCGTCTCGGTGCCCGCCGTGCTCGCTTCGCAGGCCTCGGTGGTCGGCATGGTGATCTCGTTCATCGTGCTCGGGGAGCGACTCTCGCAGCGTCAACTGGCGGGGATCGGGGCGCTCCTGACCGGTGTCGCCGTCGTCGCGGCGACGCGCTGAGCCGTCGTGATCGGCGTCCTCCTCGCCACCTTCACCGCCTGCACCTGGGGCAGCATCTCGGTGCTCGAGGCGCGCGTCTCGCGCGCACTGGGTGGCCCGACCGCGGTGGCGTGGATCTTCGGCTTCGGGCTCCTCGTCGCGCTGCCGATCGCGCTCATCCACGGCATCCCCGACGCGAGCCGGAGCGCGTGGCTGTGGACGCTCGTCGCGTCCTTCGGCTCGCTCGCGGGGCTCGTCTTGATGTTCACCGCGCTGCAGCACGGGCGGGTCGGTCTCGTCACGGCGACCATCTCCTCGCAGGGCGCCTTCGCGACCGTCTATGCAGCGTTCGCGGGCGAGTCGCTGCACCTGCTGTCGTATCTCGCGATCGCCGTCTCGGCCGCCGGTACGTTCGTGCTGATCGGCGCGGGCGGCTCGATCGCGCCCCCGCGCGAACGGCGCGGCATCCTGCTCGCGCTCGGCGCGGCCTCGCTGACGGGGCTCTCGCTGTATGCGGCCTCCCGCGGGGGATCGGGCGTCGGAGCCGACTGGGTCGTGGCGTGCGTCCGCATCTCGAGCGTCCTCTTCGTGCTCGTGCCGCTCGCCGCGACCCGCCGCCTCAGAAGCCCGCGTGGGGTGATCGTGCCGACGATGATCTCGGGCGTCGGCGAGGTCGCCGCGTTCGGCGCCTACATCGCCGCCTCCGACCGCATCGGCGTCGCCGTTCCGGCCGTAATCGCCTCGCAGTTCGCGCTGATCGCCGCGACGGTCGGCTGGTTCGTGCTCGGCGAGCGCCTCGGCCCGCGGCAGTTCGCGGGCGCCGGGGCGATCCTCGCCGGTGTGACGGCGCTCACGATCCTGCAGGCTTGAGGGCGCGTCCTTCGCTCGCGCCAGTTCTCGTACCTGCGGTTCCTGCGGGGGCCGAGAACTGCGCGCGGAGGATGACGGCGCCGGGGTGCCCCGCCGTCCGCCCGGCGTTCCGGCCGTCCTCGGTCTGGGCCTGCATGGTCTCGATCCGCGCCTGCGAGGCGCGGCCGGCGTCCTGAGCGCCCGGATGCGCGCGCAGACGCGTTGCGGCGTCGATGCTCGCGATACCCGCGCAGCGCGTCTCGTGGAAGGGCAGGACGCTCGGCACGCCCCCGTCCTGGAGGACACGCCGCAGCGCCAGCGCAGCGGTGGGAACCACGAGCTCCAGCGACCCGTCGCGCTCGCGCAGTCGCTGCGAGGCGGTCAGGAGCGCATCGTCGATCGAGGCGTCCGCGAAGCTGCAGTCCGACAGGTCCATGAGGACGTTGAGGTAGCCGTCCGAGACCGCCAGCGCCAGCATGGTGCCCGGCTGTGAGGCCAGGTCGTGGTCTCCGTGCAGCGTCAGGATGCACGCGCTCAGGGAGTGGATCTCGATCTCGATCGTGGTCTTGCTTGCCACGTGCGCCTCGCATTCCGAACGGTTTCCCGTGCTGCGCTTGGCAGGGCGCATAGCGGCGTCGGGCGGTCACGGGAGAGCGGGGCCGACTCACGCCCGTGGCTTGCGCGATGACGCTCTATCGGCGGCGGGCGAAGGAGGGACAGATCCCCATTTCGGGTCATTCGCACCGGGCGTGGCGGATGGAGCCCGGAACCCAGCTGCCCGGCGTGGTGTATCGGGGTCATGCACGAGCGCGCCATCGCCGTCGTCGTCGCCGTGCTCCTCCTTGTCCTGCCGGCGACGTCCGAGGCAGGAGCTCCGAACTACGACTGCGTCGTCGCCGGCGGAGGGCGGGTCGCGATCGACCAGTGGGCGGATGTCGTGGCGGCGAACGGGTTCGGCCATCGGCCGCAGATCTGGGGCAGGGCGCGGGACGTGCGGCAGCGAGGGCCGTCGCTCGACCTGACGGCGGAGATGCGCGGGGCGCCGTGGACCGTCGCCGTGCGCAACTGGGGCAGCTCGCTCGTGCTCTCCCAAGCGGGCGCGACGCTCTCGGGGCGCTGCCTGCTCGTCCCGGGCAATGTCGTTCTCCGCCGGTCGGACAGCGGGGGCTTTTCGCTGCGGGCCGCCCCGTTCTCCGGGGCCAGGCGGCTTCTGCGCGTCGCGGTCGGCTCGCCCGTGTGGCAGGACCCCTCGCGCACGCCCCATGGCCGCTGGCTTCCGGTGCGGACGACCGTCGTGCGGCACGGCGCGCTCGGATTCCTCCACGGCTGGCTGCGGCAGCGACGACCGCCGGTGCCGCGGTACCCGCTGGGATCCGGCGCGCGCTGAGCGGCCCGTCGCCGGTGCCGACCACGCGAGAGGAGTAGAACGCCCGGCCTTGGGTAAGCGCCATGGTGGGCGGCATGGGCCGTCCCATCCGAGGAGGGCTCCATGGGCACCATCACGCATGGCTACGGGATCGATCAGCGGCGCTCGAGGACGAGCGGTGCCTGACGATCCCACGCGCGAGCGCACCGACGACGCGAACGGCATGCTGGAGACGCACGCTCAGGTCGTGTGGCTCGAGGCGTGCGGCTGGAGCATCGGCGAGGACGGCTTCTGGCGGCACCCCCTCAAGGCCCCTCAGGCGGTCACGCATTCGCGTGCCTTCGCCGTCCAGAGCACCTACACGCGATTTCCGGCGCGACTCGACGGGTGCGATTCCGGATGATCGCGTGTCAGGCGCGCGCGTCGCGCGCGCCATCCGGAAGCGGCTGCGCCGGGCGGGAGTCGCCGGGAGATGGGGCCGGCCGAGCCGTGTGTAAGCTGGGCTCGTTGAGTGACGTGCCGATCCCCACCTCGCGAGAGGCTCCGCCCTGCGATGCCGGTCGTGCCGCATGCTGAGCGGCCTGGCTGTCGCCCTGGTGGCGATCGTCGTGGGCGGCGCCCACGCTGACGTCCACAAGCCGGCTCCGCACGCGCGCGGCGGACATGCCACCGCCGCTCGGATGACACCGGCGGAACGGTTGAAAGCCCGGCGAGCCGATGCCAAGAAGAAGCACGCGGTGCCTGTCGTCCCCGCTGCCCACGGCGCATGGTGGAAGCCCACGGCGGCGTCGCCGCTGCCGCTGTACTGGATCCTGAGCTCGCCGCTGAGCGCCTCCGACGTGCTGCCGGCACCGGCGGTGTTCGACATCGACGGACAGGACAACAGTGCGGCCATCGTGTCCGACCTGCACAAGGCCGGGGCGAAGGTCATCTGCTACGTGGATGCCGGCACCTGGGAGCCCGGCCGGTCGGACGGCTCGGCGTTTCCCGCGAGCGTGCAGGGCAATGGCGTCGACGGCTGGCCCGGGGAGAAGTGGCTCGACATCCGCCAGGTCGCCACGCTGGGACCGATCATGCAGGCGCGCTTCCAGACCTGCAAGAACAAGGGCTTCGACGCCATCGAGCCCGACAACATCGACGGCTACACCAACAGCACCGGCTTCCCCCTCACCGCGGCCGATCAGCTCACCTACAACCGGGCACTGGCCGGCTGGGCACATGCCCTCGGCCTGAGCATCGGGCTCAAGAACGACGGCGACCAGGCGGGCGCACTCGAGCCCGTCTTCGACTGGGCCCTCGACGAGCAGTGCTACGACTACAACGAGTGCGGCTACCTGAAGACCTTCACGGGGGCCAACAAGGCGGTGTGGATCGCGGAGTACCGCACCGTCACCGCCTCGGAGTGCGCCGATTCCACGGCGAACCACTACAACACGGCGCAGTACAACCTCGACCTCGGCAAGACCGGCCGGCAGCCCTGCAGCTAGGCCGGCTCCTCAACGCCGGGCCAGCAGCCGGACGCTCGTGGCGGGAGGCATGTAGGGCCAGCAGTATCCGGACACGGCGCGCGGCGCGAAGTCCACGCGCACGAACGCCCGCAGCGTTCCGTCCTCGCCCGATTCTGCGATCTCGACCTGCTGAACGCGTGAGGGCAGGTACGGGAAGTCGATCACGTCGCCGGGTTGGAATGCGCGCTCGCTCACGAGCCGGCCGGCGCTACGGAGCCGGGCGAGGCCGGACTGGTCGGCGCGGGACGCGCGGAACCCGAGCGCGAGTCCCGGCAATCCCGGACCGCGCCCGAGGTGTCTCGATGGATCGCACCGCCACGTGACCGTGCCGAGTCCCGCCAGGGATACGAGCGGCCACGGGCCGTGAACGCCCGCGCGCCTCGCCGGGGCCTCTGGCGTCGACGCGGCGAGCGACGTCAGCAGACACAGGACGGCGAGGCGCTTCGGCACATCGACGCTACGGATCGGCTCGGCGGGCAGGTCCTCGGACGGCGATATGCCACGAGCGCGCCATTCAGCGGAAGCTTCCTCGATCTCCCGGATCACAACCGACGGCTCGGCTTCGAGAACGACCCGCTGCCCCCGGGATCCCGGGCCCCCGACAGACGCGCGTCCGGCGCTCTTGCTCTCCACCCGGCTTCTAGTGAAGGTGCCCGCGAGCCGTGGGTCCCGAGCGCCGCGGGCTCGATGCGGCAGCTGCGAAGCGCTCGAGCATGAAGCTGTCGAGCTTGTCGGCGTTCATCTCATCCGCCGCGATCCGTTGCACGATCACATTCGCGCACACGAATCCGCGACTGGCGGTGATCGTCCGCTCGTGCCTGGCCATGCGCTCACCCGCCCTGGCGGCGGTGGCGAAGTCCCGGCAGCCGATCACGGAGATGAAGGCGAAGTCGCTGCCGACGACCGCGACCGGAGCAGAGTTCTCGACGACGCCGACATAGGCGAACTCGACGCGCCCCTTGAGCTCGCTGCCGGTCGCAGAGAGCTCGCTCGCGACTTCGCTGGGCGGCACGAACCGGAAGCGGGCTCCGCACTGCGTCAGGATGTCCTCGACATCGGCCTGCTCGAGTCCCGAGCAGTCGGGTGGCGTGACGGGCGCCAGGGTCATGAGGCACGACGGGACGAGCCAGAACAGCTCATTCGCAACTGCGAGCGCGGCCGTGGTCCGTGGGGCGGCGCCACCGGCTCGTACGTGCTCGGCCTTGTCGACGGGGCGCTCCATGCACGGAACCATTGCGCGTTTCGGGTGCGAACCCCAATCGGAGCACGGTGCGGTGGCGATCGGAGCCGGCGGACGGCCTTCGGGTGCGGGTTGGTGCGTTCGGCCCGGAGCAGCGACGCGATGAGAATTGGCACGAAGGGCATGGGCCGGAGGGCCGGCGCGTCGCAGTGGAGTGGGACGTGCCGCGCGACGGTCGCCGACCTGCTCGCACGCGACCCTACAGGCGCAGCGCGCGTGACTTGTACCGTCGAGGCAGCGTGAAGGCCGACACCGTTGCCGCAGTGCTGGAGAGATTGGGGGTCGCGCCGCCCTCGCGCGACCTCGCGGGGTTGCAGGCCGTCTATGCCCCCTGGTGCCGGGGCGTGTCGTTCGACAACGTGCTCAAGATGATCCACGTCGCGGAGG
>CAZYYP010000059.1:0-16225 GCA_964651695.1 uncultured Gaiellales bacterium | reverse complement strand
CCTGGATCAGGCCGTGGATGTCGTCGGGCGTCGTCTCCCAGCGCACGAGCACGACGGCCTCCCCCGAGGCGCCGCGGCGCGCCGCGGAATCGGCGTCGAAGACCGCGGCCCCGACGGCGGCTCCGGGCGAGGCGCCGAGTCCGTGCGCGATCGGCTGCGCCGCCACGGAGGTGTCGAGCCGCGGGTGCAGCAGGTGCTCGATCTGTGCCGGGTCGATGCGCAGCACGGCCTCGTCGGGCGTGATCACGCCCTCGGCCACGAGCTCGCGGACGATCCGCAGCGCGGCCTGAGCCGTGCGCTTGGCCGTGCGCGTCTGGAGCAGGTAGAGCGTGCCCTGCTCGACCGTGAACTCGATGTCCTGCACCTCGCGGTGATGCCGCTCGAGCTGCTCGACGGTCGCGATCAGCTCGTCGTAGGCCTCGGGGAGCAGATCCCGCATGCGCGCGATCGGCTCGGGTGTGCGGATGCCCGCGACGACGTCCTCGCCCTGGGCGTTCTGCAGGAACTCGCCGTAGAGCACGTGCTCGCCGGTCGAGGGGTCGCGCGAGAAGCACACGCCGGTACCCGAGCTCTCGCCGCGGTTGCCGAACACCATCTGGCAGATGTTGGCGGCGGTTCCGAGCTCGTCGGAGATCTCGTGCGCCCGCCGGTAGACGTGCGCGCGCGGCGCGCCCCACGAGCGGAACACCGCCGAGATCGCGAGCCGCAGCTGCTCGCGCGGCGCCTGCGGGAACTCGTCGCCTGCGCCCTCACGGTAGAGGCGCTTGAACTCGGTGCAGAGCCCGCGCAGGTCATCGCCCGTGAGGTCCGTGTCGAGCCTGGCGCCCTGCTCGGCCTTGCGCCGCGCCAGCGCGCTCTCGAAGACGTG
This sequence comes from uncultured Gaiellales bacterium, assembly GCA_964651695.1. Taxonomy (GTDB): domain Bacteria; phylum Actinomycetota; class Thermoleophilia; order Gaiellales; family JALYLC01; genus JALYLC01. The sequence continues at coordinate 15,357 of CAZYYP010000059.1, read as the reverse complement.
CGAGGGGACACCGGCGACGACGTCGCCGAACATCTGGAGGAGGCGCCGGTACGAGTCGTAGGCGAAGCGCGGGTCGCCCGTCTCCGCCGCCAGGGCCGCGGCCGCCGCATCGTTGAGGCCGAGGTTGAGGATCGTCTCCATCATCCCCGGCATCGAGACGGCCGCGCCGCTGCGCACCGAGACGAGCAGCGGCGCCGCGTCGTCGCCGAGCCGGCGGCCGGTGCGCCCCTCGAGCGCGGCGATCGCGGCGTCGAGCTGCGCCTCGAGGCCGTCGGGCCACCCGCCTCCGACGTGCATCGCGTGGACGCACGCGGCCGTCGTGATGGTGAAGCCATCCGGCACCGGCAGGCCGAGGCGCGTCATCTCGGCGAGGCCGGCGCCCTTGCCTCCGAGCAGCTCCCGGGGAACCTCCCCGGCGTCGGCGAAGGCATAGACGTACTGGTCGCTCATGTGGCGCGCGCCTCGACGAGTTCGATGACGCGGACTGCGGCCTCTTCGACCGCGAGGTTCGAGACGTCGAGGACGGGACAGCCGAGACGGCGCTGCAGCCCCGTCGCCTCGTCGAGCTCCTCGTGGATGCGATTCAGCTCGGCGTAGCCGTCGCGCGCGTGCGCCCCGGCCAGGTGCCCCATGCGCCGGCCGCGGATCTGCGCCAGCCGATCGGCATCGATCGTGAGCCCGACGATGCGCGCGCGGTCGATCTGGAAGAGCTTGCCGGGCGGCTCGATGCCGCGCACGAGCGGCACGTTGGCCGTCTTGTAGCCCTGGAAGCCGAGGTACATCGACATCGGCGTCTTGCCCGTGCGCGAGACGCCGATGAGCACGATGTCGGCGTCCTCGAGGCCCTCGCCGTTGAGGCCGTCGTCGTGCTTGACGACGAACTCCATGGCCGCGATGCGGCGGAAGTAGTCGGCGTCGAGGCCGATCGGCCGGCCGGGTGCGAGATCGGCCTCGTGGCCGGCCGCGGCGGCGAGCGCCTCGAGCGGCGGCCCGAGCAGGTCACAGCACGGCATCCCGTCACGGGTGCAGAGCTCTTCCAGCGCGCGCCTCAGGTCGCGGTCGACGAGCGTGTAGAAGATCACGACACCCGTGCGCGAGGCGACGCGCCCGTAGTGCGCAGCCAGGTCGTCGACCGTCGTCACGCGCGGGTGGCGCACGACCGTCGTGCGGTGACCCGAGAACTGCGTCTGCGCGGCGCGCGCGACGCGCGCTGCGGTGTCTCCGGTGGAGTCGGAGATCAGATGGATCTCGATCGGGGTGGCGAGCGATGCCATGGATGCAATCGTCACCGACGCGGCGGACGCCGTCAACGCCGCGCGATCGCGGCGCTCAGCCGCTCGTCGAGCAGCGGGCGCACTCCGGCGATCGGCACGCGCACCTGCTCGAGCGAATCGCGCTCGCGCACGGTGACCGCATCGTCCTCGAGCGACTCGTGGTCGACCGTGATCGCCCACGGCGTGCCGATCTCGTCCTGCCGGCGGTAGCGGCGCCCGATCGCACCGCTCGTGTCGAGCTCGACCTGGAAGTGCGCGCGCAGCTCGGCCGCCAGCGCGGCGGCGCGCTCGCCCTGCGCCGCGTCGTTGCCGACGAGCGGCAGGATCGCGGCCTTGACCGGCGCGATGGCGGGGTGCAGGCGCAGCACGACGCGCTCGCGCCCGGCGACCTCCTCCTCGTCGTAGGCGTCGCAGAGGAAGGCCAGGAACGCGCGGTCGGCGCCCGCGGCGGGCTCGATCACGTACGGGATGTAGCGATCCCCGTCCTGGCCGACGTACTCGAGCTTCGTGCCCGAGTGCTCGGCGTGCTGGGTGAGGTCGTAGTCGCCGCGGTTGGCGATGCCCTCGAGCTCGGCCCAGCCGATCGGGTAGCGGTACTCGAGGTCGCTCGTGGCGCTCGAGTAGTGCGAGAGCTCCGAGGCCTCGTGCACGCGCACGCGCAGGTTCTCGGGCTTGATCCCGTAGCGGTGGTACCAGTTGCGGCGCTCGTCGACCCAGTAGCCGAACCACGTGTCGGCCTCGTCGGGCGGCACGAAGAACTCCATCTCCATCTGCTCGAACTCGCGCATCCGGAAGAGGAAGTTGCCCGGCGTGATCTCGTTGCGGAACGACTTGCCGACCTGCGCGATGCCGAACGGCGGGCGCCGGCGCGCGATCTGCAGCACGTTCTTGAAGTTGATGAAGATGCCCTGCGCCGTCTCCGGCCGCAGGTACACGCTCGTACCCGACTCCTTGACCGGCCCGATCGTCGTCTCGAACATGAGGTTGAAGTCGCGCGCCTCGGTGAGATCGCAGTTGGGGCCCTGACCGGGGTGCTTGCTGGGCTTCTGCGGGCAGGTCGCATTGCCGAGATCGTCGGCGCGGAAACGGTGCTTGCAGACGCGGCAGTCGACCATCGGATCCGAGAACCCGCCGACGTGACCCGATGCCTCCCACACCTTCGGGTTCAGCATCAGCGCCGAGTCGAGCGCCACCACGTCGTCGCGCTCCTGCACCATCGCCCGCAGCCAGGCCGCCTTGACATTGCCCTTCATGAGCACGCCGTAGTGGGCGTAGTCGTAGGCCGAGCCGAGGCCGCCGTAGATCTCCGACGACGGGAAGACGAAGCCGCGCCGACGGCTGAGGGAGACGATGGTGTCCATCGTCACGGGCTTCTTGCTCGGGATCTCGCTCACGGCCCCCAGCCTACAGAGCACTCCCCGTCGGCTGGACCGGTTGGCGCCGAGCGTCCACGTGACACTCGCCGCGAGTGCCACGTGTCCAGCGAGCAGTGCTCAGCCCGAACAGGGGTGCGCACGCACGCCGGCGCGCCAATCACGCGTGAGCACGACCTGCCGCACCCACTTCGGCAGGCGGCCGGCGGACGGCACGATGAGCGCCCCGACCTTGCACAGCGGGACCTCGTTGTGCTTGCCGATCGCGCGCCCCGGAATGAACGTGCTGCGCGGGCGGTCCCACGCGAGTGCCAGTTGCCCCTGCCACTGGCGGGGCAGCGCGACGTACCCGGCCGGCGCGGCGCGCTCCAGCGCCGGTGCGACCACCTTGGCGAGCCCGCGCGCCTGCCGCGCCTGGTCGCGCACGTCGTGCACCGCCCCGGACAGCCACGGGGCTGCCGCGATCGGCACCGCCGCGACGGCCACGACGGCGAGCGAGCTGCGCAGGGCGCCGGCCGTGTGCTGGGAGAGCGCGACCGCGGCACCAGCCGCGGCGAACACGGCGAGCGCGGTCAGCATGCGCCCGATGTCGTCGGCCGAGATCTGCCCGCGCGCGACGACGACGACGAGCGCGAGCACGAGCGCGAGCGGGAAGACGACCGCGGCGTCGTCGTACAGCCGCCCCCGCAGGCCGGCGGCGAGCGCGACCAGCCCGAGCAGCGCGACGGGCCAGGTCGAGACGTCGCCGACGCGGGAGATCACGGCCTCCGGCAGCCCGCTGAAGTGCAGGAGCGGCGGATGGAAGCGCGCGTCGTAGGCATCGACGATGTCGCTCGACCACGACCAGTCGCCGGTGAAGACCTGGTCCAGCGTCGCCCACAGCACCGGGGGCACGAGCGCCGCCAGCACCGAGAGAGCGCGCGCGGTGGCCGTCGCCCTGCGCCAGCCGAGCACGGCGTTGATCACCGCGAGGCCCCAGGCCTCGGGGCGCAGCGTGCCCGCGAGCGCGAGCATCCCGGAGCACGCCGGGGTGCACATGCCGGCCGCGGCCGCGCCCACGACGAGCGCCGCGTACGGCACATTCGAGTCGCCGAGCGGGCCGCCGCGCCAGAGCACCGGCAGGCAGAGGGCGAAGAGCGCGGCGAGCGGCGCCGCCGGGTAGCGGCCGAGCCTGTGCGCCAGCGCCGCCGCCGCGACGGCGCACCCGAGGACGCCCAGAAGCGACGTCCACTCGAAGACGAAGGTGGCCGCGCCGAGCTTCGTCCCGATCAGGGCGACGGCCTGCTCGAACGGCTTGGGCACCGTGTAGTCGAAGGGCGCGTGGCCGGTGACCCCGTGGCGCACGGCATCGCGCGCCCACACGAGGTGCGAGTACGCGTCGCTGCCGAGCGCCTCGCCGGCGAGCGTGCGCACGAGCACCGTCGCAAACGTCGCCGCGGCGGCGACGAGGACGAAGACCCCGAGCCGCCGGCTCACCCGCCGGCCGTCAGCGCGAGCGAGCGCAGACGGAAGCCGCCGTGCTCGGCATTCAGATCGGAGGCGCAGCGCGCGACGATCGCGGCGATCGGGTGGGAGAGCGCCGGGACCTCGGCGAGCGGGGCGCGCAGGAGCGTGGCGAGGGCCTCGAGCGCGCCCGGCGGCAGCGCGAGCGCGCCCGGGCAGTTGCCGCACACGGCTCCGCCCGCAGCCGCCGAGAAGCGCACGAGCGCGACGCCTTCGGCCGAGCAGGAGGCGCACGCCGCGAGCCGCGGTGCGAACCCCGCGAGCCCATGGAGCTTGAGCTGGAACGCCAGGAGCAGCGGATCGAGCGCGATGTCGCCCGTGCCCGCGGTGTAGTCGTCGAGCACCTCGAGCAGCCGGCAGAGCGCGGCGAAGACGCGCGGCGACGGGTCGCCCTCGGCGAACAGCTTCAGCAGCGCCTCGCCCGCGGCGCCGGCGATGCGCGCCCGCTCGGGCTGCTCGCGCACCGCGTGATGGGTCGCGACGGTGTCGACCCCGGAGATGGTGTGCAGCTCGCCGCGCCCCTCGTGCAGCACGAGCGCGACGTGGCTGAACGGCTCGAGGCGCGCACCGACGCGCGAGCGCGTCCGGCGCACGCCCTTGGCGACCGCGCCGACGCGCCCGCGAGCGGGCGTGTAGAGGTGCAGGATGCGGTCCGCCTCGCCCAATCGCAGCGAGCGCAGCACCACCGCCTCGGTCTTGTAGGAGCCGTGCATCCGCGGCGGTCAGGGTAGTCGATGGCCCCGGCGCGGGAATGCGCGGGGCCACTGGTACGTTTTCCAGTCCAATGAGACCGGTAACCGTGTATTCGACGAGTTGGTGCCCGTGGTGCGACCGGGCCAAGGCGCTCTTGAAGACCCGCGGCATCGAGTTCGCCGACGTGAACATCGAGTCGCAGCCGGACTTCCGGCAGAAGCTGCTCGACCTCACCGGTGGCTACACCGTGCCGCAGATCGTGATCGGCGATTCGCCGATCGGCGGGTTCCAGCAGCTGCGCGCGCTCGACGCGAGCGGCGAGTTGAACAAGCTCATCGCCGCCTAGAACCGCTGGCAGCGCGGGCAGTACGAGGTGCCGCGCTGGGCGAGGACGGTGCGTCGCATGACCGTGCCGCAGCGCTCGCACGGCTCGCCGCCACGCCCGTAGGCGCGGAAGCGCTCCTGCGCCGACCCATAGCCGCCATCCGGCGTCCGGAAGTCGCGGATCGACGCGCCTTGGGCCTCGATGCCCGCCTCGAGCGCGGCGATGACCGCACCGTGCAGGCGGGCGACGCGCGCGCGTGAGAGACGCCCGGCCGGCGCGGCGGGATGGATCCTCGCCGCCCAGAGCGCCTCGTCGGCGTAGATGTTGCCGACGCCGGCGACGACGCGCTGGTCGAGCAACGCCGCCTTGACGGGGGCGCGGCGGCCGGCGAACGAGCGTGCCATGTCCCCCGCCGTCCAGCCGTCGAGCGGCTCCGGGCCGAGCTTGCCGGCCAGCCAGGCCTCGGCGCCGTCCTCGGCGATCCGCCATGTTCCGAAGCGCCGCGCGTCGGTGTAGGCGAGGTACGAGCCGTCGTCGAGCCGCGCGTGGGCGCGCAGGAACCGCGGCGCGGCCTCGGGCGGCGACTCCAGCCAGAGCAGGTTGCCGGTCATGCGCAGGTGCACGAGCAGCGCGGCGCCGTCGTCCAGCTGGACGATCAGGTACTTGCCGCGGCGGCCGAGCATCTCCACGCGCACGCCCTCGAGGCGGGAGGCGATCACCGCCGGCGGTTCCGGATCGGTCAGCCGGTGATCGAGGATCTCGATCTCGCTCAGGACACGGCCGGCGAGATGCGGGAGCAGTCGCCGCCTGACCGTCTCGACCTCGGGGAGCTCGGGCATCGCGCGCTCAGCCGACCGTCTCGAGCAGGAGCGGCGGGCGCTCCACCGGCCCGTCGACGAGGGTATAGGCGGCGAGCACCTCGGCCGCGCACGAATCGCCGCGCGCGTCGTCGCGCGCGAACACGTGCGCGAGCGGCTCTCCGGCCTCGACGGCATCGCCCGGCTTCGCGTGCACGACGATCCCGACCGCGTGGTCGATCCGATCCTCCTTGCGCTCGCGGCCCGCGCCGAGCCGCATCGCGGCGCGCCCGATCGCGAGCGCACCGCAGTGAGCGACGGAGCCCGCGCGCGGCGCGAGTACCGCGCGCGCGACCGGCGCCATCTCGAGCACCTCCCAGGGCCGCTCGGCGAGCCGCGGGTCGCCGCCCTGGGCCTGCAGCAACCGCTCGAGCGCGCGCAGGGCCTCGCCGGAGACGATCGCCGCCTCGGCCAGGGCACGCCCGGCGCCGAGGTCGACCCCGAGATCGGAGAGCACGGCCATGCGCGCGGCCGAGCCGAGCACGAGCTCGCGGAAGTCGTCGGGGCCGCGCCCGGCGAGCATCTCGCAGGCCTCGGCGACCTCGAGGGCGTTGCCCACCGCGGCGCCGAGCGGCGAGTCCATCGCGGTGAGCTCGCACACGGTGGGCCGCCCGGCACGCGTGCCGATGTCGCGCATGCGCACGGCGAGGTCGCGCGCCGAGGCGAGATCGGGCATGAACGCGCCCTCCCCCACCTTCACGTCGAGCAGGATCGCGTCGGCGCCTGCGGCGAGCTTCTTGGACATCACCGACGCGGCGATCAGGCCCGAGGCAGGCACGGTGCCGGTCACGTCCCTGAGCGCGTAGAGCAGCCGGTCGGCGGGCACGAGATCGTTGGTCTGGGCGGCCAGCGCACAGCCGATGCGCCCGACCTGAGCGATCAGCTCGGCGACGGTCAGCGCGACGCGGAAGCCGGGGATCGACTCGAGCTTGTCGAGCGTCCCGCCCGTGTGCGCCAGGCCGCGCCCCGAGAGCTTGGCGACCGGCATGCCCATGGCGGCCGCGAGCGGGGCGAGCGCGATCGTCGTCTTGTCCCCCACCCCGCCGGTGGAGTGCTTGTCGACGACCGTGCGCCCGAGCGACGAGAGGTCGATCGTCGCACCCGAGTCGACCATCGCCTGCGTCAGCTCGTGCGTCTCGGCGTCCGAGAGCCCCCGGAACACGACGGCCATCGCCCACGCGCTCATCTGCTCCGGCGCGACGTCGCCGGCGACGTAGCCCTCGACGAGCCACGCGATCTCGCCCGGCGCGTGCTCGCTGCCGTCGCGCTTGCGCTCGATCAGCTCGACCGCTCTCAGAGCGTGCGTCCCAGATCGATCGGTGTCCCCGGCAGGCCGTCGCCCGCGCGTGTCCCGAGCCAGGCCGCGGCGGTCGCGCCGACATCGGCGAACTCGCCGTCGTGGCGCCCGCCTCCGGCGCGCCCGGGCGCATGCGCGATCAGGAGCGCGTACTCGCGCGAATGGTCGGTGGATGGCGTCGTCGGGTCGCAGCCGTGGTCGGAGGTCAGCAGCAGGAGGTCGTCGGCCCCGAGCGCCGCGCGCAGGGCGGGGATCGCCGCGTCGATCTCCTGCAGGCAGCGGTGGAAGCCCTCCGGGTCGTTGCGGTGCCCGTAGGTCATGTCGGTCTCGACCAGATTCACGAAGACGAGCCCCTCGCCGGCGTCGCGGGCGAGCGCGATGGTGCGCGCGAGACCATCGGCGTTCGAGCGCGTCGGCTGCGACTCGTCGATGTCCTGGCCCGCGAAGATGTCGCTGATCTTGCCGACGCCCGTCACGCGTGCCCCCGTCTCGCGGATGCGCTCGAGGTAGTTCGGCCGCGGCGGTGCGAGCGAGTAGTCGTGGCGGTTGGCGGTGCGGCGGTAGTCGCCCGGCACGCCCTCGAACGGGCGCGCGATCACGCGGCCGACCGCGTGCTCGTCCGTCAGGATCCCGCGCGCGATCCGGCACGCCGCGTAGAGCTCCTCGAGCGGGACGGTGGTCTCGTGTGCGGCGATCTGGAACACGGAATCGGCCGAGGTGTAGACGATCCAGTCGCCGGTGCGCTGGTGCTCCTCGCCGAGGCGCTGGATGATCTCGGTGCCCGAGGCAGCCACGTTGCCGATCACCCCGCGCCCCGTGGCGGCGGAGAATGCGTCGAGCACCTTCTGCGGGAAGCCGCGCGGGTAGGTCGGGAACGCGCGCTCCGTGATGATCCCCGCGAGCTCCCAGTGGCCGACCGTCGTGTCCTTGCCGAGCGAATGCTCGAGCAGGCGGCCGGCGACCGACGGCGCCGACGGCTCGGGCGGACAGCCCTCGAGCGGCAGCATGTTGCCGAAGCCGAGCTCCTGCAGGTGCGGCAGGCGCAGGCCGCCGACCGCGTGCGCGACGTTGCCGAGCGTGTTCGAGCCGGTGTCGCCGAACGCCGCGGCATCGGGCAACTCGCCCGCTCCGACGGCATCCAGCACGACGATGAACGCGCGACGGCCCACGCCGGGAGCCTATCCCGGTGGAGCCGACCTGCGCGCCCGCGGGTGCGCGCCGTCGAACGCCGTGCGCAGCGCCCCGTCGCCGAGGTGCGTGTAGATCTCGGTCGTCGCGACCGAGGCGTGCCCCAGAAGCTCCTGCACCACGCGCAGGTCGGCGCCGCCCTCGAGCAGATGCGTCGCGAACGAGTGACGCAGGACGTGCGGCGTGACGGCCTGCTCGATGCCGACCGCCGTCGCGTGACCGCGCACGATGCCGAACACGCCCTGCCGCGAGATGCGGCGGCCGCGCGCATTGAGCAGGAACGCTCCGGGCTCCTGGGTCGCACCGAGGAACGGGCGGCCCCGCGCCAGATAGCGCTGCGCGGCCTCCGAGGCCAGCCGGCCCGTCGGCACGATGCGCTGGCGCCCGCCCTTGCCCTCGACGCGCACGATGCCACGATCGAGGTCGAGATCGCCCGGACGCAGGCCTGTGAGCTCCGAGACGCGCAGGCCGCCGCCGTAGAGCAGCTCGAGCGCGGCGCGGTCGCGCAGGCCGAGCGGCGTGGCATCGGGATGCTCGACGAGCAGTGTGCACTGTTCGGCCGAGAGCACCCGGGGTAGGCGTTTGGGCAGCCGCGGGAGCGCGACGATCGCACGCGCATCGAGCGGCCGCGCGCCGATGCGGCCGCGATGGCGCAGCAGCGAGCGCGCCGCGGCCAGGCGCCGCCGGCGCGTCGCGGGCGCCAGGCCGGCCCGTTCGAGCGACCCGGCGAAGGCCTCGAGATCGTCGGCGGAGGCATCGTCGATCCCGACCTCGCGCGTGCGCAGGAAGTCGCTGAGCTGCGCCAGATCGCCGCGATACGCCGCGACCGTGTGGCGCGATGCGCCGCGCTCGAGAGCGAGATGCGTCAGGAAATCCGCGACCGGATCCACGGCGGACCGTTCGGGCGCCGTCGCCGGTACCCTCCCAGCGATGCAGGGCGCCGCATGAGCACGCATGCCGGGGACAGCCGGACCGAGCCCGTCGCCCACGACCCGATCTGGCGCGACGCGGGGTCGCTCGAAGGCGCGCGCGGGCGCATCTGGGAGCCGAGGCGCTCGTGAGCCAGATCGCACTCCGCCGCGCTCGCACGACCGACGTGCGCGCCATCCACGACCTCATCGAGCTCTACGCGCGCGACCGCATCCTGCTCGCCAAGGAGCGCGTGCAGCTCTACGAGGACATCCAGGACTTCTGGGTCGCCGACCAGGGCGGGCGCGTCGTCGGCTGCGGCGCCGTCCACCCGCTGTGGGAGGACATCGCCGAGATCCGCACCGTGGCCGTGGATCCGTCCGTCCGCGGCCAGGGCGTCGGGCGGCTGATCGTGGAGCGGCTGATCGCGACCGTGCGCGAGCTCGGCATCGCCCGTGTCTTCGTGCTCACGTTCGAGCGCGAGTTCTTCACCGCGTTCGGCTTCCGCGAGATCGAGGGCACGCCGGTGACTCCCGAGGTCTACGCCGAGTTGCGCAGCTCGTTCGACGAGGGCGTCGCCGAGTTCCTCGACCTCGAGCGCGTCAAGCCGAACACGCTCGGCAACCACCGCATGCTGCTCGAGCTGGAGCGCGCGTAACGCCGGTCAGACGGTGGCGCCCGAGGCGCTCGCGGGGAACGTCAGGCGGTAGATGTTCAGCGGCGAGCTCCCGGCTCCCACGATCAGCACGCCGCGCGCATGCGCGTACCTGCCCGTGCCGCCGAGCACGTTGAACGGCGTCGGGGAGGATCCGACCCTGCCCCCGAAGCGGATCGTCCCGCCCGGGAGCGTCGCGACCCCGCTCATGACGCCGGTCGAGGCGCTCGTCAGGGTCAGCAAGCCGGCATCCCCTCCGACGTTTGCGCCCTTGGGCTTGCCGAACTGCCGGCCGACGTTCACGAGCCGATCGCGGTAGACGTAGCGGTCGCCCTTGCTGGCGCCCTTCGGCGGCTTGTCGGTTCGCTTGATGGACGTCGTGATCGACTTCACCGTGATCACGAGCGAGATCGGCGTGCCGCCGGCCGCAGGCGCCGCGGCGCTCGCCGGCCCGATCGCGGCGGCGAAGAGGGCGAGGGTGAGCGGTACGACGCGCAGGCGCATCCCCGCAACCTACACCGGGGCGCCGTCCACGATCTCCGAGAGCGGGATGTACGGATGCCCGAGATCGCGCGCGACGGGCTCGTAGGTGACCTTGCCGGCCATCACGTTGACGCCGCGTGCGAGCGCGCGGTCGCCGCGCACCGCGGCGGCGAGACCCCGGCCGGCGATCGCCTCGACGTAGGGCAGCGTGGCGTTCGTGAGCGCGCGCGTGGAGGTCATGGGTACCGCGCCCGGCATGTTCGCGACGCAGTAGTGGACGATGCCGTCCACCTCGTAGGTGGGGTCGGAGTGCGTCGTCGGGCGCGAGGTCTCGAAGCAGCCGCCCTGGTCGATCGCGACGTCGACGAGGACCGAGCCCGGCTTCATCAGGCCGAGCATGTCGCGCGTCACGAGCTTGGGAGCGCGCGCGCCGTGCACGAGCACCGCGCCGATCACGAGGTCGGCGTCGCTGATCGCCTCCTCGACCTGGAGCGTGTTCGACATGGCGACGGTCGCGCGGCCGTCGAGCATCGGGTCGAGCTCGCGCATGCGGTCGATCGAGCGGTCGAGCACCCAGACATCGGCCTGCATGCCGACGGCGATCAGCGCGGCGTTGTAGCCGACGATGCCACCCCCGAGCACGACCACCTTGCCGGGCGGCACGCCGGCGACGCCGCCGAGCAGCACGCCGCGCCCGCCGTGGGCCTTCTCGAGCGCGTGCGCCCCCATCTGCGGGGCGAGCCGGCCCGCGACCTCGCTCATCGGCGCGAGCAGGGGCAGCCGGTGATCGTCGGTCTCGACGGTCTCGTAGGCCACGCAGGTCGCACCCGATCCGATCAGCGCCTGGGTCAGGTCGGGCGCCGGCGCGAGATGCAGGTAGGTGAAGAGCACGAGGCCGGGCCGCAGACGCGGGTACTCGGCCGCCAGCGGCTCCTTGACCTTGAGCAGCAGCTCGCTGCCCGCCCAGACGTCGTCGCAGGCCGCGAGCGCTGCGCCCGCCGCGGCGTACGCCTCATCCGCGAAGCCCGAGCCGAGTCCGGCGCCCGCCTCCACGGTGACGGCGTGACCCCGCGCCACGAGCTCGCGCGCGCCGGCCGGAGTCAGCGCGATGCGAGCCTCCTGGGGCTTGATCTCCTTGACAACGCCGATCTTCACGCCTGCTCACTCCCGCGTCGGATTCCGGGCGCCAGTCTATTCCGCCGGCCCGCCGTCTAGGCATACCAGCCGGTGATCTCGCGCACCCGCTCGCGCAGGAGCTCGCGAGGCGGCTCGAGGAGACGGATCCGGCCCGTTCGCGCCTCGACGAGAAGCCAGTCCACCGCCACCCATCGCTCGACGAGCAGCGAGCGCGCATCGGGCGACCAGACGATGCGCCCGAAGAGCTTCGCGCCGCGGGCTGCGCGGATGCTCCAGCCCGGCCGCTCGGCGTCACGGAGCCGGAGTTCCGTGACCGTCGACCCTTCCGCGCCACCGCGCACGGTGATGACGGCGAATCCCGCGCCGCGAGGGGCTGCGACCGCACTCAGGATCGCAGGCGACCGCCGCGACCACTCGGGTCTGAGCTTCGGGTCGAGGATCACGAACGAGAAGCGCAGGGAGACGACGATGTGCCGGGCGTCGCCGGTCCAGGAGAGCGAGACGGGAACCCGGCCGGGATGCCAGCGTGCTAGCACCCTCCCGGTCGCGGCCACGAGGACGATGTCGCCGCCGGGCCGCACCAGCGCAAGCTCCGCCGTTCCGGGGCGCCACGCGGGCGCGACATCGGCCGCCCGGCCGAGTCGCGCGACGTCGTCACCGGCCATGTCGACAACGCGGGCCGCGCGCCCGGCGAGAAACGCGAGCCGCACGGGATCTCCCGATGACCAGCGTGGCGAGCCGACCCGGCCGGCGAACCGTCGCTGCCACCGAAGCGCGCCATCCGCGCCGCGAACCACGAGTCGGCTGCCATCGCCGATCGCGACGAGCCGTCGCGAGGCAGACCAGGCAACCGACTCGGCTGCGGGCAGCGTCACGATGCGCCCGCGCGCCGGTACGAGCCACGCCCGCCCCGCGCCGACGGCGATCACGCGCCCGGACGGCAGCGCGGGCCAGCCTGCCTGCGCCCATGCCGGCGCGAGCAGCAGTCCGACGAGAAGGGGCAGGCCGGCGCGCCACATCCAGGCGGTACGGCAGGCTGCTCGTGTCAGGTCCGTGCCGGGGCGTCAGGCAGCGGTGCGCGCGCCCTCGACGAGCGCGAGCGTGACATCGACCATCGCCTCGATGTCGGCGACCGCGATGCGCTCATCGGGCGTGTGGATCAGCTCCATGCCGTTGCAGATGTTGGCGCACGGGATGCCGTGCGCGTTGAAGACGTGGGCATCGGCCCCGCCGCCCGTCGAGAGCAGCGCAGGCGTGTGGCCACAGGCCTCGAGCGCCGCCCACGCGATCTGCACGACCGGGTCGGTTCGCCGCAGCTTGTAGGCGCGGTACTCGAGCGCGGCGGAGGTCTCGAGCTCGCACTCGGCGGCGTTCGCCGCGTGGGCCAGCGCGTCGAGCATGATCTGGCTCTCCTTGAGCGCGCGCTCGTGATCGCGCGAGCGCACCTCGAGCCGCAGCTCGCAGCGGTCGGCGACGATGTTGCGCGCCACGCCGCCCGAGATCGTGCCGACGTTGGCGGTCGTCTCGTCGTCGAGCCGGCCGAAGCGCAGCTCGGCGAGCGCGTGGGCGGCCGCGACGATCGCGTTGCGGCCCTCCTGCGGGGCGATGCCCGCGTGGGCCGAGCGGCCGATGAAGGTCGCGTCGATCGAGTACTGCGACGGGCACGCGGTCACGAGGCCGCCGATCGGCGCGGCGTGGTCGTAGACGTACGCAACCTTCGCGGCGAGCCGCGAGCAGTCGACGGCCTTGGCGCCGAGCAGCCCGATCTCCTCCTGCACGGTGAGGATGAGCTCGATGCCCGCGTGCGGCCGGGCCTCGGCGACGACCCGGCGCACGCCCTCGAGCATCGCCGCGACCGCTGCCTTGTCGTCGCCGCCGAGGATCGTGGCGTGCCGGTTCGTGACGACGCCGCCCTCGACGACCGGCTCGATCGCCGCGGTCGGCTGAACGGTGTCCACGTGAGCGCAGAGCATGATCGGCGTGCCCGTCTCACCGGCCGTGGCCGGAATGCGGCAGGTGACGTTGCCCGCGTCGTCACCGGCGAGCGGCGGTGCATCCTCGCGCGGATCGAGGCCGAGGTCGCGCAGGTACGCGATGCAGCGATCCATCACGGGGCGCTCGCGCCGCGAGGGACTCGCGATAGCCGCCAGCTCGAGGAACAGGCCGAGGGCCCCGCCGGCCTCGACCGCCGCCGTCATGCCGTGCGCTCGCCCCCCGCACGCACGCCGATCGCGGCGCCCACGAAGTCGCGGAACAGCGGATGCGGCCGCGTCGGGCGCGACTTGAACTCCGGGTGGTACTGCGAGGCCACGAACCACGGATGGTCGTCGAGCTCGATCACCTCGACGAGATCCTTCGCGGCGAACACGCCGGACACGCGCAGCCCGGCGGCCTCGAGCCGCGGGCGCAGGTGGTTGTTGACCTCGTACCGGTGCCGGTGGCGCTCGTAGACGAGGATCTCGCCGTAGGCCTCGTAGGCGTGCGTCCCGGTGCGCAACTCGACGGGCTCGGCCCCCAGGCGCATCGTGCCGCCCATGTCCTCGACGTCCTGCTGCTCGGGCAGGAGCGCGACGACCGGGTAGAGCGTGTCGGGGTCGAACTCGGTGGAGTTCGCGCCGGCCATGCCGCAGACGTTGCGCGCGAACTCGACCACGGCGCACTGCATGCCCAGGCAGATCCCGAGGAACGGCGTGCCGGACTCGCGGGCATAGCGCACGGCTGCGACCTTGCCCTCGATCGCGCGCGGCCCGAAGCCGCCGGGGATGAGGATGCCGTCGACGCCGCGCAGGGCCTCGGCGGCCTCGTCGGGATCGAGCGTCTCGGCGTCGATCCAGTCGATCTCGAGGTGCGAGCCGTGATGGATCGCGCCGTGCTTGAGCGCCTCGACGACCGAGAGGTAGGCGTCCTGGAGCTGGACGTACTTGCCGACGATCGCGATGCGGACCGAGCCCTCGAGCTCGTCGATGCGGCTGCAGAGCGCCTCCCACTTCTCCAGCCTGCTCGGCGTGACCTCGAGCCCGAAGTGCTCGAGTACGAGCTCGTCGAGGCGCTGGTCGCGCAGGCTCAGCGGCACCGTGTAGAGGTGTGCGGCGTCCTCGGCGGCGATGACGGCCCGCTCGTCGAGGTCGGCGAAGAGGGCGATCTTGGCGCGCAGCTCGCGTGGCAGGGGGCTCGACGAGCGCGCGACGACGACATCGGGCGAGATACCGATGCGGCGCAGCTCGTTGACCGAGTGCTGCGTGGGCTTCGTCTTGAGCTCGCCTGCGGCCTCGATCAGCGGCACGAGCGTGACGTGCAGGTACAGCACGTTGTCGCGGCCGAGCTGGGTGCGCAGCTGGCGGATCGCCTCGAGGAACGGCAGGCTCTCGATGTCGCCGACGGTGCCGCCGATCTCGACGAGCACGATGTCGACGTCGCTCGAGGACGACACGCGCAGGATGCGGTTCTTGATCTCGTCGGTGATGTGCGGGATCACCTGGACGGTCGAGCCGAGGTACTCGCCCTTGCGCTCGCGGCGGATGACGGTGTTGTAGACGCTGCCGGCGGTCGAGTTCGAGGAGCGCGACGTGTTCTCGTCGATGAAGCGCTCGTAGTGGCCGAGGTCGAGGTCGGTCTCGGCGCCGTCCTCGGTGACGAAGACCTCACCGTGCTGGTAGGGCGACA
>CAZYYP010000058.1:0-16368 GCA_964651695.1 uncultured Gaiellales bacterium | reverse complement strand
CCCGCGACCGCTCGGTCGACGTCTGCGTGCGCAAGCTGCGCGAGAAGCTCGACCGGCGTTCCACGCACTCCTACATCCAGACGCAGTACGGCGTCGGCTACCGCTTCGACCCGACCCCGCAGGCCGACGCGGACACCTAGCGGTTTGCGCGAGCGGTATTCTCGGGTCATGGCAACCGTTTCCGCCGCCCCACTCCTCATCGAAGACACCGCCGGTGTGCGCACGCTCGTGCTCAACCGCCCGGAGCGCCGCAACGCGCTCTCGCTGGCGCTCCTGCGCGACCTCATCGCCGCATTCGCCGCGACTGCCGCCGATACGAGTGTGCACGCCGTGATCATCCGCGGCGAGGGGCCGGCGTTCTGCGCGGGCCACGACCTCGCCGAGATGACCGGCTGCGCGCTGCCCGACGCACGCGAGCTCTTCGACACCTGCAGCGATCTGATGATGGCCATCCACCGCCTTCCGCAGCCCGTGATCGCCCAGGTGCACGGGATCGCAACCGCCGCGGGGTGCCAGCTCGTCGCCGCCTGCGATCTCGCCGTCGCGAGCGAGGACGCGCGCTTCGCCACCCCGGGCGTCCGCATCGGGCTCTTCTGCTCGACGCCGATGGTCGAGGTCTCGCGCGCCGTCGGACGCAAGCGCGCACTCGAGCTGCTGCTCACCGGCGATCTGATCGACGCGCCCACCGCGGCCGAGTGGGGTCTCGTCAACCGCGTCGTGCCCGCGGAGCGACTCGCAGAGGAGACGCTCGAGCTCGCCCGCCGCATCGGCAGCGCGAGCTCGCAGACGATCGCCGTCGGCAAGGTCGCCTTCTACGAGCAGCTCGACCGGCCCCTGGCGGAGGCCTACGAGCACGCGAGCGAGGTCATGGCCGCGAACGCCGTGTCGCCCGACGCGCGTGAGGGCATCGATGCGTTTCTGAGCAAGCGCAAGCCGCAGTGGCGCGGCCGCGAGAGCTGAACTAGTCCTCGCGCAGGAACGACGGCACGTCGAGGATGTCCGACGGGACGTCGAACAGCTCGCGCGAGCCGGGCGTCGGGCTGTCGGCGGATCGCTCGCGCCGCGTGACCGTCGGCTGACCCCGCTCGAACCCCGTGGCGATGACCGTCACGCGCACGTGCTCGCCCATGGCATCGTCGACGACGGCGCCGAAGATGATGTTGGCGTTCTGATCGGCCGCGCCCTGCACGATCTTCGCGGCCTCGTCGACCTCGAAGAGGCCGAGGTCGCTCGGGCCGGTGATGTTGAGGAGCATGCCGCGCGCACCCTCGACGCTCGACTCGAGCAGCGGCGAGGAGATGGCCGCACGGGCGGCCTCGGCGGCGCGGTTCTCGCCCGCGGCGGCGCCGATGCCCATGAGGGCCGTGCCGGTGTTGCGCATGACGGTGCGCACGTCGGCGAAGTCGAGGTTGATCAGGCCGGGCACCGTGATGAGGTCGGTGATGCCCTGGACGCCCTGGCGCAGCACATCGTCGGCGACGCGGAACGCCTCCATGATCGGCGTCGACGGGCTCACGACCTGGAGCAGCCGGTCGTTCGGGATCACGAGCAGCGTGTCGACCTTCGCCGACAGCTCGTCGATGCCCAGATCGGCCTGCTCCTGGCGCTTCTTGCCCTCGAAGCCGAACGGCCGCGTGACCACGCCGACCGTCAGCGCGCCGAGCTCGCGCGCGAGCTCGGCGATCACGGGCGCGGCGCCCGTGCCGGTGCCGCCGCCCTCGCCGGCGGTCACGAAGACCATGTCGGCGCCCTTGAGCGCCTCTTTGAGCTGATCGCGGCTCTCGATCGCCGCGTCACGGCCCACATCGGGATTCGCGCCGGCGCCGAGGCCGCGCGTGACCTTCTGCCCGATCGCGATCTTGACATCGGCATCCGTCATCAGGAGCGCCTGGGCGTCGGTATTCACGGCGATGAACTCCACGCCGCGCAGACCGCTGTCGACCATGCGGTTGACGGCGTTCGTACCGCCACCACCGACTCCGACAACTTTGATGACCGCGAGATACGACCCGCCGGTCTCCTTCATCGACACCGATTCACCCTCTCTCGGAAACCCTCGAACCCGGCGCCGCACTGGAGGCGGCGGGTCCGAAGCTCACGATACAGCAACCACTTCTGACCATAGTCGCCCGCATCAAGCGCCATTCTGAGCCGCTTTCGCATGCTTGGCACGCTTCTTGGGCTGCTCGCCGAGCCCGGCGGTGGCCGCATAGCCTCCACGCGGCATCACCGCCGGCCGATCGGGCGCGGACACGTCGGCATACACCAGCTGCGCACGGTCGGCCTTGGTCGGGTAGCGGCGGAGCACCCAGGCGGCCGCGCGCAGCTTGTTCTTGAGCTCGAGCGGTGGCCCGAGAACGATGTCGAGACCGCCCTGGAGCCGCATGACGATGCCGCGCACGGGGTCGTACTTCACGTTCGTGACCTTGGCCCGGAAGTCCCGCGGGCGCGCCGCGAGCGCGCCGAGTGCCGCCTGGATGGGCGCAGAGTCGATCGTCCCTCCGGGGATCGGCCGGTCGTTGACCGGCGGCCAGATGCGCGGGAGCGACGGAACGGCCTCGCCGGCACCGAAGACTCTCAGCACGCGGCCGCTTGCAGCCACGAGGCTGCGGTAGTTGCCGACTCCGATGGCGAGCGCGACCGGCCGCTCGGGAACGATGCGGATGCGCAGGGTGTGCGGGAAATCGCGGTCGACGCTCGCGAGGCGGATGGTCGGCACCTGCTCGATCGCGCGGGCGACGCGCGACGACGACAGCGCGAGCAGGGAGCGCCCGGCCGCGGCGCGCGCGACCGCGTCGCGGACGGCGAGACGGTCGGTCTCGGTGCCACCGCGCACCGCCACGCTGCGGAGGACGAAGACGCCCGAGCTCTTGAGCCATACGTAGCCGAGTTCCACCGCGCCGGCGGCGAGCGCGCAGGCCACGGCGGCCAGCGCGAGGGCGGCGATGCGGCGGCGCATGACAACGGCGTCAGAAAGCTGCACGCGCCCCGTTTCGGCGCCACCGCGGCGCCTCCTCCCACCCGGATGGGTGGGCTCACTCCAGCGTGACCGGCCCGAGCAGCTCCACCTCGTGCTCCAGATCGACGGCAAAGCGCTCGCGAACGCAGCGCCGCGCGAGCACGACGAGGGCTGCTACGTCCGCCGAGCGGGCGCCGCCCGTGTTCTCGATGAAGTTCGCGTGGACGGACGAGATGCGGGCACCGCCGATCGCGCGGCCCTTGAGGCCGCAGGACTCGATCAGCGCGCCGGCGCCTGGGCCCTCGGGGGGATTCTTGAACACCGATCCGAACGTGCGGGCCTTGCGCGGCTGACTCTCGCTGCGCTGGCGCTGCATCGTGCGCACGCGCGCGCGCACCTCGTCGCGCACGCCGCGCTCGAGCCGGAGCACGGCCCGGGCGACGACCTCGGAGCCGCGCACGTTGGAGTGCCGGTAGCGGAGATCGAGATCGGCGGGTGACCCCGTCCTCGAGCCGGCGGCGGAGACGACCTCGGCCGAGCGCAGGACGTCGCCGATCTCGCTGCCGTAGGCGCCGGCGTTCATGCGCACCGCGCCGCCGACGGTGCCCGGAATCGCGCAGCCGAACTCGATGCCGGCGAGCCCCGCGTCGGTGGCGCGGCGAACCACGGCGGCCAGCGACGCGCCGCCGCCCGCGTGCACCTCCGTTCCGTCGATCTCGATCGCCGCCAGGGCGCCTTCGAGCCGCACGGCGACGCCGTCATAGCCCTCGTCGGCGACGAGCAGGTTGGAGCCGAGGCCGATCACCGCGATCTCGAGGCCCTCCCCGGCAGCCCAGGCCAGGACCGCCGCGAGCTCCTCTGCCGTCGTCGGCCGCGCAAGGAACCGCGCCGGGCCACCCGTGCCGATCGTCGTCAGCCGCGCCAGACCGGCATCGGCCTCGACGCAGGGCGGCGGCGCCGTCACGCCAGCTGCTCGCGCACGAGCTCGAGCACCGAGTCGACGGGCCCCGCGCCGAGCGTCAGCACGAGATCGCCGGGTCGCGCGGTCTCCACGACCCAGGCGGCCGCATCGGCGTAGCCCGGCGTCCACGCGATCGGGAACGCCGGAGCCTGCCGGCGCGCGCTGTCGACGATCAGCTCGCCCGTGACCTCGGGGTCGGCCGCGCCGCGGGCGACGTAGACATCGCACACGCAGGCTGCGTCGGCGCGCAGCAACGCGGTCGCGAACTCGTCGGCGAACAGGCGCGTCCGCCAGGGCATGTGCGGCTGGAAGCAGGCCAGGAGCCGGCCGGGGGGCGCCTCGCCACGCGCCGCGGCGAGCGTGGCCGCGAGCTCGGTCGGGTGGTGCGCGTAGTCGTCCACGAGGCGGATGCCCGCGACCTCGCCCCTGCGCTCGTAGCGCCGTCCCGCACCGCGGAAGGCCGCCAGCGGCTCAACCGCTCGCTCGGGTGGGATGCCGGCCCAGTCGAGCAGGGCGAGCGCGGCGGTCGCATTGAGCGCGTTGTGCGCTCCGGGCACGGCGAGCCGCAGCGGCAGCGGATCGCGGCCGGGCGCTGCGAGCACGAAGCGGGTGCCCTCCCCGTCGGGCGCGATCCCGAGCGCGCGCCAGCCCTCCCCCGGCCCGGCCCCGTAGCGCCGGAGCGCGGCCGGCGTGGCGTAGTCGAGCGACTCGTGCAGCACAAGGACTCCGTGCGGCGGCAGCTCGGCGACCCACGCGCCGAAGAGCGCGTGCAGGTCGTCGAGGGAGTCGAAGTGGTCGTGGTGGTCGAGCTCGGCATTGAGAATCACCGAGGCGCGCGGCCGCAGGCGCGCGAGCGAGCCGTCGGACTCGTCGGCCTCGGCGATCACATAGCGCCCCGCACCGACGTGCGCGTTGGCGCCGAGTTGCGGCACCTCCCCGCCGATCAGGAACGTCGGATCCTCGCCGCACTGCTCGAGCACGTACGCGATCAGCGCACTCGTGCTCGTCTTGCCGTGCGCACCGGCCACGCAGATCCCGTCGCCCGAGGCGACGATCTCGGCCAGCACCTCGGAGCGGTGACGCACGCGGAGACCGTGGCGGCGCGCCTCGACGAGCTCGGGCTCGTCGTGGGCGATCGCGGTCGAGACGATCAGCTCCATGCCCGGCCGGAGATGCGCCGGATCGTGGCCGACGTACGCCTCGATCCCCTCGGCTCGCAGCGCCTCGACGGCATCCGGCGAGCGGTCGCACCCCGAGACGTCACGCCCCTGGCCGCGCAGCACCCTGGCGATGCCCGACATTCCGGCGCCACCGATGCCGAGCAGGTGCTGCGGGGCGCTCACGCCCGGCCCTGGGCGAGGCGCAGCAGCTCGCGCGCGACGGCCGCCGCGGCGTCCGGGCGGGCGCAGGCCCGCATCCCGGCGCGCATCTCCTCGAGCCGGTCCGGCTCGGCGCGGAGATCGGAGACGAACGTGCGCAGCACCTCGCCGTCGAGCGCCGAGTCCTCGACGATCACGGCACCGCCGGCGGCCGCGAAGTGCCGGGCGTTGGCGTGCTGATGATCGCCCGTGGCATGGGGATAGGGTACGAGCAGCGCGGGCAGGCCGGCCGCCGCGAGCTCCCAGACGGTGCCGCCGGCGCGACTCACAGCCAGGTCCGCGGCAGCCAGGATCGTCCAGAAGCGATCCGTCGATGCGAGCACGCGGTAGCGCTCGGGCGGCGCCGCGACCGACGCGGCCACCTGCGCGTGATCACGCGTCCCGGTGACGTGCAGGATGGTGCCGCCGTCGAGGCCGTCTGCCGCGTAGGCGGCAACGCAGGCGTCGTTGATACGCCGTGCACCCGCGAGCGCGCCGAAGACCGCGAGCACGAAGACGTCGCCCGGTAGGCCGAGCTCGGCGCGCGCTTGAGCCCGCGTGGTCTCGAAGTAGGCGCGCAGGACCGGGCGGCCGACGACCTCGTAGCGCGGAGGTTCGCGCCCGGGCAGCGGATAGGCGAGGAACACGCGGTCGGCGAGCGGCGCCGCGAGGCGGTTGGCGAGGCCGAGATGCGCGTCGGCCTCGGTGAGCACGCGCGGGATGCCGAGCGCCCGGGCGGCCAGGAGCATCGGGCCGGCGACGAACCCGCCGCCGCCCAGCACGACGTGCGGCCGGCGCCGGCGCAGGATGCGGAGGCACGCGACCGGCGCCGCCGCATCGAGTGCGAGGGTACGGGCGAGCCGGAGGGAGGGGCGGCGCGGAAAGCCCTGCACGTGGAAGGCGTCGAACGCATAGCCCGCAGCCGGCACGAGCTGGGCCTCGGCGCGCCCGGGAGTCCCCGCGAACGTCACCTCTGCGCCCGCACGCACGAGCTCCTCGGCCACCGCGAGAGCGGGCATCACGTGGCCGGCCGTACCGCCGGCGGCGACGAGCACCCGCCGCGTCGTCACATCGCCCGGCGGCGGCGCGCGCGCGCCGCGCCCGCAGAGGCCGTGCGCGGAGTCGCCGCGTGCCGCGCAGCGGCTCGGCGCGCGGCCGGCTTGCGCGCCGGGCGGCGCACGGGCTCGGCGACCCGCAGGGCCTGCCCGCCGTGCGTGCCGACCGAGAGCACGAGACCGATGGCCGCGAGCGTCGCGATCAGGCTCGTGCCGCCGTAGGAGATCAGCGGCACCGGAACGCCCGTGAACGGGAGCACGCCGAGCGTGCCGCCGATGTTGAGCACGGCCTGACCGACGATCAGCGTCGTCAGGCCGGCCGCGAGCAGCTTGCCGAAGGGATCCTTGGCGCGCAGTGCGACGCTGTAGCCGCACCAGGCGAAGAGGCCGAAGGCGACGAGCAGGCCGAAGACGCCCAGCAGGCCGAGCTCCTCGCCGACGATCGGGACGATCATGTCGGTGTGGGCCTCGGGCAGGTAGTTGAGCTTCGTCACGCTCTGGCCGAGGCCGACGCCGAACAGGCCTCCGGTGCCGAGCGCCAGGCGGGCCTCGTAGAGCTGGTACCCCGCGGCGCCGATCTTGTCGCCGGGGTGCAGGAACGCCGTCAGGCGCTGCGTACGGTACGGCTCGGCTGCGATCATCGCGCCGGCGAGGCCGCCGGCAGCGAGCCCGATGCGCGCGAGCGCGCCGGTGGCGGCGCCGCTCGCGATCAGGACGGCGGCGGCGGCGAGCCCGACCGCGATTGCGGAGCCGAGGTCGCTGACCACGATCAGCCCGCAGAGGATGGCGGCGGCGGCGCCCACCGGGCGCATGGCCTCGCGCCAGTCGCGGGGCGGCCGGCGGCCGGCGAGCGCGGAGGCGGCGAAGATGCAGAGGGCAACCTTGGCGAGCTCCGAGGGCTGGAGCGTGAAGCCGCCCGGCAGGCTCAGCCAGCGCTGCGCGCCGTTGCGCTGGACGCCGCTCGCGAGCACGAGCACGAGCAGGCCCCCCGCGATCAGGAGGAGGGCGGGCGCGATCGCTGCGATGTGGCGGTAGTCGCGACGGGCGAGCAGCCACAGCGCGGCGAGGCCGATCCCGGCGTAGACCGCGTGGTGCTCGAGCAGGGCGATCGAGGCCGAGGCCGAGTAGACCATCACGACACCGAACGCGACGAGCGCCATCGAGACGATCACGAGCAGTTGCTCGGCGCCGTGCGCCTGCGCCCGCGCCCGCACACGGGTGCTCATGTGAGCGCCTCGACCAGCGCGCGGAAGCGCTCGCCGCGCTCCTCGTAGTCGCGGAACTGGTCGTAGGACGCGCAGGCGGGCGAGAGCAGGACGACGTCGCCTTCGGCGGCGACGGACGCGGCCAGCTTGACCGCGCGCGCGAGCGTGCCGCAGTCGACCAGCTCGATTCCCGTGCCGACGAACGCGCTCCGCAGCCGCGGAGCGGCCTCGCCGATCAGGTACACGGCACTCGCGCCGCGGGCGAGCGGGCGTGCGAGCGGCGCGAAGTCGGCGCCCTTGAGCGAGCCGCCCAGGATGACGTGCAGCGGCGCCTCGAACGAGGCGAGCGCCTGCAGGGTGGCCTCGACGTTGGTCGCCTTGGAGTCGTTGACGTAGCGCACCCCGCGCAGCTCGCGCACGTCCTCGAGCCGGTTGGCGGGCGCGGCGAAGGAGCGCAGCGCGTCGCCCATGCCGTCCTCGCTCGCGCCGAGCGCGCGGGCGGCGGCGAGCGCGCAGGCCGTGTTGGCGCGGTTGTGCGGGCCGCGCAGCCGCGAGGCCGCGAAGGCCTCCTCGAACGCGCCGAGGTCGGCGCCCGAGACGCGCACGCGCCGGCCCTCGCCGGGCACGGCAGCGAGCGCCGCGACGTAGGCGTCGTCGATGCACAGGATCGCTGTGTCGGAGGCGCGCTGGCGCTCGAACACGCGCAGCTTGGCGGCGGCGTAGGCCTCCATGGAGTCGTGGCGGTCGAGATGGTCGGGCGTGACGTTGAGCAGCACGGCGACATCGGCGCGGAACGCCTCCACGCCCTCGAGCTGAAAGCTCGAGAGCTCGCAGACGATCGGCCGCCCGGGCTCGATGACGCCCGCGAAGGTGGACAGCGCCGTGCCGACGTTGCCGGCGCTGGCGCAGGGCACTCCGCCGCGCTCGAGCATGGCGGCCGTCAGCAGCGTGGTCGTGGTCTTGCCGTTGGTTCCCGTGATGCCGACGATCGGATTGCGCTCCTCGAGCAGGCGGTACGCGAGCTCCACTTCGGCCCACACCGGGATGCCGGCCGATCGTGCAGCGGCGACGATCGGGGACTCCTCCGGGACGCCGGGGCTCTTGACGAGCAGGTCGGCACCCCCGAGAAGCCCCGGGTCGTCGCGGCCGGGCATGGCTTCGACGCCCGCGGGCACCTCCCCTGCATCCGGCCTGCGATCGGCCAGCACGACGTGGACGTGCGGCGCGCAGCGCCGGAGCGCCTCTGCGGCTGCGATCCCGGAGCGCACGGCGCCGAGCACCACGACGCGACGGGCGCCGGCGAGATCCTTCACGTGTACTGGTTGAAGCGCAAGTAGGCGAGGACGAACGCGGACCCCGCGAGCAGCGAGGCGACGATCCAGAAGCGCACGATGATCGTCGTTTCCGACCACGCCTTCATCTCGAAGTGGTGGTGGATCGGAGCCATCAGGAAGATGCGGCGACCGTAGCGGCGGAACGAGATCACCTGGATGATCACCGAGAGCGCCTCGACCACGAACACGCCGCCGACGATCGGCAGGAGCAGCTCGGTCTTCGTCAGGATGGCCATCGCGCCGAGCGCGCCGCCGAGGCCGAGCGAGCCCGTGTCGCCCATGAAGACCTGCGCCGGGAAGCTGTTGTACCAGAGGAATCCGATGCAGCAGCCGAGCATCGCGCCCGCGAAGACGGCGAGGTCGAGGCGCGACGAATCGCCGCGCGGGCCGACGTACAGGCACGGGTGGGCGCCGATGGCGCATTCCGTGCGCGAGAGCTGCCAGCCGATCGTCGCGAGCGCCGTGTAGGCCAGGAACGCGATCGCGCTCGTGCCCGCGGCGAGCCCGTCCAGCCCGTCGGTGAGGTTGACGGCGCTCGTCGAGGCGGCGAGCACGAGGAACACGAGCCCGTACCACCCGTAGCCGAGGTCGATGTGCGTGTCGACGAGCGGCACGTAGATGCGCGTCGAGAGCCCCTCGTGGTGCGCGACGTAGCCGAGCACGGCCGAGATGGGCACGAGCAGGCCCAGCTTGTAGCGGCCCGAGAGTCCCAGCGAGCGCTTGTTGGCGATCTTCGCGTAGTCGTCGACGAAGCCGATCGCTGCGCAGGCCACGGTCACGCCGAGCACCGTGAACGCCTGCGCGCTGCGCTCCGTGAAGATCAGGAACGAGATCGCGGCCATCGTCAGGATCAGCAGCCCGCCCATGGTCGGCGTGCCCTGCTTGACGCGGTGGCCGGCGGGCCCCTCCTCGCGGATGTTCTGCCCCAGCGAGCGCTCGCGCAGGAACTTGATGAAGAACCCGCCGCCGAGCACCGTGAGGAACGCCGCCAGCACACCCGCGCCGAGGACGTGGGTCACAGCGCGACCTCGGCGAGCCGCTCGACGCCGGCCGAGCGCGACCCCTTGAGCAGCACGACGTCGCCGGGGCGCAGGATCCGCGGCAGCAACTCGGCGGCCGCCTCGACGGTCGCGCTGTGGTGCCACTCGCAGCCCTCGGCGGCCGTCGCGTAGCCGGCTGCGAGCTCCCCCACGCCGACGACGACGTCGATGCCGAGCCGCACGCACGCCCGCCCGACCTCGGCATGCCAGCGCGGCGCAGCAGGCCCGAGCTCGGCCATGTTGCCGAGCACGGCGACCGTGCGCCCCCCCGCGGCGAGTTCGGCGAGGGCGGCGAGCGCGCTCTCCATCGAAGCGGGGTTGGCGTTGTAGGCGTCGTTCACGAGCACCCCGCCGCCGGACCGGGCGCGCTCCTGTCCGCGGTAGGGCGAGAGCTCGATGCCGGCGGCGCCCTCGGCGAGCCCGTCGACGGGCAGGCCGGCGCGCGCGTAGGCCGCCGCGGCTGCCGCGAGGTTGGATGCGTGGTGGGCGGCGCGCAGCGGCACGACGAGCTCGCAGCGCTCCCCGAGGACGTCGAGCACCGCGCGCGTGCCGCGCTCGCCGGGCTCCCAGGTCAGGCAGCGGACGTCGCCCCCGGGCTCGCCGAACGTCGTCGTGCGGAGGTCGTCGCGCCGGTAGGGCGCGAGCAACAGCTCGTCGGCGGGCAGGACGGCGTCGCCGCCGGCGGCCAGCGCCGCGAGCAGCGATCCCTCCTCGCGCGCCACGCCCTCGATGTCGCCGAGGAACTCCAGATGCTCGGGTGCGATGTTCGTGATCACGCCGATGCCGGGCTCGGCGATCGCCGCGAGGTCGCCGAGCTCGCCGACCTCGCTCGTGCCGAGCTCGCAGATGCAGAGGCCGTGTCCGGGCTCGAGGCGGAAGAGCGTCAAGGGCAGGCCAAGGCGGTTGTTGAGGTTGCGGTGAGTGGCGAGTGTCGGCACGTGCGGGGCGCAGAGCGCGGCGAGCAGGTCCTTGGTGGACGTCTTGCCATTCGATCCGGCGATGCCGATCACCTGCCCGCCCCACGCGCGCCGCACCTGGCGCGCGATCGCGCCGAGCGCGGTCAGCGGCTCGTCGGCCTCGAGCACGCAGACCCCCGCGAGCGGCCGCGAGCGGCCCGTGCGGCACAGCACCGCGGCGGCGCCGGCCGCGCGGACGGCGTCCAGGAAGTCGTGGCCGTCTGCGCGCTCGCCCTCGAGCGCGCAGAAGAGCGCACCCGCGGCGACCGCCCGAGAGTCCGTGGTCACGCTCTCGATCGGCGTCGCGGGATCGCCGCTGAGCAGGCGCGTCCCGGCGAGCGCCCCGGCGGCGAGCGGGATCACCCGAGGAACTCCTCCGCAACGCTGCGGTCGTCGAAGGGCTCGACGACCCCGTCCAGGTCCTGGCCCTGCTCGTGACCCTTGCCGAGGATCATCACGAGGTCGCCCGGCTCCGCGTCTGCGAGCGCCCGCCCGATCGCACGCCGGCGGTCGTGCTCGACGAGGGCGTCCCCGGGGCGCTCGAGCCCGCGCAGGATCTGGTCGACGATCACCTCGGTCGGCTCGGAGCGTGAGTTGTCGCTCGTCACGTAGATGCGGTCCGCCCCGGCCTCCGCGGCCGCGCCCATGAGCGGGCGCTTGGCGTGGTCGCGGTCGCCCCCGGCTCCGAAGACGCAGAGGATGCGCCCGCCGACGAGCGGCCGCGCGGAGGCCAGCACCGCCTCGATGCCCCCCGGCGTGTGCGCGTAGTCGACGATGACGCCGAACTCCTGGCCCGCCTCGACCGGCTCGAAGCGCCCGGGCGGCGCGCCGGTCGCCGCGACGGCGTGCTCGATCGCGCCGAGCGGGACGTCGAGCAGCAGCGCGAGCGCGACGGCGCAGAGCACGTTGTCGACGTTGAAGCGGCCACGCAGCCGCGGCTCGAGCGAGAGCGCGCCCTGCGGCGTGCGCACGAACAGCTCGGTGCGATCCGGCCGCAGGTCGAAGGCCTCGCAGCGGACCTCCGCCGCGTCTGCGTCGACGCCGAAGCGCAGCTCGGCGCCGAGGCGCGCGCCGTAGGGATCGTCGGCGTTGACGGCGCGCGGGAAGCGCCCGTCGAAGAGCGAGGCCTTGACCGCGAAGTACTCCTCGAGATCGCCGTGGAAGTCGAGATGATCCTGCGAGAGGTTCGTGAAGCCGACTGCAGTGAACTCGGTGCCGACGAGCCGTCGCTGCGAGATCGCGATCGACGAGGCCTCCATCGCGCACGCCTCGTCGCCCGCTTCGAGCATCCAGCGCAGCGACCGCTGCAGATCGGGCGCCTCGGGTGTCGTGAGCCCGGCGGCCTCGCGACGGCCGCCGATGCGGCGCTCGACGGTGCCGAGCAGCCCGCACGGCCGCAGCGCGGCGTCGAGGATCGCCGCGAGCAGCATCGTCGTCGTGGTCTTGCCGTTGGTGCCCGTGACGCCGACGACGTCGAGCTCGCCGCTCGGGTGGCCGTAGAGCGCGTCGGCCAGGAGCGCCATGCCGGCGCGTGCGTCCTCACAGACGATCTGCGGCACGTCCAGGCGCAGCTCGCGCTCGACGAGCAGCGCCACCGCGCCGTTCGCGACCGCCGCCGGCGCGTGGTCATGGCCGTCGGCGCGAGCCCCCGGCAGCGCGCAGAACAGCGAGCCCGGTCCGCATCGCTCCGAGCGGTAGGCGATGTCGACGACGTCGACGCCGGCCGTCGCTCCGACCACTCGCGAGGCGACGCCCGCGTCCGTGCACAGCGCGGCGAGCTCCACGGGGGGTGCAGTCTAGTAGTTGGCGCCCGCGATCAAAGCTGGCCGGGACGGTCGGGCTTGACCTGGAGCGCCTGGAGGATGCCCTGGGCGATCGTCTTGAACGCCGGGGCGGCGACGTCGCCGCCCTCGAGCCCGTTGCTCTTGCCGTCGGGGCCCTTCGCCCCGTCGACCATCACGAGGGCGACGAAGCGCGGGTGCGTCGCGGGCGCGAAGCCCACGAACGACGTCTGGTACTCGCACTGCTTGACCGACGAGTCGCAGTAGGCGGCGGCGCCGTGCTTGGAGTCGTACTTGGGCGTCGTGCCGGTCTTGCCGGCAACGCTGTAGCCGGGGATGCGCGCCTTGACACCGGTGCCGTTCGGCAGGTCGACGACCTTCGTGAGCATCGTGCGCAGCTCCGCGGCGACGTGCCGCGAGACCAGCTGCCGCGTCTTCCAGCCGGTGGTCGGCTTGCCGCCGATGCCGGCGGTCACGTGCGGCTGAACCCACGTGCCGCCGTTCGCGATCGAGCCGTAGAGGGCAGCCATCTGCAGCGGCGTCACCGCGATGCCCTCGCCGATCGGCTCGTTCAGGATCGCGGTTCCATACCACTTGTCGTCCGGGAGCGTCTGGCCCGGCTCCTCGCCGGGCAGATCGACGCCGGTGCGCTTGCCGAAGCCCGTCAGCTGAATCCATTTCTTCAGCCCCGTCTCGGTCAGACGGTCCCTGGCGATCTTGATCGTGCCGACGTTGGATGAGTGCGCGAGGATGTCGGTCGCCGTCCACTTCTCGATCGGGTGCGAATGCGCGTCGTCGATCGAGCGAGCATTGCTGGTGCCGCCGAACAACGTGTAGTACCACGGCACCCGGAACATCGTCTGGGGCGTGATCACGCCCTCCTGCAGGGCGCCCATGAACGTGACGAGCTTGAAGGTGGAGCCCGGCTCGTACAGGTCCGTGATCGCGCGCAGCCGCCACTCCTGCGCGTTGCCTGCGCGGTAGCCGGCGGCCGGAACGCCAGGTGCAGAGGCCATCGCGAGGATGCCTCCGGTGTGCGCGTCCAGGACGACCGCGGTGACCGACTTGGCGTGCCACTGCGCCTTCGTCGTCGCGATCGTCTTCTGCACGAGGGACTGGATGCGCGAGTCGAGCGTGAGCTGCACCGGCTTGCCCGGGGCCGGCTCGCGCAGATGCAGGACGCGCGCCCAGTGCGTATCGCCGGTCGGCCGGTCGTTGACCTTCGAGACCGACGCGAGGCCGTCGCGGGCGCTCAGGACCTTGTTGCGCGACAACTCGACACCCGAGAGGCCGCTGCCCGAGACGCCGATGACCTGCGCTCCGAGCCCGCCGCGCGGGTAGACCCGGCGCGGCTCCTGCTGCGGTTCGATCACGCGCGCCTTGACGAGCGGTCCGAGCGTCGGATCCCTCGTGATGCGCGTCCACGTCGACGGGTCGAGGCGGCGCGCAGCGAAGACGTACTGCGCGCTCCCGCCCATGCGCTGCTCGATCTGGGCCGGCGTCACCTTCGCGTACTTCGAGAGCGCCTGCGCGAAGGCCGTGCGGTCGGGCACGCGGCCGGGCCAGACCCCGACGGTCACGGCCTGGTAGGAGAGCGCGAGAATCTCACCGGTGCGGTCGACGATCGGGCCGCGCGGCGCCCACAGCGGCACCTCGACGCGCTGCTGCGACTCGGCAGCCTTCGCGAGCGAGCCTCCGTCGAGCACCTGCACCTGCACGGTGCGCGCGCCGAGCACGACGATCGCGAGGCACACGCACGTCAGCATCAACCGGATGCGACGGTCACAGCGGCGCGGGCCGGACGGGCCGCGGGAGCGGCGCCGCGTGCCCCGCTCAGTGGCCAAGCGAGCCCGTCGTGATGTCTTCGACCGGCGGCAGCACCAGGCCTTGTTTCAGGGCCCTGGCGGCGAGCACTCCGGGGGCGAGCTGGCTGACGAGCAGGCCGCGCAGCTCGCTGTTGGAGCTCACCAGCGTGTCGCGGCGCGCCTGGAGGTCGCCGCGCTCGCTGTTGAGGCGCAGCACGGCCACCTGGAGCGTGACGATGCCGATCAGCACGGCCGCGCAGGCGACGATCAGGAGCGCCGAGGTGATGCCCACGCGCACCGGGGCGCGGCGGACGGCGCGCTCCCGGGTCGCGGAGCGCGGTGCGGCGACGGCACTCATGCCGTCAGCTCGCGCTGCACGACGCGGAGCCGGGCGGAGGCGGCGCGCGGATTGAGCGCGATCTCGTCGGTGTGCGGCCGCACGGCCTTGCTCGTCACGAGCCGGAACTCCGGCGTGCGGCCGCAGCCGCAGACCGGCAGATCGGGCGGGCAGATGCAGCCCTTGGCCGCCTTGACGAAGCGCTGCTTGACCATCCGATCCTCGAGCGAGTGGAACGCGATGACCGCGACACGCCCGCCGGGCTGGCAGAGCGCGAGCGCACTCTCGAGCCCGTCCTCGAGCTGGCCGAGCTCGTCGTTGACGGCGATCCTCAAGGCCTGGAAGACGCGCTTGGCGGGATGGCCGTGACCGAAGCGCGACGGAGTCGGGATCGCGCGCTTGACGGTCGCGACGAGCTGGAGCGTCGTCTCGAACGGCGCGCGGGCGCGCTCCTGGACGATCGCACGGGCGATCGGGCGCGCAAAGCGCTCCTCGCCGTAGCGGCTGAAGATCTGCGCGAGGTCGCGCTCGCCCCACTCGTTGACGAGCGTGGCGGCCGTGACGTCGTCGGTCGGATCCATGCGCATGTCGAGCGGCGCGTCCTGCGTGTAGCTGAAGCCGCGCGCGGGCTCGTCGACCTGCATCGACGACATGCCGAGATCCATCAGCACGGCGCCGGCCTGGGCGCCCTCGTCGAGCAGGCGGCGCAGGCAGCTCGCGAACGGGCCGTGCATCGGGCGCACCTGGACGCCCGTGCCGACGGCGGCGCGCAGCGCATCCACGTAGGGCTGGGTGCTCGGATCGCGGTCGATGGCGACCAACTCACCGCGACCGTCGAGGTCGCGGGCGAGCATGCGCGAGTGCCCACCGGCGCCGAAGGTGCAGTCGACCACGAGCTCGCCCGGGTGCACGTCCAGCAGGGCGCCGACCTCACGGGCCAGCACCGGCACATGGACGTCAGGGCTTGGACTGGGCAAGACGTTCGGCAACACTCTCCGCGCTCCCTTCGACCTCGGCGAGCTGGCGGCGCCAGGCTTCGCGGTCCCAGATCTCGAGCCGGTCCCGCAGGCCGGCGATGACGATGTCCTTGGTCAGCTGCGCGTGCTGCAGGAGCGGCGCCGGCAACGCGACGCGGCCCTGCCGGTCGAGGTCGCCGTGCTGCGCGCCGCCGAAGAGGTAGCGCTGCATCAGCCGGCCCTCACGCGAGAAGCCGTCCAGCCGATCGCCCTGCGTGTTCACGTACGAGTCCCAGCCGCCGGGCGACCAGACCGAGACGCAGCCGTCAAGGCCGCGGGCACAGACGACGCCCTCCGCGAAATGCTCGCGCAGACGTGCCGGGAGCGTGACGCGGTTCTTGTCATCCAGCCGTTGCTCGAACTCGCCGAGGAGCACACATTTCCCCTTGCCGCGCCCGTATCGGCGCATGACCTCCCAGTGCGCACCACTTTACCCCACCACTCCCCACATTGCAACACCAAGATGCGATGGATGCCCCACTGGCGGCCAACAGGAGCGCACGCCGGGAGAACGGGGGTCTGACCCGGGACTCCCGGGTCTGGCCCGCATCTCCCGGTCCT
>CAZYYP010000057.1:0-16503 GCA_964651695.1 uncultured Gaiellales bacterium | reverse complement strand
CTAGGAGGTCTCCGCCACCCAGGCGCGGTAGGCGGCGAGCAACTCCGTCTGCACCTGCACCGGGACGTCGCCGGCGCCGATCCGGCCGGTGACGGCAATCGTGGCGCGCATCTGCTCGACGTAGAGCGTGCAGTCGCGGCAGCCGGCGATGTGGAGGTCGAAGAGCGCGTGCTGGGCTGCGGGGAGCACGCCCTCGAGGTAGTCGGTGATGAGCTCGGCGAGCTCCTGGCAGGTCGGCTCGCGGTACGGCGTCGTGTTGCTCATGCGTACTCCTCGGCGAGCGCCTCGCGCAGCTTCGTACGCGCGCGGTGCAGCAGCACGCGCTGATTGCCGTCGGAGATGCCGAGCAGGTCGCTCACCTCGTCGGCGCTGAAGCCCTCGACGTCGCGCAGCGTGACCACGCGGCGCTGCCGCTCCGGCAGCTCGGCGATCGCCGCGTCGATCCGCGCGAGCGCCTCGGCCGAGAGCGCGATCTGCTCGGCGCTCCGGCTCCAGGGGCGGATCGGCGACGCCCAGTGCCCCGCGCCGGGCGACGGGGCCCGTACGAAGCGCTCCGGATCCACGGAGGGACCGTCCTCGTCGTCGCGGGCGAGCGACGAGAAGGGCGCCGAGCGCGCCTCGCGGACACCGCGCGTGCGGGCGAGGTTCATCACGATGCGGAAGAGGTAGGTGCGGAGCGATGAGCGCCCCTCGAAGGTCCCGAGCCCCCGCAACAGCCCCAGCCAGGCCTCCTGGGCGACGTCCTCGGCGACCTCCTGCGTGGCCACGTACTGGCGCGCGACGCGCACGAGCGAGGCGTGGTGCAGCGCGACGAGCCGGGCGAACGCGCGCTCGTCGCCGGCGCGCAGCGCGGCGAGCAGCGCGGCCTCATCCGCCGGATCACCGCCTCGACTCCCATCCGGCCGATCATGCCCGTCCGTCTCCATCCCCCGGCGGACGTTACAGCGGCGGCGCCGAGACCGCGGCCTCGGATAGGTTGCGGGCGATGACATCTCCCGATACGCGCGAAGCACTGCCGTCCGAGCTGACCAAGGACGGCGCGTTCCGGCGTCGGGACTCGGTCTTCCGCGACCACGTCACGGCCGACGGCAGCTCGGGGTATCGCGCCGAGCCCGGCCGCTACCACCTCTACGTCTCCTACGCCTGCCCCTGGGCGCACCGGACGATCATCTACCGGCACCTCAAGGGCCTCGAGGACGTCGTCACGATGACCGTCGTCGACCCCGAGCGCGACGAGCGCGGCTGGGCGATCACGGACTCGCCGGGAACCACGAGCGATCCGGTCAACGACTTCGCGTTCCTGAGCGAGGCCTACGTCGCCAGTGGCGACGACGCTCATGTGACGGTGCCGGTGCTGTGGGATCGCCACGAGGGCCGGATCGTCAACAACGAGTCGTCCGAGATCATCCGCATGTTCGACCGCGAGTTCGACGCCTTCGCGAAGCACCCCGAGCGCCGGTACCTGCCGGAGGCGCTGCGCGCCGAGATCGACGAGCTCAACGCCTACGTCTACGACAACGTCAACAACGGCGTCTACAAGACGGGCTTCGCCCGGACCCAGAGCACCTACGAGGAGTCCTTCGGCCGGCTCTTCGACGCACTCGACGAGCTCGACGCGCGCCTCGGCACGACCCGCTACCTCATGGGTGGCGGGATCACCGAGGCCGACTGGCGCCTGTTCACGACGCTCGTGCGCTTCGACGCGGTCTACGTCGGGCACTTCAAGTGCAACCTGCGGCGCATCGTCGACTACCCGCAGCTCTCGGGCTACCTGCGCGATCTCTACCAGCACCCCGGGATCGCGCCGACGGTGGACATGGACCACATCAAACGGCACTACTACCGCACGCACCCGTCGATCAACCCGACGCGCATCGTGCCGGTCGGCCCGGCGCTCGACCTCGCCGCGCCGCACGGGCGCGAGGGGATCGGCGGCTAACGGGGTCGAGCTGCGACGGCCGTGACCTCGATCGAGAGGCCCGGCGCGATCAACTGCGCGAGCACCGTCACGCGCGCAGGGTACGGATCCGAGAACGTCCGCTTGAAGACCTCGTTGAACGCGTCGAAGTCGTCGCGGTCGGTGAGGTAGGTCGTCACGTGGACGACGTCGGCGGCCGTGCAGCCGGCTGCCTCGAGGGTCGTCACGAGGTTCGCGAACGTGCGCGTGGCCTGGCTCGTGAAGTCGTCGGCGATGATCTCGCCGCTCGCATCGCTGGAGATGACCCCCGCGACGTGCACGTAGCCGTCCGAGACGGCGGCCGGGGAGTACGGGATGTCGAGGCCGCCACCGGGCGGACTGGCGGGGTTCCAGGAGCGCGTCATAGCGCCGGATCGTAGGTGCGCACCGCGGTTGCTGCGCCAGAGGCGCGCGCAGCGCAGCCGAGTGCGAGCGCGGCGATGGCCACGCCCGCGGCGATCCGCCAGTGCGCTCCGAAGTTCTCCTCGAACGGCGTGATCCAGAAGAGCGCGGGGATCAGCCAGATCGCGCCGAAGGTGCGCCGGGCGATCGCGATCGGCACCAGGAGCAGCACGAAGTAGTGGAGCCAGACGATCGGCGAGAGCGCGAGCGCCGCCGCCAGGGCGAGCGCCAGCGAGCGCTCGTCGAAGCCTCGACGCCCCTCGCGCCAGCACAGCGCCAGCAGGCCGGCACCCACGGCCACGGCCGCTGCGCGCGCCACCGCGTCCCCGAGACCCAGGGCGAGGCCGCCCGCGACGAGCGAGTAGCCGCGGCCCTGCTCGCCGTCAGCGAGGACGCTCAAGAGCTTCGGGTAGTCGGCGAGTCCCGCGAAGCCGATCACCGCCCACCCGGCCGCGCTCGCGCCCACCGCGAGGAGCGTGCTGCGGAGGGCGAGGCGGATGCGCCCGGTGGCGATCAGCCACACGCCGAGCGGCCAGAGGAACAGCTTGGCGACGACGATCAGCGCCAGCGGAATGGCCGCGCGCGCCTGCGCGCGCCAGCGCCACGCGAGCGCAAGGCCGAGCGCCAGGAGCGGCGTGAGCGCGCCGAGGCGGATGTCGTGGAGGGTCGCGATCGAGAGGTACGCCGCGCCGTAGCAGCGCCAGTCGCGCACGCCCAGCACCGCCAGCGCACCGGCGACCGCAGCGATCAGCACGCCGGTGATGATCGCTGCAGCCAGGCCGAACGGCAGCGCCCCGAGCGGCACGAGCAGGATCGCGACCGGGGGCGGATAGACGAAACGATCGCCCGGAGCCACGCCGGCGGGTGTCGCCGGGGGATACGGGTTGCGGCCGGCGAGCACGTCGCGGGCGGCCTGCCAGAGCGCGCCGTGGAAGTCGAATGCGTAGCGGTTTCCGATCGCCCCGCCGATGATCACGAGCGCGAGCAGCGCAGGCGCGAGGGCGAGCAGCCCGATCTCGCCCGTGCGCCGGAGCGCCGCGAGCGAGCCGGCCAGCGGGCGGGGATGTGCGACGTGCGCCACACCTCGCCTATCGGCAGCAATGACCCCCGCGTTGAGGGCCGGCGCTCTGCCTACAGGCGCTCGCGCGTGGCGTTGGCGAGCATGGCGACGAGGTCGTGCAGCAGATCGTCGACGTGCTCGATGCCGACCGAGAGGCGGATCAGGTCGTCGGGCACCTCGAACCCGGAGCCCGCGAGCGAGGCGTGGGTCATCGCGGCGGGGTGCTCCACCAGGCTCTCGACGCCGCCGAGGCTCTCGCCGAGCGTCCACACGCCGGTCTCGCTCAGCGCGGCGTCGACGGCCGCGCGGCCGCCGCGCACGCGGAACGCGATCATCCCGCCGAAGCGGCGCATCTGGCGCCTCGCCGTCTCGTGTCCGGGGTGCGACTCGAGGCCGGGATAGAAGACCTCGCTCACGGCCGGCGACTCCGTCAGCCAGCGCGCGATCTTCGCCGCGTTGTCGCAGTGGCGCTCCATCCGCACCGCGAGCGTCTTGGCGCCGCGCAGCGTGAGGAAGCAGTCGAACGGCCCGGGCACGGCCCCCATCGAGTTCTGGTTGAAGTGCAGGCGCTCGGCCAGCGCGTCGTCGTTCACGATCACCGCGCCGCCGACCGAGTCGGAGTGGCCGCCCACGTACTTCGTGGTCGAGTGCACGACGATGTCGGCGCCCAGTGAGAGCGGCTGCTGCAGGTACGGGCTCGCGAACGTGTTGTCGACGACGACGAGCGCGCCGGCGGCGTGCGCGCGCTCGGCGACCGCCGCGATATCGACGACCTTGAGCAGCGGATTCGACGGCGTCTCGAGCCACACCAGATCTGCGGGCTGCTCGAAGGCGCTCCGCGCGACCCCCTCGTCGGTGAGGTCGGCGTACTCGTAGCCGTAGCCCTTCGGGGCGTACATCTTCGAGAACAACCGGTAGGTGCCGCCGTAGACGTCGTTGATCGCGACCGTGCGCGTCCCCGGTGCGAACAGCTCCATGACGGCGGTCGTCGCGCCCATCCCGGACGAGAAGCACACGCCGTGCCTGCCGCCCTCGAGCGACGCGAGACACGCCTCCAGCGCCGTTCGCGTCGGGTTGATCGTGCGCGCATAGTCGTGACCGCCGCGCATCTGCAGCACGCCGTCCTGGGCGTACGTGCTCGTCTGGTAGATCGGGACGTTGACCGACCCGGTGAGCGGGTCGGGCTCCTGCCCGGCGTGGATCGCCTGAGTCTCAAACTCCACTCTGGATCTCGCTCCTCTCGAGCCCGAGCACGTGCGCGAGGCGCACGAGCGCCTCACGCAGCGCGCGCGGCCGCGGCCGCCTCTGCCAGTGCACCGACTGAGCCCGCAGCGTACCGGCCTTGCGGTCGGCCTTGAGGTCGATACGCCCGACGATCTCGTCGCCGTCGAGCAGCGGCAGGACGTAGTAGCCGTAGATGCGCTCGTGCGGGCGCTTGTAGATCTCGAGGCGGTGCTCGAAGCCGAATAGTTGCTCCGCCTCGATGCGATCCCAGAGCAGGTTGTCGAAGGGTGAGAGCAGGAAGGCGCCGCGCGGGCGCTCGTCACCGGCGATCGCACGATCGGCGTCTTCGGCGGGCACGAGCCAGACCTCGTCGATCTCCCGCACGCGCACGCGCTCGAGCACGCCCTCGGAGACGAGGTGCGCGATCGCGGGGGCGAGCGTGCGCCGCTTGCCGGGGACGCGCCAGTAGTCGGAGATCCGGTTCTCACTCGCGATGCCGCGGGCGCGCACGGCGCTCTCGGTCTGCCAGCGGTGCGTCTCCTCGACGGTGGGGTCGGGGAGGCTCAGGATCTCCTCGGGCAGGACGCGCTCGGGCAGCGCGTAGCGCCGCTCCACCCCCTTGCGACCCGCGATGGCGAGCTGCCCCGACGTCCACAGCGCATCGAGGACGCGCTTTGCGGGCGTCCACTCCCAGTAGCCGCTGCCGGCGCCGCCGAAGTCGCGCGAGGCGATCTCCCCGCGCTCGTGCGCGGTGGCGAGCACCTCGGCGGCGAGCTTCGGGTGCTCGGCGAGGATCGGCCCGAACCAGCGCTGGAAGCGGCCGTCGACGCGCTTGCTCATGCGGAAGAACGGCTCGTCGCGCACCGGCAGCAGGCACGCCTCGTGGGCCCAGTACTCGAACACGCGACCCGACCGCAGGAGCGCGTCATGGGCGCCGGCGGGCACGCGCCCGCAACGCGCGGCGAGCACCAGCCGCTGCGAGCGGTCGACCACCGAGATCGAGTCGATCTGGACGCAGCCGAGGCGTTCGATGCACGCCACCAGCTCGTCCATGTGCGCCTGGCGCCTGCGCGGTGCGAAGCGCTGCGTGGCGACGGCGTGACGCCGCGCGGCGACGAGCGCGATCTCCCTCACGGCTTCAGGCGTGCGCGAGCCACTCGAGCACGTCGGCCCGGGTCAGCACGCCGATCGGCGTCGTGCCGTCCGAGACGAGCACGGCCGGGCTCGACTGGAGGTCGTGGTAGACGTCGTCGAGCCGGCGCATCGCCTGCACGACCGGCAGCGGGTCGCTCATGAGCTCGGAGGTCGGCGCCTCGAGCGCCCCGCGCCCGTCGCGCATCGCGCGGTCGAGCAGCGTGCGCTCGTGCACGCAGCCGAGCACCTCCCCGTCGTCGATCACGGGCAGCTGCGACACCGCGTAGCGCTGGAGCAGCGCGATCGCGTCGGCGACCGGCTGGTGCGACCCGACGCTCACGAGCGCCGGCACCTCGCCCGTACGCGCGGCCACGAGCTCGCCGGCCGTGGGCGGCCGCGCGGCATCGTCGAACATGCCGTGCACGAGCATCCAGTCGTCGTTGAAGACCTTCGAGAGGTACGCGCGACCGCCGTCGGGCAGGATCACGAGCACGGTCTTGTCGGGCGGCAGCTCCTGGGCGACGCGCAGCGCGGCGTGCAGCGCCATGCCGCCCGAAGCGCCGATGAGAATGCCCTCGAGACGCGCGATGCGCCGCGTCGCCGCGAACGCCTCGCGGTCCGACACCCGGAACCAGCGGTCGACCATCTCGCGGTCGAACGTCGCCGGCCAGAAGTCCTCGCCGACGCCCTCGACGAGGTAGGAGTGCACCTGCTCGCTGGAGTAGATCGAGCCGATGGGATCGGCGCCGACGATCTGCAGGCCGGGCAGGCGCTCCCTGAGGTAGCGCCCCGTCCCGCTCACGGTGCCGCCGGTGCCGACGCCGACGACGAGCACGTCGAGCTCGTCGCCGAGCTGCTCCCAGATCTCCGGGCCCGTGCTGTCGTAGTGCGCCTGCGGATTGCCGGGATTGGCGTACTGGTTGGGGTTGAAGGCGCCCGGGGTCTCCTCGGTCAGGCGGGCCGAGACCGAGTAGTACGAGCGCGGATCCTCCGGCTCGACCTCGGTCGGGCAGACCACGACCTCGGCGCCGAACGCGCGCAGCAGGGCGATCTTCTCGCGCGACATCTTGTCGGGCATCACGAACACGCAGCGGTAGCCGCGCTGGGCTGCGACCATGGCGAGCCCGACGCCGGTGTTCCCCGAGGTGGCCTCGACGATCGTCCCGCCGGGCCGGAGCCGCCCGTCGCGCTCGGCCGCCTCGATCATGGGCAGCGCGATGCGATCCTTGATCGAGCCGCCGGGATTGACGTACTCGAGCTTCGCGAGCACGCGCGCGGCCCCGGACGGCTGCAGCTGCGGCAGGCGGATGATCGGCGTGTGCCCGATCAGATCGAGGATCGTGGGGAACTCGCGCACGGGCGGGATCCTACTGGTCGCTGACCCCGCGCCCGGCGCTAGTGCGAGAAGTGGCGGCGGCCCGTGAAGACGAGCGTCCCACCGGCCGCCTCCACCGCGGCGATGACCTCGTCGTCGCGCTTGGAGCCGCCGGGCTCGATGATCACGCGCACGCCCGCATCGAGTGCGGCCTGCACGCCATCGGCGAACGGGAAGAACGCGTCGGACGCCAGCACCGCGCCGGCCACGGGCGTGAGCGCCTTGCCGAGCGCGAGCTGCGTCGAGTCGACGCGCGACATCTGACCCGCGCCGATGCCGACCGTCGCCGTGTCGCGCGCGATCACGATGGCGTTCGAGCGCACGTGCTTGACGACGCGCCAGGCGAACAGGAGGTCGCCCCACTCGCGCTCGGTCGGCGGCGTGCCGGCCACGACCTCCATCGTGTCGCGATCCTCCGATTCGGTGTCGCGATCCTGGATCAGGAGACCGCCGAGGACGCGGTGGAAGTCGCGCTCGCCCGGGGTGGGCCGCCGGCGCTCGTCCGACTCCAGCAGGCGCAGGTTCTTGAGCCGCTCGCGCAGCAGGTCGACGGCGCCCTCGCCGTAGCCGGGCGCGTGCAGCACCTCGACGAACTGGCCGGCCACGACCTCCGCGAGATCGCGCGAGAGCGGCCGGTTGATCGCGACCACCCCGCCGAAGGCCGACGACGGATCGGCCGCGAGCGCCTTGCGATAGGCCTCCTCGGGCGTCGCTGCGAGCGCACAGCCGCACGGGTTGCCGTGCTTGACGATCACGCAGGCGGGCACCGTGAACTCCTGCACGAGCGTGGTGGCGGCGTCGAGATCGAGGAGGTTGTTGAACGAGAGCTGCTTGCCGCCGTGCTGGGTCACCATCGACAGCAGGTGGCGGCGAGCGCCGGCGTCCATGTAGTACGCGGCGCGCTGATGCGGGTTCTCGCCATAGGCGAGATCGGTCACCTTGACGAGCTCGCCGAGGTGCCGCTCGGGGAACGACTCCGTGTCGGAGAACCAGTTCGCGATCGCGATGTCGTAGCCGGCCGTGTGCGCGAAGGCCTCGGCCGCGAGCTCGCGGCGCGTGTCGAGGCTGAGGTCGCCTGCCGACTCGCGCAGCTCGTCGAGCACGAAGCCGTAGCGCTCCGGGTCGACGAGCACGGCCACCGCGGCGAAGTTCTTCGCGGCGGCCCGCACCATCGCGGGCCCGCCGACGTCGATCGCTTCGACGACCTCGGCCTCGCTCGACTCGCGTCGCGCGGCGACGTGGCGGAACGGGTACAGGTTGACGATCACGAGGTCGATCGGCTCGATACCGTGCTCGGCGAGCGTGGCCTGGTCGCCGGCATCGTCGCGGCGTGCGAGCAGGGCGCCGTGCAGGCTCGGATGCAGGGTCTTGACGCGGCCGCCGAACATCTCCGCCACTCCCGTCAGATCCTCGACGCGGGTCGTCTGCAGATTGTGCTCGGCAAGGTAGGCGGCAGTGCCGCTGGTCGCGATCAGCTCGACGCCGAGATCCACCAGCCCGTGGGCGAACTCCAGCAGGCCCGTCTTGTCGGAGACCGAGATGAGTGCTCGCTTGACCGTCACGTACGCGCCTTCCTGGCAATGTCGTCGAGATCGAGGGCACCACGCGCAACGCGCTCGACGACGGCCGGTAGAAGCCTGTGCTCCTCCGCATGAATGCGACTGCGCAGGCCCTCCGGAGTCTCATCGTAGTTGACGGGTACACGGGTCTGGGCGACGATCGGACCGCCGTCGAGCACCTCGTCGACGAGGTGCACGGTCACGCCGGTCGCAGCGACGCGCGCCGCGTAGGCGTCGTCGATCGCGCTCCTGCCCGGAAACGCGGGCAGCAGCGAGGGGTGCAGATTGAGCACGCGGGCCGGGAAGCGCGCCAGGAACCCGTTCGTCAGCACGCCCATGAACCCGGCGCAGACCACCAGGTCGACCCCGCGCTCCTCGAGCCAATCGGCCATCGCCGCGTCGCGGCGGGCGCTGTCGCCCCCGTGCCCGGGCAACGAGAACACCGCGCTCTCGATATCCGCGGCGCGGGCGCGTTCCAGCGCCAAGGCCCCGGCATTGCTCGAGCACACGCCCGCGATCGTGGCGGTGACGCCGTGCACCTGCTCGATCAGGGCTGCCAGGTTCGAGCCGGAGCCCGAGACGAGCACACCGATGCGCACGCGCGTCAGTGCTCCAGGTACGCGATGCCCGTGCCGGGCACGACCTCGCCGACGAGCCAGGCCTCGCAGCCGGCGCCCTCGCAGGCCTCGAGCGCCTTCGCGATGTCGCCGGGGTGCACGATCGCAACGTAGCCCAGGCCTCCGTTGAAGACGCGGCGCATCTCGCCGCGCTCGACGCCGAGCCCGGCCAGCCAGGGCAGCACCGCGGGCACCTGCCAGAGCGCCTCGTCGATACGCGCACCG
The DNA here is from genome assembly GCA_964651695.1 of uncultured Gaiellales bacterium. Taxonomy (GTDB): domain Bacteria; phylum Actinomycetota; class Thermoleophilia; order Gaiellales; family JALYLC01; genus JALYLC01. Next base: position 6,950 of record CAZYYP010000057.1, on the reverse strand, counting down.
AGACCCTCGGGGAGCACGCGAGCGAGGTTGCCGGGCAGGCCGCCCCCGGTGATGTGGGCCATCGCGCGCACAGCGCAGGCGGCGCGCAGCGCCGCCGCGGCCGCCGCGTAGATGCGCGTGGGCGCGAGCAGGTCGCCGGGGGCGTCGTCCGGTCCGGCGCCGGCGCGCTCGAGCAGGCGGCGCACGAGCGTGAAGCCGTTGGAGTGCACGCCGCTCGACGCGAGGCCGATCACGGCATCGCCTGCGGCGACCCGGGAGACGTCGACGATCCCGTCGCGCTCGACGATGCCGAGCGCGAAGCCGGCGAGGTCGAGGTCGTCGGGGCCGTACATGTCGGGGAGCTCGGCCGTCTCGCCGCCGAGCAGCGCGCAGCCGGCCTGGCGGCAGCCGTCGGCAACGCCCTCGACGAGGTCGGCGACGCGCTCGGGGTCGAGCCGGCCGACCGCGATGTAGTCGAGGAAGAGCACGGGATCGGCGCCGCTCGTGAGCACGTCGTTGACGCACATCGCGACGAGGTCCACGCCGGAATCGCGCAACCGCCCCGTCTCGCGCTGCAGCATGAGCTTGGTGCCGACGCCGTCGGTGCCCGCGACGAGCACCGGGTCGCGGTAGCCGCCGGCGGAGACGAGACCGGCGAAGCCGCCGAGGTCGCCGAGCACGCGCGGGGTGCGCGTCGATGCAACCGCCTGGCGCAGCCGCCCGACGACCGCGTCGGCCGCCTGCAGCGAGACACCGGCCTCCGAGTAGGTCAGTGGCTCGCGGGCGCTCATGCGCGTACCGGCTCGCCTTCGAAGCGCAGCTTGCCCTTGGCCTCGGGGACCGCGACCGGGTAGTTGCCGGTCAGGCAGGCGCGGCAGAAGCGGTCGGCCGGCCGCTCGATCGCGATCTGGAGCCCCGCGAGCGAGAGGTAGGCCAGCGAGTCGGCGCCGAGGTGCTCGCAGATCTCCTCGACCGTGCGGCCGGCGGCGATCAGCTCGTCCTTGGCCGCCATGTCGACGCCGTAGTAGCAGGGCGAGATGATCGGGGGCGCCGAGATGCGGAGGTGCACCTCGCGGGCGCCCGCGGCGCGCAGCATCTCGACGAGCTTGCGCGTCGTCGAGCCGCGCACGATCGAGTCGTCGACGACGATCAGGCGCTGACCCTCGATGACGTGCGAGAGCGGGTTGAACTTGAGCCGCACGCCGTGGTCGCGCAGCGCCTGGTCGGGCTGGATGAACGTGCGCCCGACGTAGCGGTTCTTGATCAGCCCGTCGGCGAATCGCACGCCGGAGGCCCGGGCGTAGCCCTGTGCCGCGGGCGTGCCCGAGTCGGGCACCGGGATCACGACGTCGGCCGCGACGGGCGCCTCGGCCGCGAGCTGCTCGCCCATGCGCTCACGCTCGGCATACAGCGTCTGCCCGTCCATCACGGCATCCGGCCGGGCGAAGTAGATGTGCTCGAACACGCACATCGTCTCGCGCCGGCGCGCCGGCACCGCCTGGATCACGCGCGAACCCTCGGAGTCGCAGATCAGCAGCTCGCCGGGCTCGAGCTCGCGCACGGCCGTGGCGCCGATGATGTCGAGCGCCGGCGTCTCCGACGCGACGACGGGCGAGCCGTCGAGATCGCCGAGGACGAGCGGGCGGATGCCGTCGGGGTCGCGGAACGCGAGCAGCGTGTCCTCGCTCAGCACGACGGCCGAGAACGCGCCGGTGATGCGCTCCATGGCGTGCACCGCGCCCTCCGCGAGCGTGCCCGGGTGATGCGCGATGAGCGCGCAGATGACCTCGGTGTCGGAGGTGGAGGCGAGCTTGACGCCCCGCTCCTGCAGCTCCGCGCGCAGCTCGTTGGTGTTGGTCAGGTTGCCGTTGTGGCCGAGCGCGACCGTGCGCCCGGGCCGGTGGGCGACGATCGGCTGCGAGTTGATCCAGTGCGCCGACCCGGTGGTCGAGTAGCGCGCGTGCCCGATCGCCGCGCGGCCCGGCAGCGCCTGCAGCTTGCCCTCGTCGAAGACCTGGGCGACCAGGCCCATGTCGCGCACCGTGAGCACCCGGCGGCCGTCGGAGACGGCGATGCCGGCGCTCTCCTGGCCGCGGTGCTGGAGCGCGTAGAGCGCGAAGTACGCGAGCCGCGCGACGTCGCGGCCGGGCGCGTGGATGCCGAAGACGCCGCACATCAGCCGGCCGCCATGGCCAGCGGGAGCGTGCCCTCGTAGGCCGCGCGCGCCTCGCCCGGCGCCAGCTCGAATGCGAGCGTGCCGCAGCGCACCGCGATGGCGGCGCCGCCCAGCGTCCCGATCCGCTCGATTGGCACCCCTGCAGAGTCGCACGCCTTGCCCAGTCGCTCCTCGTCTTCAGGTGCGCAGCTCACGATCACGAGGCCGCAGCACTCGCCGAAGAGCGCAGCGGCGGGGTCGCCCTCGGGCTCGAACGCCACGTCGAGGCCCGTGCCGGCGCCCAGCGCCACCTCGGCCAGCGCCACCGCCAGGCCGCCGTCGGAGACGTCGTGGGCCGAGCGCAGCACGCCGTCGCGCGCGAGCTCGGCGAGCAGGTCGCAGAGCCAGCGCAGCGCGGGGAGGTCGACCTCGGGAATCCGGCCCGCCGCCTCGCCCGCGATCAGCGCCTGCCACTCCGATCCGTCGTAGAGCGGCGTCGCGGTGCCGAGCGCGAAGAGCGTCCCGCCGCCGTCGGCCGGGGCGGCCGGCACGGCCGAGGCGGCCCGCTCGAGCACGCCCACGCAGCCCACCACCGGCGTCGGGTGGATCGGCCGGCCGCCGCTCTCGTTGTAGAGCGACACGTTGCCCGACACGACGGGCGTGCCGAGCACCTCGCAGGCCTCCGCCATCCCGGTGATCGCCTCGCGCAGCGCGTACGCCGTGCCCGAGCGCTCGGGATTGCCGAAGTTGAGGCAGTTCGTGATCGCGGCGGGCTCCGCGCCGCTGCAGGCGACGTTGAGCGCGGCCTGCGCGACCGCCTCGGCGCCGCCCCGGCGCGGATCGAGCGCGACGCGCGCGCCGTCGCCGTCGAGGGCGACGGCGATCGCGCGCTCCGAGGGCGTCAGCCGCACGACGCCGGCATCGCCGCCCGGCCGCGCGACGGTGCCGGAGCCGACGACCTGGTCGTACTGCTCGTAGACCCAGGTCTTGGCGCAGATGTTGGGGGCCGCGAGCAGGCGCAGCAGGAGCGCTGCGGGATCGTCGACCGCGGGCACGTCAGCGGCGGCGAGCGAATGCTCGACGAGCGCCGCGGGGCGCTCGGCATGCAGCGGATAGCGCGGCGCATCGGCGAGCGAGCCGGCCGGCATGTCGCCGACGACCTCGCCCTCCCAGAGGCAGCGCAGGCGGCCGTCGCCGGTGACACGGCCGATCGCCGTGCAAGGGAGCTGCCAGCGCGCGCAGACGGCCTCCACCTCGGCGAGGCGCGACGGCTCGACGATCGCGGCCATGCGCTCCTGCGACTCCGAGATCATGATCTCGAACGGCTGCATCGCCGGCTCGCGCAGCGGCACGAGCTCGAGGTCGAGTTCGATACCGACACCGCCGCTCGCCGCCATCTCGGAGGTGGACGACGCGAGGCCCGCGGCGCCCAGGTCCTGCACCGAGACGACGAGCCCGAGCGCCGCCAGCTCGAGCGTGCACTCGATCAGCTTCTTGCCGGTGAACGGATCGCCCACCTGCACCGTCGGCCGCTTGTCGGTGTCCGTCTCGTCGAGATCCTGCGAGGCCAGCACGCTCGCCCCGCCGATCCCGTCGCGGCCGGTGGTCGCGCCGAAGAGCACGACGTGATTGCCCGGGCCCGCGGCGCTCGCGCGGACGAGCGCGTCGGCGCGCAGCAGGCCGATGCAGAGCGCGTTGACGAGCGGATTGCTGCGGTAGGCGGCGTCGAAGACGGTCTCGCCCACGACGTTCGGGACGCCGACGCAGTTGCCGTACCCGCCGATGCCGCGCACGATCCCCCGGAACAGCTCGCGCGGGCGCTCCTCGTCGAGCGGCCCGAGCCGCAGCGAGTCGCCGAGCGCGATCGGACGCGCACCCATCGCGAAGATGTCGCGCAGGATCCCGCCCACGCCCGTGGCCGCGCCCTGGTACGGCTCGACCGCGGAGGGGTGGTTGTGGCTCTCGACCTTGAAGGCGACGGCCAGGCCGTCGCCGACGTCGATCACGCCCGCGTTCTCACCCGGTCCCTGCAGCACGCGCGGGCCGTGCGTCGGCAGGCGCCGCAGCTCGAGCCGCGAGTGCTTGTAGCCGCAATGCTCCGACCAGAGCAGCGAGTACACGGCCAGCTCGAAGTCGTTCGGCGAGCGCTCGAGAGCCGCCTCGATCTGCCTGTACTCGGCGTCCGTCAGCCCGAGGGCACGATGGAGCGGCTGGTGGGTCGCCTGAGTCACGCGTCCAAGGGATGCTATCGAACCCTCCCGGCGGTCTCTGCCGCGCTTGCCGGCGGCGTGCGAACCGTCACCGGCCCGGCACGCCCTGTGACGGACACGTCACCCCCGCTCCTGCCAGGCTCCGTCTCCGGTCAGACGGCGAGAGGAAGCACATGACGGGCAAGAAGGTTCAGCTGCCGTGGGGCACGGCCACGGTCGAGGAGGAGGCGACGATTGCCGCGACGACGGGCGAGCGGGCCATGGAGCTCGGCGTGGCGCGACTCAGCGGGGCCGACGGCGAGCAGATGCTGCGGTTCTTCTATCGCGCCGGCGGGCGCACCGCGCGCGGACCGCTGACGCTGCGGCCCGCCGAGGTCGCTGCGCTTGCGCGCGAGCTGCGCAAGCAGCCGGTGCTGCGCGAGCTCGTCGGCGGGCTCGGGAAGTGAGGGCCGTCAGTCGCCGCGGAGGTCGCGCGCCAGCTCGGTGTCGCGCGCGGCGGCGATCTCCGCGAGCTGGGCGTCGTCCGCCCAGAGCGCACGCCCGAGGTCGCCCGCGTCGTCCGCGTTCGAGAGCACCGGCCAGAGCTCCCCCGCGACGCGCTGCCACGTATCGATACCGCCGAGCGCGGCCGCGGCGAACGGCCCGACGTGCTCCCAGCGCCGCGCGTTGCCGAAGCGCACGATCTCGTCGACCGCCTCCGGCGAGGCGACGTCGTTGTCGACGATCCAGAGCGCCTCGCGCAGCAGCGCGTGCTGGAGGCGGTTCCAGACGAAGCCGGGCACGTCGCGCTTGACCACCACCGGCCGCTTGCCGCAGCTGGCGACGGCACTGCGCGCGAACTCGAGCGCCTCCGGGCTCGTGCGCGGGCCCGCGACGACCTCGACGAGCGGCATCAGGAGGGGCGGGTTCCAGTAGTGCGTCCCGACCGTGCGCTCCGGTGCCCCGCACGCCTCGCCGATCGCGCCGATCGAGAGCGACGAGGTGTTGGAGGCGATCACGGCCCCGGTCAGGTGCGCCGCAACCGGGGTCAGCACCTCGCCCTTGAGCGCGAGATCCTCGGGGACGGACTCGACGACGAGATCGCACTGCTCGATCTCGGCGAGCTCGCCGCCGACCGAGAGGCGCGACGCGGCGTCGCGTGCCGCCTCGGCATCGCAGAGACCCAGCCGGAGCGCGGTCGCGAGTGCCTCCTCGACACGGGCGCGCGTCCGCTCCGGGTGGCGCGCGAGGCAGTGCACCGCGTGACCCCCGAGCGCGTACTCGGCTGCGATCTGCGAGCCCATGAGCCCGGAACCGACGACGACGACATCCATCAGCAGCGATCATAGGGCGATGCGCATCGTGATCACCGGCGGACTCGGCATGCTCGGGACGGAGCTCGCACGCCGGCTGCGCACGACGCGGCCCGAGGACGAGCTGCTGCTGCTCGACGTGCCCGCCGCGCTCGCGCCGCCGGACGACCTCGCGGACGCCCTTGTGCTGCGCGGCGACATCCGCGACGCGGCACTCCTGCGTGAGGCGCTCGACAGCCCCGAGGTGGCGGTCGTCCACCTCGCATCGGTCGTCAGCGGAGGTGCGGAGCGCGACTTCGACCTCGCGCTCGAGGTCAACATCGACGGCGGGCGCGCACTCGTCCAGGCCTGCCGTGCACATGGCACGGCTCCCCGGCTCGTCTTCACGAGCTCGCTCGCCGTGTTCGGCGGGGAGCTCGCGCTCGGGCCCGTCGACGACGGCACGCGCACGACGCCGTCGACCACCTACGGCGCCACGAAGGCGATGCTCGAGCTGCTCTTCGCCGACGCGACCCGCAAGGGCTTCCTCGACGCGCGCTGCGCCAGGCCGCCGACGGTGATCGTCCGCCCCGGCGCCCCGAATGCCGCAGCCTCGGGGTTTGCGAGCGCGGTCGTGCGCGAGCCGCTCGCCGGACGCCCGGCGACGCTGCCGGTACCTCTCGACCTGCCGACGACCGTGATCGGCGTCGACACGACCGTCGGTTGCCTGGCGCGGCTGCTCGAGATCGACGGCGAAGCGCTCGGCAGCGGCCGCGCGCTCAACCTTCCCGGGCTCGTCGTCACCTCGGGCGAGCTGCTCGCGGCCCTGTACGAGCTCGTCGATCCATCGTCGCTCGCGCCCGTGACCGTCGAGGTCGATCCCGCGGTCGAGGCGATGGTCCACAGCTGGCCGATCGACTGGAGCTCGTCCTGCGCCGACCGGCTCGGCCTTCCCCGCGACGAGGACGCCGCCGGCATCGTGCGCGCCTACCTCGCGCGGATCGGCCGGTGAGCACCATCCGCGCGGTCGCCGAGGCGGCCTGCGCGCGACAGGACGGCGCCGAGCTCACGTATCCGTTCGGCGAGCAGGCGGCCGTCTACAAGGTCGGCGGCAAGATCTTCGCGATCATCGGCGTCGCGCGCTCGCCGCTCCAGCTCACGCTCAAGTGCGATCCCTGGCACGGCGAGGCGCTGTGTGCCGAGCACGCCGCAATCGCCCCGGGGTACCACATGAACAAGCGCCACTGGATCACGGTCACGCTCGACGGCGGTCTCCCGGCGGCGCTGATCGAGGAGCTCGTCGAGGACTCGTTCGACCTCGTCGCGCCGCGCCGG
>CAZYYP010000056.1:0-16536 GCA_964651695.1 uncultured Gaiellales bacterium | reverse complement strand
CGAAGTCGAGTGCAAAGCCATCGAACACCATCGCGAGCGTAACCCACGCTCCTCGCGTCGAGCGAGCAACTGCGCGCGCTCGGCTGCGTCCTCTCTTGATCCCTCGTGTCGCCGGCCGACTCCGTCTGCGCGATCGCGTAGGCGCGTCGTGCGATTCGTGAGCGAACGTCGCCCTCCTCGCTGCTACCACCGCCGGTGGCCATCGCTTGCGCGAGTCGCGGCGACTAGTACGCCTTGCGTTATTACGTTCTGCGTAGTACGGTCGGTTCATGTCGATTCGGACGAAGAGCCAGACTGGAGCATCGGGCCGGAATGACCCGTCGGTGCTGATCCTGACGAGTCTTGCCTCGGGCGCGAAGCACGGTTACGGCTTGCTGCAGGACATCGAGGCGTTCGCCGGCGTCAGGCTTGGCCCGGGCACGTTGTACGGGGCGATCAGCCGCCTGGAGAAGCGCGGCCTCATCGAGGCTGTCGGCGCGTCCGGGAGGAAGCGGCCCTACCGCTTGAGCCCGGCGGGAGCGGATGCGCTGGAAGCAACGCTCGCCGAGTTGCGGACGATCGTCGACGAGGGATCGGAAAGGCTCTCTCGCAGCCGGCGCGTCGTGACGCTTGGGAGTCTGGCGTGAGTGGTGCACGGACGCGCGCTTTGCTGCTCCGCTGCTACCCGCCGGCGTGGCGTGCTCGCTACGGTGAGGAGTTGGAGGCGTTGATCGTCGAGTCGAGCGGCGGTCGGAGCATGTCGTGGCGGATCGGGCTCGACATTGCCCTCGCAGGCGGCCGGGAGCGCCTGCGCTCGTCGGGCTTGACTGGCGACGCCGTCCCGCCTGGCGAGCGGTCGCGGGCAGGCTCGCTGCTCGTGCTCTGCGCGTGGGTGCTCTTCGTCGTTGCGGGGTTCGCGGTGCAGAAGACGTCCGAGCACTGGCAGAGCGCGACGCCTGCTTCCAGCCAGGGGCTCCCGGTCGGCGCATTCGATGCGCTGGTCGTCGCCGCCGCGCTCGGAAGCGCCCTCGTGCTGGCCGGCATCGCCTGCGTGTGCCCGAGTCTGGTCGCATGGATGCGTGGCGGCGGTTGGCGCGAGATCCGCACTGTGGTGTTTCGAGCTGCGCTGGTCACGGTTCCCACCGTGGCGGCTACGGTCGGGCTGGTCGTTTGGGCGCATCGCCTCTCGAGCGGGCAACGAAGCGGGCACGATCTTGCGTACGTGCTCGCCTTCGGCGCATGGGCGCTCCTGGTCGTCGCCTGCCTCGTCGCATGGACGCTGGCCGGTGTCGCCACGGCGCGACGGCTGGCCCTCTCCGCGAAACTCTTGAGGCTGGAGGCGTGGCTGGCGGCGGGGGTGAGCTCGACGATGGCCGCGATGACGATCGCGACTGCGGTCTGGTGGGCGGCCCTGGCGAGGGCAGCGCCCTGGTTCTTCACCGGCCGGCCGGCCGGAACCTCAGCCTCGGCGCTCGTCCCGCAGTTGCTCGTGGCGATGCTGCTGATGCTGATCGCCACCCCACTCGCCGGCGCCGGGGCGCTACGCGCGCTCCGCACGCTGCCAAACACAAGCAGTGGGCAGCGACCGTCGAGCCACGCTCGCGACCCGGGAACAGCGCCTTGAGACGCCGCCCGTGAAGGGCACCTCAAGCGCCCGTCGATCATGTCGCGGGTCGCGCAAGCCGACGAGCGAGCCGTCTGACGCGCCAGCGGGCGTGCGCCACGGGCGTCTCGAACATCTGCGTGGACGGGATTGCCGGCCGGACCGGGGCTCAGCGGATGCCGGTATCGCCGGTCACGAGGACGCGCTGCGGTTGCGAGCGCGTTGCCTGCGCGGTCACGACCACGCCGGCATCGGCGATTCTCGGAAACGCAGCGCCTGCGCTCTCGGCATGCAGCGTGTACCTCCCTGGCGTCAGGTTGAGCGCGAAGCTGCCGTCGCCGAGCGTGGTCGTCCGGGCAGCCTCGTGCCGGGACACGTCGAGTGCGACAAGCGTCACCGGGGCCGGGCGCGCAACGGGATCGCAGGGATCGTTCGCGCGCTCTACAGGGCATGTGGGCCCGATCGAGAGCCGGCCGACGAGGTCGCCCTGCCCGAGTGCTTGCGCGGGCCGCACGCGCAGTCGCACGGACCCAGGTGAAGCCCCGCGCCGAACCGCGACCACGCTCAGCACGCCCGCGCCCGCGCACCACACGCCGTGCGGCGCGAGCGCGACGAGCAGGCGCGGCCCGGAGCCGGCGCGCACACGCGCGCTCGCCGAGGCGACGCAGGCCGGGCTCGCGGCCGCCCCACCGCCAACGCGGAAGCGCACCAGGTAGAGCGCCCGGGGTGAGACGCGCGTGGCGACTGCGCGCACGGCATCGATCTCGCCGACCGCACCTGAGCGCGTCGTCACGATCGGCGGTCGCGCGGTGACGCCGATGTCCGCAGCCGACAGCATGACCCAACTCTAGAGCCGGCCTCCGGGCAACCCGGAACTGGCCACCACGCGGGGGTCGCACGGATCGAGCATGTTCTGGCAGCCGTGCCCTCGCGGTCGCGCTTCCGCGTCCCGTCTGGCAGGCACGCCGCTCATCCGGGGCGCCACGGCATCGCCCCTGACGCTATTCTCGGCCGCGATTCCCGACGGCACCCGGCCCTTCGCGGCGACAGGAGAGACACGATGAGACGACTCGCATTCACCGCCGCGCTGATTGCCGCGCTGGTCCTGCCCGCGGTCGCGCTCGCCGACGGGCCGCCGCCAGGCACCTACTCGACCAAGATCACTGCACCGGCCGCGGTCAAGGGCACATGGGTCATCAAGTTCACCAAGGCCGGCACGTACACGATCACGCAGAGCGGCAAGGTCGTCGTGCACGGGAAGTTCCTGTCGATCAACCCGCAGATCCAGTTCTACGGGGAAACCGGCCCGCGGGCCTGCAAGTCCCTCGGCTTCTACAACTGGAAGCGCAGCGGCAAGGTGCTGAAGTTCAGCTCGCTCAGCGACCCGCATTGCGCCGGCCGGGCCATCGTGCTCAGCCACAAGTTCACGCTGGCCGGCTGAGCCGGAGGCCCGCCGGCGACCCGATCCCCTCCCGGCCGAGCGCCGAATGCGCAACGGTCTGCCCCTGAGCCCGTAGGATTTGCCGCCGAGGGGGTAGTTCGCCAACGGCAGGAGCGGGTGTGAACGGCGAAGACCCATGGATGCGCGTGTCGCGGTTCTCCGAGAACGTCGGCGCCGGCGATCTCGACGCAGCGGTCTGCTCACTCGACCCGGCCTGACGTCGTGCCCGTCCGCTCCGCGCCGGCCATGCCGGGAGGCACTTATCATGCCCGCGTCATCCGGCCGGCCCCCGCGTGTCCCGCGCGCGGCGCGCCCGACCGCATGGCACCGCCAGGTGGTTCCATCGACACCCGGGAGAGGGGCGGGCCGCTCGACGCGGCCGCGGGGTAGGAGGCCGGGGACCATGGCAATCGAGATCGTGGCCTACCAGCGGCACCACGTGCCGGCGGTCGAGGCGTTCAACGCGCGTCTCCTCGCCGGCGGGAGCCCATACCGCTTCCCGGAATCGGACGTGCCCGCGTGGCTGCCCCCGGCCCCTGGCGAGAGGCTGTACCAGGAGATCTTCCTGGCCGTCGAGGGGGCGGACGTACGCGGGGGCTACCTCCTCAAGCATCAGGACTTCGCGATCGGGCAGAGCGTGCAGTCGGTCGGCGCCTTCCAGTTGCCCCTCTCGGAGGGGGCGGTCGATCCTGCGTACTCGCTGATCGGCATCCAGTTGCTCCGCCATGCGCTGCGTCGCCAGCCGCTGCTCTACGCGCTCGGGATCGGCAGCTACGAGGAGGAGGCGGCGCGGCTGCTCCTCGCCGCGCGGTTCGAGATCGCGAAGGTGCCGTTCTTCTTCCGCGCCGAGCGCCCGGCCGCGTTCCTCCGTCAGATCGAGGCGGCGCGGACATCGAGACTCCGCCGCCTGGGCCTCGACGTCGCCGCCGCGACGGGTCTCGGCGCCGTCGGGATGCGCTTCCTGCAGAGAGAGCGGTCGCCGGTGCGTGCGGACGTCCGCGTGCAGCAACTCGCCGCGTTCGACTCCGCTGTGGATGCCGTCTGGGGTGCGAGCGCGGGCGCCCTCGGGTTCGCCGCCGTGCGCGATCGAGCAACGCTGAGGCGCCTCTACGACGAGGACGGAAATCGCTTCACGCGGCTCGGCATCGCGGACGAGGGCGGATTGCGCGGCTGGGTGGTGCTGCTTTCGACCCGCAAGAGCAGCGACAAGTACTTCGGCGACCTCAACGTCGGCTCCATCGTCGACCTGCAAGCCGTCCCGGGATTCGAGCGCGCGGTCATCGTCGCGGCCGTCGAGCACCTGCGCCGCGACGGAGTCGACATCATCGTCACCAACCAGTCGCTCGGCGGCATCCGCGAAGGCCTGCGCCAGTCCGGCTTCCTCTCCGGGCCGTCGAACTTCCTGTTCTGCGCCTCGCCGGCGCTGCGCTCGCTGATCGGCCCGCTCGAGGCCGGTCTCGCCACATTCCATCTCGGCCGCGGCGACGGGGACGGTCCGATCCACCTCTGAGGTGCCCGGCGGCGGAGTCGCCGCCTGCGGATCCGGCCGAAGCAGGCACTCGACGTGGGCCAATCGGCCCACCGCGGGCGGTTGCACGGCGAACAGCCCGGAAAGGTCGCGACGTTCGCTCCTGCCGCGCTTCGGTAGCCGCAGCCGCCTGGTAGGTTCGGATCCGCCCGGCAACGCCTCGCCCGACGACCTCCCAGGAGACCCCGCATGCCGCTGCTCGACCTGACGCCCGATGAGCTGCTCTCGACGACGCGCGCAGTCAGGCGGCGGCTCGACCTCTCGCGCCCGGTCGAGCCGGAGGTGCTCGAGGAGTGCGTGCGGCTCGCCGTGCAGGCGCCGACCTCGACGAACACCCAGAACTGGCATTTCCTGATCGTCTCGGACGAGGCGAAGCGCGCGGCGCTCGCCGAGCTCTACCGGCGCTCGTGGATCCCCTACAACGGCGGCCGGGCACCGGAAGACACGCCGCCGGCCGACGAGACCCCGGGGCAGGCCGGCTCCCGCTACCTGGCCGCCCACCTGCGCGAGGTGCCCGTCCACGTGATTCCGTGCATCGAGGGCAGGCCGGAGGGGCTCGCGCCTGCCGATCTCGCCTGGTTCTACGGCTCGATCATCCAGGCCGGCTGGAGCTTCCAGCTCGCGGCCCGGGCCCGTGGTCTCGGCGGCGTCTGGACGACCCACCACCTCGACTACGAGCGCGAGGCCGCCGACGTGCTGGGCATCCCGTTCGGCGAGATCACACAGGTCGCGCTCATCCCCGTCGCCTACACCGTCGGCACCGACTTCAAGCCGGCCAGGCGCAACCCGCTCGACACCGTCCTGCACTGGCAGAGCTGGTAGCGCCGGCGCCGGACTGCCCGGTGCCGCCGGCGATGACCGTGCGCCTGCCGCTCATCGGCCCTCCGCGATCTCGTGCGTCGCGTCCTCGAGCGAGACACGGAGCAGGAACGCGATCCAGCTGCGGAATGGGCGCCAGGACTCGGCGATCACCTCGAGTCGCTCCTGGGTCGGCGCCTCGATCCCGTACGCCAGGGCGACGGCGCGCCGCAGGCGCGACTCGGCCGTCGGCAGGAGGTCCTGCGATCCGGCGCCGCGGATGAGGATCAGCTGCGCGTAGAAGTCGCCGATGCCCGGCAGCGTCTTCAGCTCCGCCAGCGCGTCGGCGGCCGGCAGGGCGCGCAGGCGGCCGGCGTCGAGTCGCCCCTCGAGCGCCGCCTCGGCGATGGCGCGCAGGTTCGCGGCCTTGCGCTCGGGCAGGCCGGGCACCACGCCGGCCGCGAGCACGCGCTCGGGCGACGGGAACGCGCAGCGCTGCTCGCCGTGGATGACGATCTCGGCACCGACCTCGCGCTGCAGGCGCTGCTTGACCACAGCGGCCTGCCGCAGGCGCACGCGGTGGCTGATCACCGCCCAGGCCGCGGCCTCGTAGGGCGTGAAGAACAGCACCGGGCGGAGGCCCCCGAGGCGCTCCTGCAGCCGCGCGACCACCGGATCGCGCTGCCCGACCTCGGCGAACGCATCGCCGTCGGCATCGAGCGAGAGGATGCGCTCGACCTGCGCGCGCACCGCCTCACCGTCCGCATCGCCAATGACCTCGAGTGCCACTCCGTCGCCGCGGGCTCGCAGGCAGACGCCGACGTGGTGCGTGCCGTCGTCCGTCGCAAAGGCCCAGTGGGTGTGATCGGACCCGGCGGGCGCCTGCGCCGCGGGGGCGAAGCCCTCGAGGAAACGCGCGCTCGCCTCGAGCGAGTACGGGCCGCGCGCGCGGAGGATGAACTGCCGGCCGCTCACCCCGGCAGCGTCCGGCGCAGCACGCGCAGCAGGTTCTCGCTCGCGATCGCGCGCAGATCGTCGTCGCCGTAGCCGCGCTCCCGCAGCGCGTCGAACAGGTTCGGGTAGTCCTCGGGGCCCGCGAGGCGCTCGATCTCCGTCGCGGCCGTCATCGCTGCGGCCCCGAAGGCGCCCGAGCGCTCGAGTTGCCGCGCGAAGTCGCCGCCGAGGCCGACGTGCCGGATGCCGATGGTCTGCACGAGGTGATCGACGTGGTCGATCAGGCGGGGGATCGTCCACTCGGTTGCGTGGACCACGAACGGCAGCGCCATCAGGCCCACCACCCCGTCGCGCTCGGCGAGCGCCTTCAGCTGATCGTCGCCGAGGTTGCGCGGGATGTCGCAGAGCGCGCGGCAGAGCGCGTGGCTGACGAGCACGGGCCGGTCGTCCGTGCGCTCGAGCACCTCGAAGAACGTGCTCTCGTTGGCGTGTGCGAGGTCGAAGGCGATCGGCAGCTCGGCCATGCGGTCGACGAGGTCCCGCCCGATCGCGCTGAGCCCGCCGAGCGGCGCCTCGGCCACGCCGTCGGCGAACGGGTTGCGGCGGTTCCAGGTCAGCGAGGCCATGCGCACGCCGAGCGAGCAGAAGACGTCGATCAGGCCCGGGTCGTAGCCGAGCGGCTCCATGCCCTCGATCGAGAGCACGAGGCCGAGGCGGCCGGGCGCGAGCGCCGCATCCAGATCGGCGCCCGTGCGCACGCCGATCGCCTTCGGGTTCTCGGCGACGGCGCGGTCGAACTCGGCGACGCCCTGCAGTGCCCGTCGCAGCGCCAGCTCGGGCAGGTCGGGCTCGTCCGAGAAGAGCGCGCAGACCTGAATCTGCACGCCGCCTGCAGCGAGCTGCGGCAGCCACCGGGCCGCAAACGGCGCCTCCTCGCCACGGAAGTGCACGAGCTCCATGAGCAGGTCGCTGTGCGCGTCGGCGAGGCGCAGGCGGTCGCTCACGTCGCCCCTCCGAACGCGCCGCGCTCGGCCAGATCGGCGATCGCCGCATCGTCGAGACCGGCGAGTTCGCGCATCACGGTCTCGCTGTCGGCTCCGCGACGCGGCGCCGGCCGAGCCTCGCCCGGTGCATCCGCCACGCGCAGCGGCGAGGCGACGCGCCGCACGCGCCCGAGCGTCGGGTGCTCGTAGCCGACGAGTCCGCCGCGCGCCTCGATCTGCGGGTCGCGCAGCGCCGCGGCGACGTCGTTGATGGGGGCGCACGGCACGCCGGCCGCCTCGATCACGGGCAGCCACGCGGCGGTCGTGCGCGTGTGCAGGGTCGCACCGAGCTCGCCGAGCAGCGACTCGCGGTTGCGGTCACGGCCCGCGAAGTCCTCGTAGCGCGCGTCGGCGAGCAGGTCGTCGCGGCCGATCGCGTGGGCGAAGCTCTCCCAGAAGTGCTGCTTGGCGCACGCGACCGCGATGTGGCCGTCGGCCGTGAGGAAGTTCTGGAACGGCACCACGGTCTGGTGTGCCGAGTTGGGGTGTCGCACCGGCTCCACCCCGAGCGATGCCGACCACGTGCCCATGTAGGTCAGCAGCGAGAGCGCCGTCTCGTGCAGCGAGAGGTCGCAGTCGCAGCCCACGCCGTCGCGGCGCGCGCGGTGGATGCCGGCGAGCAACGCGATCGCGCACACGTAGCCGGCCGAGAAGTCGACGAGGCTGATCCCCGTCTTGGCCGGGGGCGCGTCGGGCTCGCCGGTGAGCGTCATCCAGCCGGCGAGCGCCTGGATGACCGGGTCGTAGGCTGCCGTCGCAGCGCGCGGGCCGGTCATCCCGTAGCCCGTGAGCGCGCAGCAGACGATGCGCGGATTGACGTCGGCGAGGTCGGCGTAACGCAGGCCGAGCCTCGCCGTGTGGTCGCCGCGGAGGTTCGAGAAGAGGGCGTCGGCGCCCGGCACCACGGCGCGCAGCGCCTCGCGCCCGGCCTCGCAGCGCAGGTCGAGCGAGAGCGACTGCTTGCCGCCGTTGAGCGTCTCGAAGTAGAGCGAATCCTCGCCGCTCTGGCCCGGGTGCATGGAGCGGGCGATGTCGCCTCCCGCGCGCGGATCCTCGATCTTGATCACCCGCGCGCCGAGCTCGGCCAGCTGCATCGTCGCCCATGGACCGGCGCCGAACTGCTCGACGGCCAGCACCGTGATGTCTGCGAGCGGTGCGGTCATGCGCGCGCGATCGGGAAGCTGCGCCCGAGCTCGATGACCCTCTCGCCGCGCTGGTCGAACCCGCGGCCATCCTGTGCTGCTCCTCCGTGGCAGGTAGGACGTGGGGTGCCCGAGCACATGCCGGGATTGTGCCGTCTCGGCACACCGCGACGGCGTCGAAGAGCCCCTGCTTGCCGCCGAAGTGGGCCGAGAGCGATCCGGCGTCGGCGATAGTACGGCGGCCGTGACCCCGCCCGACTGGCCCGACTCGCTCTTCTCGACCCTGCTCGAGGGCGGCATCCGCACGGTCGCCTACGTGCCCGACGCGGGGCACGCGCGCCTGATCTCCCTCGCCCACGAGTCCGCGAGCATCGTCGCGGTGCCGCTGACGACCGAGGAGGAGGGCATCGGCTACCTCGCCGGCGCGTGGCTCGGCGGGATGCGGGGCGTCCTGCTGATGCAGTCGAGCGGCGTCGGCAACTGCATGAACACGCTCGCGCTGGCCGCGCAGGCGCGCTTCCCCCTGCTGATGATCGTGACGATGCGGGGCGAGTGGGCCGAGCTGAACCCGTGGCAGAACCCCGCCGGAGCGGCGATCGAGGACGGCCTGCGCCTGATGGGCGTGCGTACGTGGCACACCGACACCGCCGACGAGGTCGAGCCGCTCGTGAGCGGAGCGCTGGCGATGACCTTCGCCGGCGACATGAGTTGCGCCGTGCTGCTCGGACAGCGGCTGATCGGAGCGAAGCGGTGGTGACGGGCGGTGACGAGCAGCGGCTCGATCGCCGCGCGGTGGTGCGGGCGCTGCTCGCGGGACGCGGCGACCTGCTCGTGGTGACCGGCCTCGGGTCGCCGTCGTACGACGCCATGGCCGCGGGCGACTCCGATCGCACGTTCTACCTGTGGGGCGCGATGGGCAGCGCCGCGACGGTCGGGCTCGGACTCGCGATCGCCCAGCCGCAGCGGCCCGTGCTCGTGCTCACCGGCGACGGGGAGTTGCTGATGGGGATCGGCGCCCTCGCGACGATCGGCGTGCAGGCCCCGGCCAACCTCACGATCGCCGTGATCGACAACGAGCGCTACGCCGAGACGGGCGGGCAGCGGAGCCATACGGCGTCCGGCGTGCGCATCGATCGGATCGCGGAGGCGTGCGGATTCGCGTGGACGGCGGAGGTGACCGAGGACGCGGGGGTCGAGGACGTTCGCGCGCGTCTGACGGCCCTGGCCGGGCCGGGCCTCGCGGTCTGCAAGGTGGATCCGGCCGACCTGCCGCGCGTGCTGCCGCCGATCGACGCCGTGCACCTCAAGCACCGCTTCCGCCGCGCGCTCGGCTTCGAGCCGCACTAGATCTCCGGGACGGAGCACGTGACCACTCCCCCGGACGGGTAGGGCGGGACCGGTCGTATGCCGAGCACGGATGTGATGTCCACCCGCTTTCATTGGCCGGTGGCACTCATGACGAGAGAGCGGCTGCGTGCCGCGACCACAGCGGGCGTCCTCCTGGCGGCGCTCGCGGGCGCCGCGATCGCCTACGCCGACGGGGCGCTCGACCCCGGGTTCAACGGCGGCACGCCGCGCGTCGGGACGAACGCCGAGGGGCTCGCATGGTCGACGCAGAGCCTGCGCATCCCCGCAGTCGTGCAGGCCGACGGCCGCATCGTGGTCGCCGGCCAGAGCGGGAGCGCGATGACGCTCGCGCGCTTCAACGCGAACGGCACGCTCGACACGACCTACGGCACGGCCGGCTTCGCCACGGCGCGCTTCGCCGGCACGCCGACGGGATCTCCCGGCGCGTCCGCCGCGACCGCGCTCGCGCTCGATCCCTCCGGCGACGTGCTCGCGGCCGGCTTCGGTGGCTCGCAGTCGATGGTCGTCGCGCGCTTCTCGCCCGCCGGCGTCATGACCGCGAGCGTCGTGTGCTTCGCCCCGCACCTCATCGACTACACCGCGTACGCGCTCGCCGAACGGGCGGACGGGACCGTCGTCGTGGCCGGGCAGGCACGCGACCGCTGGCACGGGACGCCCTACAAGTTCTACGGCGCACGCGCCACCGTGCAGGTCAGCGGCGGGACGGCCAGGACGAACGGCTGCGGCACGTACGCCACCTCGACCGCGACGGGGAAGCCGCTCGGCTCCTCGGGCGTGACGGTCGACGGCCTCGCGCACGACGGGACGCTGCTCGACGCGAGCCTCGCCGGCCGCATCTACCACGGCATCGCGGTGCGCAGCGATGGCTCGTACGTCACCGCCGCGGCCAACGGGACGATCTCGGGCTTCACCGCCGCGGGCGCTCCCGACACGGCCTTCGGCACTGCGGGGACGACGGCGATCCCCGCCTCGGCGCTGCATGCGGTGCGCGTCCTGGCCGATGGCAGCGTTCTCGCCGGCGGCGAGGGCACGGGGACGGGCAAGGCCCGCCAGTTGCTCGTCGCCAAGCTCGGCCCGGCCGGGGCGCCCGTCGCGGGCTTCGGCACGGCCGGAGTCGCGCGGCTGCTCGCCGGCACCGGCAACGACGTGGGCCAGGCGCTCACGGTGCAGGCGGACGGCCGCATCCTGATCGCGGGCGGCGCCGTCGTGACCGGCAACGTCTCGTCGCCGGCCGTCGCCCGTCTGACCGCGGCCGGGGCGCCGGACACGACCTGGGGCTCCGGCGGGGCGGTCATCACGCCGATCGGCGCGAGCGGCTACGCCACGGCGATCGTGCCTTCCGCGCTCGGCTTCGCCGTCGCCGGGCGGCGCGCCGACGCGGGGCTCGGCAACGCCTACCTCGACGTCGTCGTCGCCCGCTACACCGGCGGCCCGTAAGCGGTTCTGGGCAGCTCCGCGGGACCGGGGTCGCGTGCGGGGGATCGGACTACGATGAACGTGTGGCAGTTGCCGAGGCACGTCGCACCCGCGACTCCGGACAGGGACTCGCGCTCGTCACGCGCGAGCGCGTGCGCGTCGCCCCGCGCGGTGGCGCCGAGTACGCACCCCGGCGGATCGCCCACCCGCTGCCCGAGGCGCGGCCGTTCGCGGTCGTCGTCCCGCACCCGCTGCCCGCGCGGCGCACGCGGCGGCAGCGGCGCCCGTGGTCGGAGGAGCGCAAGCGGCGTTTCCGGCGGCGGTTCCTGCCGACGGTGACCGCGCTCGTGTTCGCGCCGGCCCCGGTCGCGCGCTTGCTCCTCGGCGGCTCGAGCAGCCCGGGGCTGCAGGTGCCGCCCGTGACCTTCCCGCCCGCTCCGGCCCCGCGGCTCGCCCCGCTGCGGATCGAGCCCGCGCGCGGCGGCAGCTCCACCGTGCTGCCCGAGGTCGTCTGGCGCAACTCCATCTCACTCGGGCTGCCGTACCACGGTCGCCTGATCGACGGCGTGCAGTTGCCCGTGAACAGCCCGTACTGGACGACGTGGGATCCCGCGCTCGATCGCGTGCCCGATCGCGGCTACCGCCGCTACGGCAGCGCCAAGCTCATCCATCTGCTGCTCTCGGTCACGAAGGCCTACCACGACGAGCACCCGAACGCCGCGCGGCTCGTGATCGGCGACATCAGCCGGATCGGGGGCGGCCCGCTCGACGAGCACGTCTCGCACCAGAACGGGCTCGACGTCGACGTCTACTACCCGCGGGTCGATCAGCGCGAGATCGCCCCGACGACCGTCGCGCAGGTCGACGTGCCGCTCGCCCAGGATCTGCTCAACCTCTTCCTGGCCGCCGACCCCGAGTTCGTCTTCGTCGGCCCGGACCTGCCGCTGCACGGCCCCGCGGGCGTCGTCGAGCCGCTCGTCGGCCACGACAACCACATGCACGTGCGCATCTACCCCCCGAGCTGAGCCGGGCTGAGCGGCCGCGGGCGCTACCCTGCGGCGCGTGCCAGCGCTCGCCGTCCACAGCTTCCTCGGCCAGGCCGCGCGCCCGCACTACGAGGCCGTCGCGGCGCTCGTCGCGGCCGGGGCAGGGATCGAGATCGAGCCGCTGCGCGAGACGCCGCTCGCCGACCTCGCCGCGGTCGTCGCCGGGCCGCCCGCCCTGCTCTTCGTCTGCGGCCTGCCCTACACGCGCATGCGCGACCGCGGCCTCCCGATCGAGCCGCTCGCGGCTCCCGTGCCCGAGGACGAGGAGCGCGCCGTCTACCGCGCCGATCTGCTCGTCGCTCCCGGCTCGGAGGTGACGGCGCCCGGCGAGCTGATCGGCGCACGCATCGGCTTCAACGGCGACGACTCGCTCTCGGGCTGGGTGCTGCCCCGGCACGCGCTGCGCGGGCTCGGCATCGATCCCGACGACTACGACTGGGTGCCCACGGGGAGCCATCACAACTCGCTCGCCGCGCTGCAGCGCGGCGAGCTGGCTGCCGCGCCGATCGATTCGACGGTGCTCGCGCTCGAACTGCGCGCCGACCCCGCGCTCGGCGACCTGCGGAGGATCGCGCGGCTCGGGGAGATGCCCAGCCCGCCGGTCGCGCTGGTTGCCGGGGACGCTTCGCTGACGGCCGTGCTGCGCACCGCGCTGACGGGGCTGCAGACATCCGAGGAGGGCAGGGCGGCGCTGGCACTGGGCGCCGTGCGGCGCTTCGAGGCCGTCGGTGACGCCGACTACGCGCCGGTGCGCGCGGCAGACGCCGCGCGCTGAGGCGCCCAGCCGTCGCGCCGCAAGCGGGCGACCATGCGCACGCCCTCGAACGCGATCGAGGCCTTCATCTTCGACTGCCCGGCAGTGCGATCGCGGAACGTGAAGGGCACCTCGACGATACGCAGACCGGCGCGGTGCGCCCGCTGGGTCGTCTCGACCTGGAACACGTAGCCCTGCGAGCGCGTGGAGGCGACGTCGATCGTGCTCAGCGCCGAGGCGCGCCAGAGCTTGAGGCCGCCCGAGAGGTCGGAGTACGGCAGGCCCAGCGCACGAGCGGACGCGGCGCACCCGAGGCGGCTGGCGATGCGCCGGTGCAGCGGCCATCCATCGCTGCCCCCGCCGGGGGCGTAGCGCGAGCCGAGCACGAGGTCGGCACCGCGCTCGAGCGCAGCGAGCATCTGGGGCAGGAGCGCGGGCGGGTGCGAGAGATCGGCGTCGAGCTGGGCGATAGCGTCGTAGTCGCGCTCGAGCGCCCAGGCGAAGCCTGCGCGGTACGCGTTGCCGAGGCCGTCCTTGCCGGGCCGGCGCAGCACGTGCAGCCACGGGCGGGTGGCCGCCATGCGCTCGGCCAGCGCACCGGTCCCGTCGGGCGAGGCGTCGTCGACGATGAGCAGATCGATGCCCGGCGCGTCGCGCCCGCAGACCTCGACGAGCGTGTGCAGGGTCGCGGCCTCGTTGTAGGTCGGCACGACGGCCACGGTGGGGGAGGGGGTGCTCACGACCCCAGCATGCTGCCGCGGTCGAACGCGCGCGCGGCGCTCGACGAGCGGTCGGGAACGACCGGTGAACGGCACACCCGGCGGGGGTTCCTCGGGAGCGCACTCGGGGAACGATGTGCAAGACTGCTCCTGAGGGGCCGGATGTGCACGCGCACGCGTGTCGTCGCCTGCCCGCTCGCCTTCAGACGCCATGCTTCAGGAACTCGACAACCGCCGCGAAGAGACCGCCACCGTGCGCCTGCTGTGGGACGACCGCACGCAGATCGTGTGGTTGCACGTGCAAGAGGACGGTGGCGCCGAGCACATCGCCGGCGTTCCCGCCGCCGAGGCGCGCGACGCGTTTCTGTGCCCGTCGCTCTACGTCGGCTTCGAGAACGCCCTCGCCGCCGTCGGCAGCGAAGCGCTCGACCGCGCCTGAGCCTGACCCCGCGCAGCTCCGGGCATGATGGGGCCGTGAGCGCCGCGGTCGATCTCGTCATCCCGAACCTCGACGGCGAGGCGCTGCTCGCCTCGTGCCTCGCGGGCGTCACCGCCCAGAGCCTGCAGCCGGCGCGCGTGATCGTGGTCGACAGCGGCTCGGTCGACGGGTCGCGCGCGATCGCCGAGGCGCACGGCGCGGAGTGGCATGCGCTCGCGGCCAACCGGGGCTTCGCTGCCGCCGTCAACCACGGCATCGCGAGCTCGGACAGCCCGTACGTCGCACTGCTCAACAACGACGCCGTGCCCGAGCCGGGGTGGCTCGAGGCCATGGTCGCTGCGCTCGAGCGCGACCCGTCGCTGTCGTTCGCGGCCTCGCGCATGCTCTTCACCGGCGCCCGGGGCGTCAACGCCGCGGGGGACGCATTCGACGTGCGCGGCCGCGGAGGCTACAACCGCGGCATCCGCGAGCCCGACGGGCCGCGCTTCGACGAGCCGCGCATCGTCTTCGGCGCCTGCGCGGGCGCCGCGCTCTACCGGCGCGCGCTCTTCCACGACATCGGCCTCTTCGACGAGCAGCTCTTCCTCTCGTGGGAGGACGTCGACCTCGACCTGCGCGCCGCCCTCGCCGGGCATCGCTGCGTGTATGTCCCCGGCGCCGTCGTGCATCACGCGCAGGGCGCCTCGTCCGGCGATTGGCGCGCGGCGCTCGAGCGCCGCAACAAAGCCATCCTCGCGCTCAAAGGGTTGCCGCTGCCACTGCTCGCGCTGTACCTCGCGCTGCTCCCGGCGCGCGAGGCCTACGAGACGCGGGCCGCGCACGAGGGCGTGCGCGGCTATCTGAGGCGTCTCGCGCCCTACGCGCGCGAGGCGCCGCGCGCGCTGCGCCGGCGACGCGAGGTGCAGCGGCGCGCCGGCCTGCGCGAGCTGTGGCCCCTGCTCACGCGCGACTCGCTTCCGTACGACCCGCCACGGCGCTCGCGCTGATCTGGCCGGCCGCGCGGCCGGGGTTGCTCGAGAGCGTGACGAGGCGTCCGGGCCGCTGACGCCGTGCGAGCAGCCCGGCGTGGCGGAGCGTGCGCTCCACCCGCGCGGCCGCGACATCGCAGGCGTCGACGATGGCGAGCGCGCCGCCGGCGGCCTCCTCGATCGCGGAGCGGAGCGGCGAGAGCCCCGGGGACGTGAGTGCAAGCGCGCCCACACCGGCGGCGATCAGCGCGGGCACCCGGGCAACGGCGACTGCCGGGTCGAGCGCCCACTCCTCGACGTGGATCGCGGAGGCGCCGCGCTGGCGGCGCAGGGCCTGACCGAAGACGCGGCCGCGCATGCTGCCGGCGGCGACGACCGCGGCGACGACGCCCCCGTCGCAGGCCGCGCCGGCCTGCGGGATGGGCGCCTCGATGCCGATCAGCGCCACCCGTCCCGGCGGTTGCGCAGCCAGCGCGTCGAGCACGCCCTGCGGCGAGGCGACGACGACGATCTTGGCGCCGCCTGCCCGCAACTGGGCCAGCAGCTCGGTGACGCGCCGGACGACGATCTCCGGCCGCCGCCGCGCGTAGGGCGCGTAGGCGTCGTCGCACAGCAGCAGCAGATCCTCCCTGGGCAGCAGCCGCTGCAGGGCGCGCGCGACCGCGACGCCGTGGGCATCCTCGGCCAGGATGCCCACAGGGCGGTCGGGTCCTAACCCCGCGGGCGCGTCTTCTCCGGGTCGTAGATCGGGTACTGCTCGACGAGCGCGGGGACCGTGCGGCCGTCGGCGAGGGCGACGTCGACCTGCATGCCCACCTCGGTCAGCTCGGTCTCGATGCACGCCATCCCGATCAGGCGGTCGATGCTCGGCGATGGGCCTGCGCTCGGCGAGAGCAGGCGCCCGACCTCGCGGCCGTGACGGTAGACCGGGGTGTTGTAGTCGGGTGCCACGTCACCCGCGATCACGAGCGTGACCATGCGGTGCGTGATGCCGGCCTCGTGCTCGGCGACGAGCGCGTCCTTGCCGCAGAAGCCCGGCTTGTCGAGCTTGATCATGCGCTCGAGGTTCATGTGGAACGGCGACGTGTAGCCGGGGAAGTAGTCGAAGCCGATGAAGATCAGGCCCGACTCGATGCGCAGCGACTCGACCGCGGCGAGGCCGTAGGGGCGGATCCCGAGCGATTGGCCCGCATCGAGCAGCGCGCTCCAGAGGCGCTCGGCGTTCGCCGGCTGCGTGTAGATCTCGAAGCCCAGCTCGCCCGAGTAGCCCGTACGCGAGACGAGGCAGCCCGGCACGCCGCCGATCGTGACATCGTCGAGGAAGCGGAAGTAGCGCAG
>CAZYYP010000055.1:0-16578 GCA_964651695.1 uncultured Gaiellales bacterium | reverse complement strand
TGGCACTGAGGTGAGCTGGGATTCCGCGCGGACTGCCGAGCGCGTCGCGCTGGCCTACGCCGCGCCCGATCTGGCGGCGGTGCGCGAACGCCAGATCGATCTGCTCGCGCCGCAACCGGGCTGGCGCATCGCAGACATCGGGTGCGGCCCCGGAGCCTTCGCCGCTGCGCTCTGCGCCCGGGGCGCGCACGTCACCGCGATCGACTCGGCTCGAGCGATGCTGGATGCGGTGGCGGCCCGGGCGCTCGGCTGCGAGCTGGTCGAAGCCGACGCGCTCTCGCTCCCGCTCGCGCCGGGCTCGCACGACGCGGCCTGCATGGTGCAGGTGCTGGAGTACGTCGACGATCCCGTCGCCGCGCTGCGCGAGGCCGCGCGCGTCGTGCGGCCCGGCGGTGCGGTCCTCGCCGCCGACACCGACTGGGACACGCAGGGCTTCAACGTCGCCGACCGCGAGCTCGGGCGCCGCGTCGCCCTGGGCTGGGCGGACGGCAAGCCCGACGGCTGGGCAGGCAGGCGGCTGCGCGGCTGGCTGACCGCGGCCGGCCTGGTGCCGGAGGATCACTGCTCGCTCGTACTCGACGCGACGGAGTGGGGCGGCGACACGTTCGTCGCGCACAACTGGCCCCATTACCGCCGCGGGCTCGAGCAGTCGGGCCGCCTCTCGGCTGCCGAACTCGAGCGCTTCGAGGCCGAGATCGAGCACGCGGCGGCCAGCGGCGCGTTCTACTGGAGCGTCGTGCGCCATGCGTGGCGCGCACGCGTCCCCGCCTGAGCCCCTGCGCGCTTCCTACTCCGCCGCGAGCACCTCGTGGAAGAAGGCCGTGACGATCTCGACCGCCTCGTCGGGGCACTCCAGGAGGTCGGCGTGGCCGATGTCCGGGAACTCCTTCAGGCGCGCGAGCCCGGGCTTGAGCGCGACGATCTGACGTGCCGAGAAGCCCGACTTGGCGAGCACCGGCGGGCAGAGCATGTCGTAGGTGCCGTTGGTCATCAGGATCGGCCGCTCGAGCGTGTGCACGAGCGGCTCGAGATCCATGACCTCCATCGCGAGGCAGGCCTGCCGGACCGTGAACGTCGAGTTCAGTCGCGTGATCTGCCGCACCATCTCGAACGTGTTCTCGCCCTCGGGCTTCTCGAGGTGGTGGCAGCCCACGGCCTGCGTCGTCACGTGGTCGGCGAAGTCGTCCCAGCTCATCGTCTCGGCGCAGCGCCGCCAGAAGCGGAAGATCGCCTTGCGGTGCACGTCCGGCCGGGCGAAGGCCACGTCGGGGCACGCGGCGATGCAGCGTTCCGGGTACTTGCACGCGAAGGCGAGCGCGATCATGCCGCCCATCGACGTGCCGTGCACGAGCACGCGGTCGAGCCCGACGGCGTCGAGCAGCGCCGCGCCGTCATCGGCCCAGCCCTCGATGCTGTAGCTCTCGCTGGGGACGTCGGAGCGCCCGTAGCCGCGAGCGTCGAAGGAGAGCAGGCGGAAGTTCTCGCGGAAGCCGTCGTTCACGAGCCCGAAGTTCTGGCGTCCGAACAGCGACCCGCCGAACTGGAGGATGACGGGCTTGTCCTCGGGTCCGGTGAACTCGTAGTAGAGACGGATCCCGTCGGGCAGGGTGGTGTACGGCATGGGGCAATCTCCGGGGTCGGGTGGGCCGCGGCGAGCATAGCCGCGTACGTCTGACTTTTCACCCCGCGGCGCGGCCGGTAGGGTCGGCGCGTGATCGAGCCCGTCATCGATGCCCACTTCCACGTCGACGAGGTCCCGGCGCTGGGCTGGCACATGCCGCCCGAGCTGGCGATCGAGCAGCTCGATGCCGCAGGCGTCCAGACGGCCGTGATCATGACCATCACCGACGCGCCGGAGGTCAATCCGACGGCGCTGGAGATGATCGCGGATGTCTGCGCACGCTGGCCGGGACGGTTCGAGGCCTACGCGCGCATCCACCCGTGGTACGGCGACGAGGCCGAGCGGCTGCTCGTGCGAGCGATCCGCGAGCTGCGCTTCGTCGGGCTCAAGCTGCACCCCGTGACCACGATCGCGCACCCGGCCGACGAGAGCTCGCTGCGCCTGATCCGCGCCGCTGCCCGGCTCGGCGCGCCGACGCTCATCCACTGCGGCGACGACCCGTTCTGCACGCCGCTCGAGCTCGAGCAGGCTGCCGTCCGCGTCCCCGAGGCGACGATCGTCTTCGGCCACATGGGCGCCTACTACCACGGGCAGGATGCGCTGGCCGTCGCCGAGCGCTGCGAGAACGTCGTCCTCGAGACCTCGGCCTGCCCGTACCCCGACCTGATCGGGGAAGCGGTGCGCCGCATCGGCGCGGAGCGCGTGATCTTCGGCTCGGACGGCCCTGGATGCCCGCCGGCGATCGAGCTGGAGAAGCTGCGCCGCGCCGGCCTCGCACCTGCGGAGCTGCGCAAGGTGCTGCACGACAACCAGCGCGCGCTCATGGACCGGGTGGCGCGGTGATCGTCGATGCGCTCGTGTACGCCGGAGCGAGCCTCTACGGCGGCGGGCGCAGCCTCGGCGAGTTGCTCGCCGACGCGCCCGCGGCCGGTCTCGACCTCCTGGTCTCGGCGCCCGCCAAGCCCTCCGACTATGACCTCGCGGGCGCCAGCGAGCGCCTCGCGGAGGAGTGCGGCGCGAGCGGTGGGCGGGCCGTCTGCCTCGCGCGGCTCGACCCCTGGCAGGACGACGCGGCCGAGCGGCTCGCCGCGCTGCTCGCCCACCCGTCGGTGCGCGGCCTGCTCCTGCACCCGTGGGAGGAGACGTTCGCCGCGAACTCGGAGCGCGCGCTCGCGCTCGCCGCGCAGACGGCCGCGCACGGCCGGCCCGTGATCGTCGAGGCGGGGCATCCGCTCGTCTCCGAGGCGCTCTCGCTGGCCGATCTCGCGCGGCGGGTGGACGGCACCGTCGTGATGACGCGCGGCGGGCAGGTCAGCATGTCGGGGCTCGCACAGCAGTCCGCCGACCTCGCGCTCGCGGCGGCGCCCAACCTGTGCGCGCTCTCGGCCGGCATGTACCGTCAGGACTGGCTCGAGTCGTGCGTGCGCCAGTTCGGGCCCGAGCGTCTGCTGCACGGTTCGTGCGCCCCCGTCTTCGACCTCGGCTACGAGGTCGAGCGCGTGCGCCATGCGGAGATGGGCGACGACGAGCGCGCAATGGTGATGGGTGGCAATGCGACGACACTGTTCGGACTGGCGATGGAGGGCTGAGCATGAGACGCGTGTTGGTGACGGGAGGTGCCTCCGGCATCGGAGCGGCCTGCGTGGATCGCTTCCAGAACGATGGCTGCAGCGTGGCGGCGCTCGACCGCAACGCCGCCTTTGTCGCCCTCAGCGGTGCCGAGGTGACGCTCGCGTGCGACGTGACCGACCCGGATGCGCTCGCGGCCGCTGTCGACCGGGCCGCTGCGGAGCTCGGCGGGCTCGACGTCGTCGTGGCCGCAGCGGGCATCGCCGCGCGCGGGACCGTCGCGGACACCGCGCCGGAGGAGTGGGATCGCGTGCTCGCCGTCAACCTGCGCGGCGTCTACCTGACGGCGCGCGCCGCGATCCCGCATCTGCGCGCCTCCGGCGGCGGCGCGATCGTCAACATCGCGTCGCAGCTCGGCATCGTCGCCGCCGCCGGCGCCGCAGCGTACTGCGCGTCCAAGGGCGCGGTCATCTCGCTCACGCGCGCGATGGCGATCGACCACGGGCCCGAGGGAATCCGGGTCAACTGCGTCTGTCCAGGGCCGACCGACACGCCGCTGCTCGAGCCGTATTTCGGCGGTGCCGCCGACCCGGCGGCCGAGCGGAGGGCCTACGAGGCGATGCAGCTGCACTCGCGCCTTGTCACGGCCGAGGAAGTTGCCGACGCGGTGGCCTATCTGGCCTCGCCCGGCGCGAGCTCGACGATGGGCGCCGCGCTCGTCGTCGACGGGGGGTACATCGTCCGATGATCGTCCATCCCGTCGGAGACGCCGCCGAGATCGTGATGCAGGTCGATCATTCGCTCGTCGCGGGCTCGCTCGCCTCGCTCTGGCCCGGGCTGGAGCCGCGCGAGTCCGTGCTCACGGCGGCCACCCTCCATGACGCCGGCTGGCGGTCGTGGGAGGCCGCGCCGCGCCTCGACCCGGAGACCGGCCGTCCGCAGAACTTTCTGCGGGTCGACATCGACCTCCACCTGCAGTTCTACGAGGCGGGGATCGCCGAGGTCACGGCACGCAATCGCTACGCCGGGATGCTGGTCGGCAAGCATCTCGCCGGCATCTACCGGCAGCGCTACGGCACGCAGGCCGCGCTCCAGATGACGCGCGCTGCGGACGCGCAGGCGAAGATCGACGAGTTCGTGGCCAGGATCGAGGAGCGCTTCCTCGCACTCCAGCGCGAGCTCGGCGTCTCCGATCAGGAGTTCTGGCGCAACTACGTGCTGCTGCAAGTCTTCGACCGGCTCTCGCTGTGGCTCTGCAGGGGCGATCCCGCCGGCACGGGCAGCATGCGGATCGTGCTGCCCGATGACGGGGAGCTCGCCGTCGAGCCGACGGCCGGCGGCTGCTCGCTCAGCCCCTGGCCGTTCGAGAGCGCGCGGGCCGGGATCTCGGTGCCCGTGCGGGTCGTGCCGCTCACGGGGTACGCGAACGACGCGGATTGCGCCGCGCGCGTCCTGGCGGCGCCGGTCGAGCAGCGGTTCTACGACATCACGCCCGGCGTGGCTCCCTAATCGCCCTTGGTGTAGTCCCAGGTGACCCAGGCAGTCGGGGTCATCGTCACGATCGTCCGGCCCTCGGCCATGATCGGCTCGAGGTAGAGCTCGGCGTCGGCGGCGCCCAGGTACTTCACCAGCGCCTTGTACGTGACGTCGCGGATGAGATCCGGATCCTGCGAGAGAACGGCGTCGCCGCGCACCGTGATCGAGCGGGCGCCGGCCGCGAGGCCCTCCGCAAGCCGGTAGTCCTCGTCGATGACGAGGCTCATGCGCGGGTCGCGCGCGAGGTTCGCGAGGTGCACGCGGTTGGCGCCGAGCGTGTGCAGGAAGCGCCCGTTCTCCCACACGAACCAGATCGGGGTGAGGTGGGGATAGCCGTCCGCCCGTTGCGTGGCCATGCGGGCCATGATCCTGCGGCCGAGGTACTCGTCGATCTCCGCCTGCGTCAGGGCGTTCTCGGCGGTCGCGGTCGATTTGTTGCTCATGCGCTCCTCCCTCCGGGTTCCGAGCGACACTATCGACGAACGTCCGACATTTCACCTGGAGCGTCCTGAATGGTCCCGCGGTTCGGCATCTTCCTCTCGGCGCAGCACCCCCCGCAGATGGCGGCGAGCCAGATCGCACGCGACTGCTGCGAGCAGGTGCGGCTGGCCCGCGAGCTCGGCTTCGACGACGTCTCCGCCGGCCAGCACTTCCTCGCGCGGCCCTACCAGATGCTCCAGCTCGCGCCCCTTCTCGCCCGCATCGCGGCCGAGGCAGGGGAGATGCGGGTCTGCTCCGGCATCTTCCTGCTGACGCTGCTCAACCCGGTGGAGGTCGCGGAGAACGCCGCCACGCTGGATGCGATCACCGACGGGCGCTTCGTGCTCGGCCTCGGACTCGGCTACCGGCAGGAGGAGAACGACGCCTTCGGACTCCCCGCGCGGCGGCTGAGCGTGTTCGAGCAGAAGCTCGACGTCGTGCGCCGGCTGCTCGAGGGTGAGGTCGTGACGGCCGAGGGTCACGGTTTCCGGTTGCGCGAGCAGCGGCTCTCGCTGCGGCCGTCTCAGCGTCCGAGGCCGCCGATCTGGCTGGCCGCCAACAGCGACAACGCGGTTCTGCGCGCCGCGCGGCTCGCCGACGCGTGGCTGCTCAACCCGCACACGAAGCTCGACGAGCTCGAGCGCCAGCTCGGCCTCTACCACGCCGAGCGCGAGCGCTGCGGCCGTCCGCCCGCGAGCGAGATCCCGATCATCAAGGAGCTCTACGTCGGCGCCGACGACGCATCGGCGATGCGCGTCGCGCGGCCGTACCTCGAGCACAAGTACGAGGCCTACGTGCAGTGGGGCCAGGACGAGGTGCTGCCGCCGGGGGACACGCTGCGTCAGGCGTTCGACGAGCTCGCGCAGGGCGGGCGCTTCATCGTCGGCGGCCCCGAGTCCTGCGCCCGCGAGGTACGCGAGCACGTCGCGCGCCTCGGGGCGACGAGCCTCCTGTTCCGCTTCCAGTGGCCGGGCATGCCGCAGGAGCTCGTGCTGGCGTCGATGCGGCGTGCGGCCGAGGAGGTCTTCCCGCTCGTCCGTGCCTAGATGCCGGCCGCGGCTGCCACCTCCGCCCAGGCGGGCCGCTCGCAGCAGGCGGTCGCCCAGGTCGCGAGGCGCGGGACCTCCGTCAACGGGAGCCCCTTCCGGCGCAGCCGGTGGAGTACCGGCGTCGCCGCCACGTCTGCGATCGTGAAGCGGCCGCAGCAGGCCCATGCCGAAGCCGTGTCGAGCAGGCCCTCGAAGAGCTCGAGCTGCGGCAGTGCACCGGCGAATGCCGCGCCGGCGCCCTCGGAGTCCGCCTGCTCGATCGGCCGCAGCGCGGGCCGGAGGAACGTCGTGATCGCATCCAGGAGCCAGTTCACGGTGGCGCGATCCGGCAGGTCGGACGGGTAGATCTGCGTATCGCCCGAGCGCGTCGCGAGATACCGCAGCACGGTGTTCGACTCGGCCAGACGGAAGCCGTCGTGGACGATCGCGGGGATCCCGCCGGTGGGGTTCACCGCGAGGTGCCAATCCGGTCGCGGCCGTGCGAAGGGCACCTCGCGCAACTCGGCCGACTGGCCGAGCTCGGCGAGCAGGAAGCGCACCTTCTGGGCGTTCGACGAGAGCGGGTTGTCGTGCAGGACGAGCGACATGGGAGTCCTCCTCGGAAGCGGCCGCGCGGACGCTAGCATCCGTGACGTGACATTAGGTCTGACATCTCATCAGGAGGCCATCCGCGGGGGCGTCGCGGAGTTGTGCAAGCACTTTCCCGGCGAGTACTGGCGCGAGCTCGATCGCGAGAGTGCCTATCCGGAGGCGTTCGTCGCGGCGCTGACCGAGGGCGGATGGCTCGCCGCACTGATCCCCGAGGAGTACGGGGGCATGGGGCTCGGGCTCGGCGACGCGGCGCTCATCCTCAAGGAGATCAACCATCAGGGCTGCAACTCGGGCGCCTGCCACGCGCAGATGTACATCATGGGCACCATCCTGCGGCACGGCTCCGAGGAGCAGAAGCAGCGCTACCTGCCCGGCATCGCAGCGGGAGAGCTGCGTCTGCAGGCGTTCGGCGTCACCGAGCCGGATGCCGGCAGCAACACGCTCGCGCTGCGCACCCGTGCGGACCGCAGGCCCGACGGCGGCTGGCTCGTCAACGGGCAGAAGATCTGGACGAGCCGGTTCGCGCACTCCGACCTCATGCTGCTCCTGGCTCGCACGTCCACGCCTGCCGAGGGCGAACGCCGGACGGGTGGCCTGTCGACGTTCCTGGTCGATCTGCGTGCGGCCGGTGGCGCCATCGAGGCACGCCCGATCCGCACGCTCATGAATCATGCGACCGTCGAGTTGTTCATCAAGGATCTGGAGTTGCCCGCCGACGCGCTCATCGGCGAGGAGGGCAAGGGCTTCTCCTACATCCTCGACGGCATGAATGCGGAGCGCATCCTGATCGCGGCCGAATGCGTCGGGGATGGCCACTGGTTCATCGAGCGTGCGAGCGCGTACGCAGGCGAGCGCATCGTCTTCGATCGTCCGATCGGACAGAATCAAGGCGTCCAGTTCCCACTCGCGCGCGCCTATGCGGCGGTCTCGGCGGCGGAGTTGATGTGCTGGAAGGCGGCCGAGCTGTTCGAGGCGGGCCGGCCGTGCGGGCCCGAGGCGAACATGGCGAAGCTGCTCGCCTCGGAGGCCTCGTGGGAGGCGGCCGACGCGTGCCTGAACACGCACGGCGGCTTCGGCTTCGCCGAGGAGTACGACGTCGAGCGCAAGTTCCGCGAGAACCGCCTCTACATCAGCGCGCCGATCCACAACAACCTCATCCTCGCGTACCTCGGGCAGCACGTGCTGGGCATGCCGAAGTCGTACTGAGGCGCTGCGGGAGAGAGGGGTACGATCGCCGGCATGGCGTCGCGTGCGACATCCGATCACGAGGTCATCCGGAGGAGCGGTGCTGACCAGGGCAGGCCGCACCACGTAGGGCAGCGCGCGCCGTCGCTCGTGACCCGTCTCGCCTCTGCCCGCCCGGGGCGCGCATGAGGCAGGTCGCGTTCTACTACGACGTCGTCTGCCCGTACTCGTATCTCGAGACGCACGCGGTCGAGCGGGCCGAGGACGCGGGCAGCATCCAGGTCGCGTGGCTGCCGTTCGAGTTGCGACCGGCGCCGGCTCCTCTGCTTCTGCCGCGCGGCGACCATCTGCGCGTCGACTGGACGCGCCGCGTCTATGCGCGGGCGCTGGCTCTGGGAGTCGAGATCCACCTGCCGCGCTTCCAGCCGCGCTCGACGCTTCCGCTCGCTGCCTGCCTGTGGGCCTCGGAGCAGGGGCAGCTCCGTGCCTTCAAGCATGCGCTGTACGAGGCGTTCTTCTGCGAGGGCGAGGACATCTCGAGCGAGGCGCAGATCGCCCGCGCCGCGCAGGGCGCCGGTCTCGACCCGGATGGCGCGATCGCCGCCGCGTACAGCTCCGTGTGGATCGCCCGGCTGGATGCCATACGCACGACCGCCGAGGAAGCAGGCGTCGCGGGTGTTCCGTCACTCGTCGTCGGCGGGAGCCAGCACTGGGGGATGGGCGGTATCGAACGGCTGCTTCGCGGCGACGCCCTCGTGCCACGACCGGCGTGACCGGATGGATTCACCCGCATTCCGTCGAGGCGGCGTCGTCTCAGCGTCGCCGAGCGCTCAGGATGCGCGCAGCGATGCCGTCCTCCTCGCGCAGGATGGCGAGCAGGATGTGCTCGGTGCCGACGGAGTCATGGTCGAGCGAGCGCGCTTCGCGTCGCGCGCACTCGAGCGCGTTCTTGGCCTGGGGGGTGAAGGGGAGGTGGCCCGTCGCCGTCTCGGTGCCCCGGCCGGCGATGGCGACGACCTGAGCGCGCACGTCGTCGAGCGTGATCTCGAGGGCGTCGAGCAGGCGCGCGGCGAGCCCGTGTTGTTCGCGGAGCAGTCCGAGCAGGATGTGCTCGGTGCCCATGCGGGTGTGCGTGAGGGCACGGGCCTCTTCCTGTGCGAGGACGAGCACGGTTCTGGCTCCGCGCGTGAAGCGAGGCGGGCCTGTGGTCGGCTCGCTTCCGCCTCGCCCTGCGCGAGGCCGCGGGAAACCGCGTCGGTGGCCGGAGAACACGGGGACGATCTCGTTGCGGATCTTCTCGGCGTCGGCGTCGAGGTCGAGCAGGATCCGTGTGGCGACACCCTCGTTCTCGCGCACGAGGCCGAGGAGGATGTGCTCGGTGCCGATGTAGTTGTGGCCGAGCGACAGCGCCTCGCGCAGCGCCAGCTCGAGCACCTTCTTGGCGCGGGGCGTGAACGGGATCTGCCCGCTCGTGACCTCGTCGCCCTGCCCGGCGATGCGGACGACCTCGGAGCGGACGTGCTCGAGCGTGATCTCGAGGGACGCGAGTACCCGGCCCGCGAGGCCGTCCTCTTCGCGTATCAGGCCGAGCAGGATGTGCTCGGTGCCGAGGTCGGCGTGCCCGAGCGTGCGCGCTTCGTCCGAGGCGAAGGCGACAACCAGGCGCGATCTCTCTGTGAACCGCTCGAACATCGGATGCCCCGCACGCTGGTCTCGCCGCCCTGCACACGTCCAGGAGCGGTCGTCAATCGTCGTCGATGACGAGCAGCACGGCGGGCACGCTGCCGTGGTTTCGCCCGCGGTGCGCGTCGTCTCGGGTGAGCAGGAACCCCTGCCCTGCCTGCGCGACGACGGTGCCGCCGGAGGTCAGCTCGTAGGTGATCTCGCCGCTCACCACGTAGCCCCGATGGCCGACCTCGCACCACTCGGGCCGGCCCGCCCCGGGCGCGTATTCGACGATCGCCCAGCGCGTGCCGCCGACGTCGGCGACACGGGCACGCACGCCCTCGGCTTCCTCTTCCCAGGGATGCTCGCCGAACGGCACCGGAACGCTCATCGTCGAAGTGTCACACGGACGCGGGAGGGCTGCAACGCGGCCTGGCGGTCCAGTCCCATCCCCGGCGGATACCGTGGAGCCACGACGGAGCGGAAGTGCCGGGGAGGTTGGTTCGTGCTGCGCCTGTGGTGGTGTCTGCTGCTCGTGGTCGCCGTGGGCCTCCTCGCTCCCGGGCCCGCTGCTGCGCACCTCAGATCGGGGACGCTCTCGACGGACTTCGAGGCGCACGTCGGCGGGTTCCACCCGGCTGCGTCCGGCCTCGCGGCGCGCGTGCTCGACGGCGACCAGCGGCTTGAGCTGCGCGTTGGCTCGCGCCGCGTCGTCGTCGTTCTCGGGCTGCTGGGCGAGCCGTTCCTGCGCTTCTCGCCAGCCGGGGTGGAAGCCAACCTGGCCTCGCCGACGGCGTCGAGCGCACGCGTCGTCAGCGCGCGCGACGTCGTTTCAGCGCGAGGGGTCGAGTGGCGCCGATTGACTCGCGGGCATGTGCTCGCGTGGCACGAGGGGCGGCTCCGGCCGATGCCGGCGGTGCGGGCCTCCTCGAGCGGACCGCAGGAGGTCGCCGCCTGGTCGATCCCGCTGATCGTCGACGGACGCCCGACGAGGCTCGTGGGCACGGAGTGGTTCGCCGCTGGTCCCTCCCTCTGGCCGTGGCTGCTGGCCGGCGCGGTGCTGGTCGCCATCGGGGGCGTCGGCGCCCGGGCCCTGTCGCTGCGCCGGCAGCGGCAGGCCGCATCGCTGCTGCTGCCGATTGCGGTCGCTGCGCTCCTGGCGGGGTGGTTCGGAATCATCCTCGCCGGGCGCGTGACGCCCCTGACCGTCCTCTTCGCGATCGCGTTCTCCGGCGCGACGGCGTTCTTCCTGCTCGTGGTCGTCGTCGCCGCGCCCGGAGTCGCGCAGCTTGGCGTGATGGCGCTGATCGCGGCGTTCACCACGACGTTCGCCCTCCCCGAGCTCTCCCTCTTCGGGCATGGATTCGCGCTCTCGGCGTGGCCGGCGCTTGCGGCGCGCCTTGCGGTCGCGATCGCGGTGGTCGGCGGCATCGTCTCCGCGACCGTCTGCGTTCCGGCGGTGATCACGCTGCTCGAATCCCCGCCGCGCCCCGATCTCTGACCGCGCCAGGCGGATGCCTGGAGTCCTGCCGCCCGAGGCGCGGGAGGCCCGGCCGGATCGCCGCGTTTGTCTGACACCGCGGCGGCTGAGATACTCGCGGCGTGCTCCATCCGTGGCAGCCGGTGCTGGATCTCGAGTGGGCCGCCGGCCTGTTCCTGATCGCGGTCGACTACTGGATCGTGTGCGTCGTGCTGCGGCGGCGCGGGCAGCCGGTGTCCCGCTCTCGCGTGCTCGCGTTCGCGGCCGGCTTGCTCGTCATCGCCCTTTCGCTGCTCTCGCCGATCGAGCACCTCGCGCTGACGTCCATGCTGAGCTTCCACCTCCTCCAGAACGTCATGCTCGGCGACTGGGCCCCGCCGCTGCTCCTGCTCGGGCTGAGCGCGCCGATGATCCGCGCCCTCGCGTCGCGCAGATGGGTCGCTCGGCTGGTGTCACCGCGCTTCGCAATGGGCATCTGGCTCGCGACCTGGTACGTCACGCACATCCCCGCCGTGTACGACTACTCGCTCCGTCACACGGCGGCACTCGGGGTCGAGCATCTCGCATTCCTGGTCTCCGGCCTCGTCTTCTGGTGGCCGGAGGTCGTCCCCGGGGCGTTGTCGGCGGTCGGCAAGGTGGTGTACCTGGGGGTCGCGTTCCTGGCGATCAGCCCGCTCGACCTGACCATCTACCTTGCGCTGCACCCCCTCTACGACTTCTACCTGCACACGCCGAAGCTGGGTGGCATCAGTGCGATCGCCGATCAGCGGATCGCGGGCGTGGCCATGGCGGTCGAAGCCAACACGGTCATCGTCGCGGTCATGATGGTGAACCTCTTCCGCGCGTTCGGTGGGACGCCCATCGCGGGCGCGGCGGTCGGCGCCGGCGCGGACGCCCGTCGCGGTCCGGCGTGATGCGTGAGCCGCACCACCTCCGAGCGGCGCGCGCGAGCGTGCGGCGGCGGGTGATCGTCCTCGCTGCGCTGTGCGGTCTGGTGGCGCTCGTGAGCTCGGCGTGGGCCGGGACACGCGCGGCGCGCAGGGATTCGCAGTCGGCGCATCCCGTGCAGCTGGTGCCGACTCCGATCGGCCTCGGACGCGCCTACCACCCCGGCCCTGGGGCCGTCACGGGGTCGGCCATCCGCGGCCTGCGTTGCATCCCGGCAAGCCGGGAGAGGTTCGGCGTGCACGTCGAGCTCTTCGCCCACCGCCAGGTCATCCTGCTGCCCGGCGGGATCGGCGTCGCGCCGCCGCGCGCGTGGTCAGATGGCGTTGTCACCGGTGGCCGCTGCTCGTACCCGCTACGCACGACCGATCCGACCGGGCTGATCCGGGTCGCTCACGGGCGGCGGACGACGCTCGGCGACCTGTTCGCCATCTGGGGCCGGCCGCTGGGTGCGCGGCGGCTGCTGGGGTTCCACGGGGAGGTGCGCGTCTATCTCGGCGGCCGCCGCATGCTCGGAGATCCACGGGCGGTGCCGCTGACGCGCCACGCCGAGATCGTGCTCGAGGTGGGCGGCTACGTTCCGCCGCACCGCGCGTACCTGTTCCCGAGGGGCGCGTGAACGGCGACGCGCACGCGCTGCGGGCCGGGTGGCTGCGGGCGGCGCGCGCGTCCCTGCTGCTGCCGGCGCTGGTGGTGGCGGCTGCGGCGCTGGCGGCGCCGCCAGCTCGCGCGGACGGCGACCCCGCCAGCGACTACCTCTGGAGTCAGTCCATCTATGTCCCGGTCGGTACGTCGTCGACCGCTCGCGCGCAGCTGCAAGCGGTCGTCGACGCCGCGCGGACGGCCAAGCTGCCGGTCAAGGTCGCCGTGATCGGGTCGGCCTACGACCTCGGGTCGCTCACCCCGCTCTGGCGCCGGCCG
Source organism: uncultured Gaiellales bacterium (assembly GCA_964651695.1). Lineage (GTDB taxonomy): Bacteria > Actinomycetota > Thermoleophilia > Gaiellales > JALYLC01 > JALYLC01. The sequence continues at coordinate 3,536 of CAZYYP010000055.1, read as the reverse complement.
CAGAGCTATGCGCGGTTTCTCGGCGCCGAGCTCTCCAACCGGTTTCACGGCCTGCTCCTGGTCGCGATGCCGAACGGGTTCGGCGTCTATCGCGCCGGGGGACGGGTCACGCCCGAGGTGCACGCGCTGCGTTCTCTCACTCCGACCGGTGGCACCTCCGGGCTGCTCGCTTCTGCCGCCGCGGCGGTGCGCTCGATCGCCGCGGTCGATGGCCATCCGATTCCCGCTTCGCCGAAGGCGCCCGCAGCGGCAGCTCGCACACCGTCCGGTATCGGCTTGCGCGCAGTCGTGGCCGGCGCCGCGGGTCTGCTGGTGGCGATCGGCCTCGCCGGCGCGATCGTGCGGCGCAGGTGGCGGCGGGAGCCTCCGGTTGCCGCACAGCCCGCCGTGCCCGGCGCCGCGGACGCCGGCGTGCCACTCCCGCGCCGCGCTCGCCTGGGGTCGTATCGGGCCGTGATGCTCGTGCTGGGACTGGTCGTCGTGGTCGCGGCCGTGGCCGACGCCCGTTCGTTCGGCTACCTGCACTGGCGGTCGAGCTCGCCGGCCGCGCCCGTCGCGCCTGCGAAGGGCATCACGTGGCCGGCCCGCCGGCGGCGCGCGCCGCCGTTCGTGCTCCGCGACCAGAACGGGCGCCCGGTGACACCCCGCGCAGGCGGCAGCTCGCTGACGATCCTCGCGTTCGTCGACCCGGTCTGCCGGCAGCTCTGCCCGCTCGAGGCGGCGGTGCTGGGGAATGTCGAGCGAGCACTGCCGGCCGCCTCCCGCCCGGCGATCGTCGCCGTGAGCGTCAACCCGTGGGGCAACGCGCACGCCAATCTGATCGGCGACATCCGCAAGTGGCGAACAGGACCGTCCTGGCGGTGGGCCGTAGGGCCGCGCACGCAGCTGGAACGGGTCTGGCGCAGCTATCAGGTCGGGGTGCTGGCGAAGGACGTCCACGTGGCCGGCACGACCGTGCACGAGATGTCGCACGACGAGATGATCTACATCGTCGATGGCAGCGGGTACGAGCGGGTCGTGTGGCCCTGGCCGTTCACGGCCACGGAGCTGATGGACAGCATCCACCGCCTGCAGGCGTCGGCCGCCTGAACGCTCGAACGCCGCGCGATCGGCGCCATGACGCTGCCTCCGCTCAGAGAGATAGACGTCGGTCGAAGGATGCCGGACAGCGGTCGAGGCATCGCCAGGCCCGCGGCAGAGCAGGGCGCACGTATGATGGGAGGCGCGCGTCCACCCTGACCCAGAGCCCGTCCCCGTGGAGTCGCTCAACCCCGGGCACAGTCACGCTCCGGGGCCGCGGTCAGATCGGGGTTCATATGACAGCGCTCGACGACAAGCCCACGCCCGCAGCAATCGCGGTGCTGTTCGATGAGCCCGGCATCGCCGTCGTCAAGCTGCGCGGCGAGCACGACCTCAGCGGCAAGCAGCGCCTGGCCGACTCGCTCGCCATGGCGGGAGGCAAGCGCGACGTGCTCGTCGACCTGTCCGAATGCACGTTCATGGACTCGTCCGTGATCGGCGTGCTCTCGCTCGCCTGCGACCGGGTGATCGGGCGAGGAGGATGGCTCAGGCTCGTCATCCCACCCGAAGCCACGACCGTGCGCCGGACGTCCACCCTGACGGGCCTCGCCGGGATGTTGCCCACGTTCGAATCCACGAGCGCTGCGCTCGCGGGCGTCCCGTCCTGACCGGCGGAAGGCCCGAGTTCGCCGGCAGGCAGTGCGCCTGAAAACCCTCTCGGAGGCCTCTCCTGCCTGAGCATCTCAACAACCACCACCGCAACACGCTCGAGGCGATCTTCAGCCATCCGGCGAGCGGCAACATCGAGTGGCGGCAGGTCGTGTCGCTGCTCGATGCGATCGGCGCCACGACCCACGAGCACAATGGCAAGCTCAAGGTCACGCTCGGCGCGGAGACCGAACTGGTGCCCGCGCCGCACGGCAAGGACATCGACCGGCAGGTCATCGTCGATCTGCGGCGCATGCTGACGGGCGCGGGGTACGCGCCCGGAGGCGAAGAAACGCCGGCCTGAGGGCGATCGCCGGGAAAGACCCCTCAGCGCGCGCCTCGCGCGGGCTCTGCACTCGTGAGGGCGTCCAGCCGATCGCGATATTCCCGCGTGTCGATCGCGCCGCTCGCGAGCCGCGCGTCGAGTTGCACGCGGGCGGATGCCTCGTGCGCCTGCGGATCGCGCGGCCGGCGCGCGATTCCCCAGGCGACGAGGGCGACGATCGAGAGCGCGGCGAACGCGATGATCGTCATGCCTGCCCAGCCCCAGCCGTTCATGTCGTACCCGTTCATCATGGCTGCAAGCTACGGGTGACCCTGTCGCGCCGCATGCGTGCCCGCCCCCACCTGCAGCTGCGGCTTTCCCGTAGCGCGCAGCGGCACGGATCCGGCGGCCTGAGGCGTTCTCCAGACGGTCACGACATCTTCACCACCCGGGTGCCCAGCCGGAATCGGCTCATACCTACGTTGTCATCGACCGAGCGTGGACGTGCCGCGAGCAGGTCCCGCGTGAGCCGAGTGGAGGGGTAGCCCGTGTCCGTGAAGAGGTTTCGGATCGCAGGGATCGCAGTGGCGCTCGCAGGGGTCGCGGTGCTCGGCGCCACGACGTTCGCGAGTGGGCCGGCGCTGACCGATGCCGGTCCCGCCAACACCAAGGCGGCGGGGATCTCGCTGCCGGACAAGCTCGCGCCGCAGTGGCGCGAGGTCACCGTCGCGCAGGGCTCGACCGCGCTCGAGAACCCGTCGGCGCTGACGAGCTGGTACGGGTACTTCAACGACGGGCCGATGATCCCGGCGCCGGGTGACGTGCAGGCCGCCGGCCACAACGTCGAGGCGACGAAGAGCGAGCCCGACAAGAACACCTACCTCGTGGTCAAGGGTCAGCACGGCGCCGATCCGGCCTACGACTACGGCACGCACTTCCTCTACCAGGGCCACGAGCTCGGGACGGCCGCGGGCGACTACCTCACGCGCATCAACCTCGACGCCGACGCTGCCCATCGCGTCACCAAGCTCGCCGAGAGCGAGACCGACGGGACGCCCGTGCCCGAGATCGACGGCTCGACCTGGGATCCGTTCGCGCAGCGCCTGCTCTTCACGACCGAGGGCGGATCCTCGGGCGGCCTCGTCGAGGCGACGCTCGACTTCCCGTCCAAGGTCTCGAAGCTCTGGGGCGTGCTCGGGCAGGGCGGCTTCGAGGGCGTGCAGAACGACAAGTACGGCAACGTCTACATCGTCGAGGACAGCGGCGGGCCCGCGGGCACGGTCAACACGCATGCGAAGCAGCCGAACAGCTTCATCTACCGGCTGCTCCCGTACGACCCGTCCGATCTCGACAAGGGCGGCAAGCTCCAGGCGCTGCAGGTCGCATCGCTCGAGCACGCCGGCCCGATCACGTTCCACGCGGGGCAGGCCGACGCCGACATCCTCTCCGCGGACACGAAGGATCTGCACACCTACGGCCACGTCTTCAAGACGCTGTGGGTCACGATCCACGACACCAAGACGGACGGGACGGCGCCGTTCGA
>CAZYYP010000054.1:0-16700 GCA_964651695.1 uncultured Gaiellales bacterium | reverse complement strand
TCGGACTGGGCTGAGTTCCGCGACGAGGCGACCGAGCAGCGCTCGCGTGCCGGAGCCGAAGTAGTGGAGCGTCGCGGCGTACTGGACGCCCTGCTGCCGCCAGATGAAGATCGCGTGATTGCACCAGAACGCCGATCGTTCGACCGAACCGCACTGCATCTTGTTGCCGAGCGCCGGCAGGTAGATGCCGCGGTGTCCGGCGAGCACGGCGCGCCGCCCTCCCGTCGTCGCGAACGCACGACCTGCAGTCCGCAGAAACACCTCGAAGTGCAGGAAGCAGCATGGACGATTGCGCCAGAGGTGCTGCTGCCAGCCCGGTCCCGAGTCGGGCTCCCAGGGAGCTCCATATCCAAATGTCAGGAGGAGATTCCGGCCGCCGCGATCGAGATAGTCGGTGTGCTGGGCGGAGACAACCGGTGGCGGCGTTCCCGCTCGGGCGCGCCAGGCACGCAGCCAGGCTCGCGGCAACTTCCGCGGACAAAGCACTGCTGCCCGGGTTCGAGCCTGCGCGAGCTGGCACTGAACGAGCACACTCGCCGGCACTCGATCCAGTCTCGGTGCCTCGAATACGCGAGCCGGCGGCGAATCGCCGGCGAGACCCGTTGAGCCTGCCAGGCTTACGCCGCCGAGTGCGCACGCCGTCGCGACGACGAGCGCGAACCCAACCGCCGCTACCCAAGCCCTCTTGACGCCCATCGAGCGAGCTTAGGGCTGCAGCCACGCAAGAGGTCCGGCGGCGAGAGCGCGGCTAGCTGCCACGACCTCACGAGGTGCGCACGACTGCGCGGATCACACCAGGGTTCGTCCCGTCTCACGGGCGTCGCGTGCGGTGGCTCGGCCGGCCAGGCGGAGGATTGCTTCGAATGGGCCGTGTTGGAAGCGGCTCCGCCAGAGAGTTGCGAGGACGATGAATGCGTCATCTGAAGCCTGCAGGTCCGGATACTCGGCTCGGGTGCGCGACGCTCGCGAAAGCTTGGCGCAATCGCGGCGAATGCGCTTGCCTGCCGGGTAGGCCGAAGTTAGTCTCGACCTCGTGCCGGATGTCACCGACGTATCCCCGTGGACTCAACTCCCGGCCAACGGGGACATCCTCGGCCTCGATCACGTTCGGCGCGAGCACCAGCAGCATGAACCGCGTCAGCCACCAAGCAGTCACGATCGCCTGGGACAGCTACCGCATCAACTCCGGCAAGATCTCCTGCCCGAGCCTCCCCGGGGAAGACGACTCAGCGACTGGCAAGCCGCACCAGCGTGATGTCCGAGAACTACCACTGTCGCTGGTCGGATCGTCGGGTCATGGGACGGGGGGTGATCGGTGGTCGCGCGCGATTTGCGGTGCTGGTGCTGATGGGCTTGTTGGTGGCGTCGGCTGGGGGCGGCTCGGTCGCGGGCACGAGCGCTCAGGGTCCGGCGCTCCTGGTCTTTGCGAGCAACCGGGCACCCGACTACAACGCCGAGGTCTATTCGGTCGATCTGGCCAGCGGTGCGCGGCGCGACATCAGCCGGGATGATGCGCACTCCGACCAGGTCGTCGCGCTGCACGGCGGGCAGGTCGTCTTCAAGAGCGACCGCAGGGGTATGGCGCTGTACGGCGCGCAGGTTCGTTCCAATGCGCCTGTTCGCAGGCTCGTCGGCCTGCCGAGCACCACCAACGACGTGAGCGCCAGTTGGTCGCCGAGCGGCGCGGAGCTCGCCGTCGCGCTGGTCCTTTACGGCAAGCGCAGCGTCAGCTATCGGATCGAGCTCGTCGACCGTTCAGGGCGAGAGCTGGCGCAGCTCCGGAACGCGACGCCGAGTCAGCGGGCACCGTCGCTGTGGTCGGCGGACGGAGGACGACTCGCCTACGCCCTCGGTCCTCCGGGTGAGCAGCGTCACGTGATCCGGATCGTGGACGCTCGCGGTCGGCTGCGCCTTTCGCTCCGGGGCGATCAGGCGCTCTGGGCGCAAGAGGCGCCTCGCCTGGCGATCACCAGCGGAACGTTCAGCAACGATCCCGCGAACGGGGGCTCGACGGTTGTCTACGACGAGCAGGGGCGAGCAATCCACCGCTTCGCCGGGAAAGCGGTGGCGCTCTCGCCCGACGGCAAGTCGCTCGTGCTCGATCGCCTACGCAAAGGGCAGTGGCTCGCAGCTGTCGACACGGGAAAGCTGCAACGCCTGCCCGCGGGAGCCATGACCGACTCTTTCTCGCCGGACAGTGCGCACCTCGAGCTGGCCGATGCCGACTCCAAGGCGGTCATCGTCGGTGTTCCCTCTGGCCGTGTCGAAGCGCATCTGCCCGGGCTTGGCACGTGGTTTGCGGATAGCCGCCGGCTCGCGTTTCTCGGCCCCGGACGGGTCGCGACGATCGAGACGATCGCTGGCCGCGTGATTCGCCGTCTCCCGGTCCTACGGCCGGGCGAATACGCGGTGACGTTCGCCGTCGCGCAGAACGGGAAGGCGCTCGTCTACACGGCACAAAGCGAACTCCCCCACCAGCTGTATGAACAGCTCGCCTCGGGGGCGCTGCGCCAGATCACGCACGGAGGCATGGACCACCTTTACCCGGCGCCCTCGCCCGACGGCCGGCTGATCGCCGACGCCGAGTTCAAAACGCCATGTGGCAATTGCTTTCCACCAGAGATCGGCGTGCTCCCGGCCGACGGGTCAGCGCCCGCGCGGATCTTGCCGAACCAGGTTATGGGCAACAGCCATCCCAGCTGGTCGCCCGACGGCACGCGCATCGCGTACGGCGAAAACGCCGCCCCCGACATTCTTGGCATCTTCGTCATGCACGCGGACGGCTCGCAGCCCGAGAAGCTCAGCGGAGGGGCCGGGGGCACGGAGCCCAACTGGGCGCCGGACGGCTCTGCGATCGCCGCAACCCGCGACGGCATCTTCGTGATGGCAAGCGACGGCACGGGTGCGCAGCAGTTGACCGGCGCCGTGCCGGCGGGCTCCGCGGTCGGCCAGACACACGCGCCGGCCTGGTCGCCCGACAGCACTGCACTCGCGTTCCCAGGCGCAGATGGTCTCTACCTGATCGGCCGCGATGGAAGCGGTCTTCACCGCATCCTCGCAATGCGTCGGATCGCCTCCGTCGCCTGGTCACCCGACGGCGCCCTGATTGCGTTCGCCGCGCCCTGCCAGAGCAACACGGTGGACTGCACCCACCACCTCGCCGGTGACATCTGGACCGTTCGGCCCGACGGTAGCGACCTACGCCGCGTCACCGACAACGTCGCCGACGACGCGACGCCGGCCTGGTTACCTGCACCCTGACGACCGCTCACGTTCGCGCAGATTGCGTATGCCATCGAGGCGGAGCCGACTGCTCCAGTCGAGACGGTTATCCAATGCTAGCCCGCCACCTCCGATGATGAACTTCCAGGAGGGCAGGTCGCGGTCGCCTCCGAGCTCGAATGTCCTCTACACCTACGAGCTCCTGCCGTGACCCGGAGCAGTTCGAAGAGGTGGGTCATGACCCGCAGAAACCTGCATATTCGTGCTATAACACGCAAATGCTGACGGCTGAACGCAGACAGGCGATCCTTGCGCGGGTCGAGCATGACGGCAGGGTCGTCGCCTCGGAGCTGGTGACCAGCCTCGGCGTCTCCGAGGACACGGTCCGCCGCGACCTGCGCGACCTCGCCCAGCAAGGCTTGTTGCATCGCGTTCACGGTGGCGCGCTGGCCTCTGCACCGCCGATCGGCTCGTTTGCGCACCGGCTCGAGGTCTCGCACGAGGAGAAGGCTGCGCTCGCGGAGGCGGCGCTGCGGCTGCTCGCCGGCGCACGGGTGATCGTCCTCGATGGCGGCACGACAACGCTGGAGCTGGCTCGCCGGCTCCCGCTGCTCTACGACGGCACGGTTGTCACCAACTCACCGCCGGTTGCATCGGCGTTGGCGAACCACACGAAGGCTGAGGTCATGCTCGTTGGCGGCCGGCTGCTCAGGGATGCGCAGGTCGCTGTCGGCGCGGCTGCGGTTGAGGCGTTCCAGACGGTGCGGGCGGACATCTGCGTGCTCGGCATCTGCTCGCTGCATCCCGACGTCGGCGTCACGACGCCCGACAACGAAGAGGCGTACGTGAAGCGCGCCATGGTGGCCTCGGCCGGCGAGGTGATCGCGCTCGCAACGGCGGACAAGCTGCGAACGGCGAGCGCGTGGGTCGTCGCGCAACTCGCGGACATTGACCACCTCGTGACCGACGGCAGCGACGAGCTGACTCGGCCGTACGCGACCGCCGGCATCGACGTGGTCGCCATATGACGCGGCGCCTCGCGACGTTCTCGGTCTTCGTGGTGCACGGCGCGATGATCGGAACGTGGGTCGCGCACATCCCGTGGATGCAGGACCATCTCGGGATCTCGAAGGCGACGCTCGGGATGTGCCTGCTCTGCATGGCCGCGGGCGCGCTTGTCTCGATGCCGCTGACAGGGCGTATCCTTGACGGCCGCTCGAGCGCCTCGGTGACGCGCGTCGCCGCGCTGGTCTTCTGCCTGATGCTGCCGCTGCCGCTCCTGGCGACGAGCCCGTACATGCTCGGCGCGATCCTGTTCGTGTTCGGGGCGAGCAACGGCGCGATGGATGTCTCGATGAACGCACACGGCGTTGGCGTCGAGCGCACGCTGTCGAAGCCGATCATGTCCTCGCTCCACGGTGGCTGGAGCTTGGGAGGCTTCCTCGCCGCGGGCGTGGTCGCGATCACCGCTGCGGCGGGAGTCGATCCGCGCCTCGAGAGCCTGGTCGTCGGCGTCGCGCTCTGGCTGTCAGCGCTGTGGATCACCCGCCACCTCGGGAGCGCGTCGGCCCACTCGGAGGCCGGAAGCGGGTTCGCATTTCCCTCGCGCGCCGTGTTGCTGATCGGCGGACTGTGCTTCCTGACGATGATGACCGAGGGCGCGATCGGCAACTGGGGCGGCATCTATCTCCGTGACACCACCGGTGCGAGCGCCGCCGCGGCAGCCACCGCATTCACCGGCTTCTCGCTCGGAATGGCCGTCGCGCGGCTCGGCGGCGACCTGCTCAACGAGCACCTCGGCGCCTCGACACTGGTGCGCGGCAGCATGGCGCTCGTCGCGCTCGCTCTCGGCGGCGTGCTGCTGATCGGCCAGACGGTGCCTGCCGTGATCGGCTTCGCCGTCTGTGGCCTCGGCATCGCGAACGCGGTGCCGCTGCTCTTCAGCGCGGCGGGCCGACTCGATCCGCCCGGCGCTTCACTGGCCGCTACCTTCACGATCGGGTACACGGGCTACATCGTCGGCCCGCCGCTGATCGGTCTTCTCGCCGATCGGATCGGGCTGCCGAAGACGCTCGGGCTGCTCGTGCCGGCAGCGCTTGCCGTAGCCGCATTGGCCGGCCGCGCCACCGTGTCCAAGCCGACGATGAGGTCTCCCGACGGCGAGTTGCCGCCTGTCATTCCCGAACGAGAGGTTGCGATCCAGTAGGGCTCGGCGAGGCCCGCCGATGCGACGGCTCGGGGGGCCCGAAAGCAGGGCTCCTTTACCTGCTATTCGGACATTTCAACGGAGGGGGAGGGATTCAGAACCCTCGAACGGCGAATCCGCCGTTAACGGTCTTTCGAGATCCGGCGGAGACCGCATCGCCATGCGGCTTTGAGGCACTGCGCAACTCCCTGTGCAACTCCCATGCGAGTTCGCGCGTCCGCGAGACGCGCTTCCCTGCGTCTTTTCGCCGGCTGGACCGGGCCTAGAACGCCGCGTCGGTGGCAGGCCCCGGACGATCACGTTGTCCGCCGCCAGCGCGCGCCGCGGCCGCGGCCGGTGGATGCAATTTGGCCGGCGATCCTGAGCTCCCCCAACACAAGGCGGATGGTCTCGTTGCTGATGCCGGGAAGGGCGCGGCGGACTTCGGCGGTCCTCTACCGGCCCGTCGAGAAACATGAACCTCCACTCCCGATCATCTCCCCTTTGAGATCTCCAGGGGCACGACAAGATGCCGGGCGGCCGCTCAGAACGTGGCGGTCAGGCCACCGTCGATGGTCAGCACATGCCCGGTCGTGTACGAGTTGCGCTCGCTCGCCAGCCAGGCCACGGCTTCTGCAATCTCGGCTGCGCTCGCCTGCCGCCCGAGCGGCAGCTTGCGGTGCCGCTGATAGACGTCGACGAACCACTGCTGCTCGTGGGCGGGCGTTCCATCGCTGCGGCTCATCGGAGTGTCGACGAAGCCCGGAGCCACGGCGTTCACGAGCACTCCGCCAGATGCGAAGTCGACGGCAAGGCTGCGAGTCGCCTGGTTCAGGCCCGCCTTCGAGACGTCGTAGGCCAGATACGCCTCCTGGCCGTAGGAGCCGTGGACGGATGTGACGTTGACGATCCGGCCATAGCCGCGCGCGGCCATACGGGCACCGAGGTGGCAGGCGAGAATCACAGGGGCCTTCAGGTTGACCGCGAGGACATCCTCGAAGACATCGATCGGGAGGTCGGCCGGCGGCGTCTCGCGGCTGATACCGGCGCAGTTGACGAGGACGTCGGGCGTGCCCATCGCCGCATCGACCGCGTCGGCGAGCGCGGCGACTGCGACGAGGTCGCGGAAGTCGCAGGCAAACCGGTGGACGGCGCCGGGCATGGCGGCATCCGGGCGGTCGACGCCTCCGACGGTTGCGCCCTCGCGTGCGAACCGCTCGACGATCGCCTTGCCGATGCCCCCGGCCGCTCCCGTCACGAGCGCGCTGCGCCCGCCGAGCAGCGACGCGGCGGTCACAGCGCCACGCCGTTGTAGCGCGCCAGCAGCGGATCGTCGCCGTGCTCGGCCTCGTAGGCCGCGCGCTGCTGCATCGTCTCCCGCTCCACGCGCTCATACGCGTCCCGGTCCTCGCCGAGCAGCCGTATCAGCCAGCGCCCGTTCCTGACGTGGGGCACCTCGTCCGCGTGCACGAAGTCGTTCAGCAGCTCGTACGACCGGTCGCCGCGCTCCGAGGCTTCCTGGCGGAAGCGGATCAGGTCGGGCATGCCGAGCTTCTCTCCCCGCAGGTGGAGGTCGTAGAGCCGGTGGGGAAGGTCGAGCTGCATCCGGTAGGCGTAGTTGCCCGCGACGACCGGGTACTCGCCGAGCCTGCCTCCGAGCTCCTCGAGATAGCGCTCGTAGAGCAGTGCGTGCCGCACCTCGTCCCAGCATTGGCGAGCCATGTCCAGGTGGTAGTCCCATGGCATCTCGGGGTGCTCGTAGATGTTGCGACCGAGGACCTCGGCGGCGTGCATCTCGTTGTCGGCGTCGCGATGCGCCATGAACGCGGCGCCCGGGGGCCCGGCGCTCGGCGTCTCGAACATGGCGTCCGTCATACGAAAGCGCGCGTCGCGCGCTGCAATCGCCGGTGTGGGCTTCGTCCGCTGGCCCTCGAACGACCCCGGGAGCTCCCGCTCGACCGCGTCGTCCGGCCGGCAGATGTCCCCGACGGCCGCGCACATCTCCCCGATCTGTAGCTCCCACTGCCGGAGCCGCTCCGGCTGCTCCGGAACTGGAAGGGTTGCGAGGAGCTGCTCACCCTCGCCGATCTGACGCCGCTCGTCGCGCAGCAGCGCCTCGAGCACGACGTGCGAAGGATCGTCGGCGATCGACGGGCCGCCTTCGAGGTAGGCGGCGTACGCAGCCGCCAGTCGCGGCTTCACGACGAGGTAGACCGCACTGAGGAAAGCCGCGGCGTCCGGGGCGTCGTCGAGCATCGCCATCAGCCGCACGGTGCGCTCGCCGGGGTGGAGCGGCGCCGTGCGCGGCCAGCGCAACTCGACCATCCGGCGCAGGAGGGCATCTCCGTGCAGCGAGTCTTCCCACAGGTGCCGCCCGAGCATGCACTTCACCTCCCACTCCGGCAGCTCCGCGAGCATTCCCGCCGCCGTACGCATGAGCTGCGCCTCGATGTAGTGGAAGCGAGCGATCAGCCGGACGCTGTCGCGGACGCCGAAGCGACCGGCGAGCGAATGCCCGGAAAGGATCTCATACATCGGATTCACCTCGTTCATGTCGTGTGACCGTCGCGTCCGAAGGCGCTCCCGCGGCCCGGAATGGATGCGACCAGGCGCTGGGTGTATGGGTGCGCCGGAGCCTCGAGCAGCTGGGCTGTTGCTCCCCGTTCGACGATCCGGCCCTCGAGCATGACGAGCGCCTCGTCGGTCATGTAGCGAACAACGGCGAGGTCGTGGGAGATGAGGACGAGCGCAAGCTGGTTCTGGATGCGCAGATCGAGAAGCAGGTTGAGGATCTGGGCCTGGACGGAGACATCGAGCGACGAGGTTGGCTCGTCGGCGACGAGCACGGTCGGCGAGCACGCCAGCGCGCGGGCGATGCCGACGCGCTGACACTGGCCGCCACTCAACTCCCGTGGCCGCCGGCGCATGGCGTCGGGAGAGAGCCCGACGCGGTCGAGCAGCTCCGCGGCCCGCTGCGACGCCGATCTCCGACCCAGCCGCTCCCACACGTCCAGCACCTCGGTCACGGCCTCGAGGGCGCTGAGGCCCGGGTTCAGGGATCCGTACGGATCCTGGAAGATCATCTGCACGCGCCGTCGCTGAGGATCGGTGCGCCGCACCTCCCTCCAGGGCCGCCCCTCGACCTCGACCGTTCCCGCAGTCGGATCGATGAGCCCGACGAGCGCCCGGCCCAGTGTCGTCTTGCCGGAGCCGCTCTCGCCGACGACGCCGATCGCGACGCCCGCGGGCACCTCCAGCGTGGCGCCCTCGACGGCATACGCCTTCGCGCCCGGGTAGCGCACGGCGGCGTCAGAGACCGCGAGGATCGCGAGCGACACGCTCGATCTCCTTCCAGCGGAAGCACGCGGTGGCATGCTCGGACGCGACCGGCTCGAGCGGCGGCGGCGCAGCCGAGCAGGCCGGCTCTGCGAAGCTGCAGCGCGGGGCGAAGCGGCACCCCGGTGGGAAGCTGCCGACTCCCGGCGGAGCGCCCGGTATGCCGGCGAGCCGCTGGCCGGCTCTGACGACCGCGGGGCGCGCGGCGAGGAGCGCGCGTGTGTACGGATGCTTCGGGTCACCCAACACGGTTGCGGTGAAGCCGGTCTCGACGGTGACCCCCGCATAGACGATCGCCGTGCGGTCGCTCGTCTCCTCCACGACGGCGAGGTCGTGGCTGACAAGGATGACGCTCATCCCGGTCTCGCGGCGCAAGCGGCCGAGAAGCTCGAGAATGCCCCGCTGCACGGTGACGTCGAGTGCCGTCGTCGCCTCGTCCGCGACGAGCAGCTCGGGCCGTCCGGCAATGGCGAGGGCGATCATGACGCGCTGGCGCATCCCACCCGAGAGCTGGTGGGGGAACGAGCGATAGACGAGCTCCGGGTCGGCGAGCTGCACGTGCGTGAGCAGCTCGAGGGCGCGCGCGTGAGCGCCCTTGCGGCCTTCGAGGTAGCGGATCGTCTCGACGAGCTGCGCACCGACGCGCATCAGCGGATCGAGCCCCGAGAGCGAGCTCTGCGGGACAAGCGCGATCTGCCGCCCGCGCAGCCGTGCCCACTGGCTCTCGCCGGCAGTTGCGAGGTCGGTCTCGCCAAAGCGCGCGGAGCCACGCTCGACGCTGCCGCCGATGCGCTCGAGCGTGCCCGTCAAGGCACGGCAGGCGACGGTCTTGCCCGAGCCCGTCTCGCCCGCGATGCCGATGCAGTCGCCGGGCGGCAGCTCGAAGCTGATGTCGCTCACGACCTCGCGTCCGCGGATCGAGATCGCGAGCTGCTCGACTGCGAGCGCGTGGGCCACTCAGCGCTCCTCTCCTGCGACGAGCGCGTCTGCGATGAGGCTGGCACCGAGGCCGGTGATGGCGAGCGCGATGCCGGGACACACCGTGATCCACCAGGAGGTCTCGATGACCGTGCGCCCCTCGTACATGATGGCGCCCCACTCAGGGGTCGGGGGCTGCACGCCGGCTCCCAGGAACGGCAGCGAGGCGGTCACGATGATGAGCAGGATCGCGTCGCTCACGGCGTAGGTGGCGGTCGTCTTGAAGACCGTCGGCAGCAGGTGCCGCCGCACGATTCGCGCATGCGAGAAGCCGAGCAGGCGGGCGGCCGCGATGAACTCGCGGTTCTTCAGCGCCAGCGTCTGAGCGCGCGCGAGGCGGGCGTAGAGCGCCCAGCTCGTGAGGAAGACGGCGATGAAGAGCGACGGCAGGCCGGCGGGCAATGGGCCCAGCGTGCGATCGACGCCGAAGACAACGACGAGCGTGAGCACGAGGATGACGAAGGGAAAGGCCACGATCGCGTCCACGATCCGCATCACGACGACGTCGGGCCAGCGGCGCGATGCGCCTCCGACGAGCGTCCCGATCAGCGTGCCGACGACCAGCGGGACGGCGACTCCGACGGCGGCGACGACGAGGTCGAGGCGGCCGGCGACGAAGACGCGAACGAGCAAGTCGCGGCCATAGGTGTCCGTGCCGAACGGATGGGACCACGACGGCGAGAGGTAGGGGGCGGCAACGAATGCATCCGGCGAGTACGGACTGAGCGGAGGTACGACAAGGCACAGCGCGATGACGATGCCGAGCAGGGCAACGCCGACGACCAGGCTGCGGCGGCGGCCCAGGCGCCCGCCCGTGACACGCAGCAACCGCCAGCGCCCGAGCGCGGCGTCAGCGATCGTCGACGATGCGCGGGTCGACGAGGGCATAGATGAGATCCGTGAGGAGATTGACGACCACGACGACGATCGCCGTGAGCAGCGCGATGCCTTCGACCACGGGGTAGTCGCGCGTGGCGACGGCGCCGACCAGGTCGGTGCCGATACCGGGAAGCGCGAAGACCGCCTCGATGACGACGGCACCGCCGATCAGCGCGCCGATGTTGAAGCCGAGCAGCGTGATCACAGGCAGGACGCTGTTCGGCAGGATGTGACGGAACGTGATCGCGCGTCTCGGCAGGCCTCGCGCGGTCGCGGCCTCGACGAAGTGCTCGCGAGCCGTCTCCAACGCAGACTGGCGCACGGCTCGGGCAACCACCGGAATCAGGTAGACGGCGAGGGCGAGCCCCGGCAGCCAGACGTAGCGGGCGTTCTCGGGCCATGAATCGCCCCAGCCGCCGGCCGGGGCGAGCCCGGCCTTGAGCGACACGACCAGGAGCAGCAGCAGCCCGACGAAGAACGGCGGCATCGAGAGCATGACGATCGTCGAGACCCGCACGCCCGTGTCGACCGCGCGGATGCGGCTGAGCGCCGCCCACAGCCCGAGCGGAATGCCGAGCAGAGTCGCAAACAGCATGCTGCAGCCGATCACCGCGAACGTCACGCCGAGGTGCGGCAGGATGATGTCGGAGACCGGCCGGCCGCCCTCGACGAGCGAATCGCCGAGGTTGCCATGCAGCAGGCGGCCGACGAAGCGCGTGAACTGCTGGGGCAGCGGGCGGTCGATGCCCATCTCGTGCCGCAGAGCAGCCAGGCTCTGAGGCGTCGCCCGCGTGCCGAGGATCGTGCGCGCCGGATCGCCCGGCACCAGATGCACGAGCAGGAACGTGACGATGACGACGCCGATCACGACGCCGAGCAACTGGGCGGCGCGGCTCCCGAGCCGCACCGCCCAGCGAACAGCGCGGCGATCAGCCTTGACGCTGAACCTCATAGAAGCTCGTCGTACCGACGTAGACCACGTCGCTCGCCAAGCGCGTGCCTGTGATCAGAGCGAGGTTGACGAGCGGAACGAAAGGCATGTCTTTCGCGTAGATCTTCTCGACCTGCACGAGGGCCGCCTTGCGCGCGCCACCCTGCGAGCTGATGGCCTTGAGGGCGGCGGTGTCCATCGCCTTCGACTTGTATCCCGAGAACAGCGCGTTGATGCCGCCGGTCGAGATGACGCCGTAGGTGAGCATGCCGTCCGGGATGTCGACATAGTCGTTGAGGCCGTTGACCTCCAAGTCGAACGTGCCGTCGCCCTCGGCCTTGCCGGCGACCGACGGATCGACCTGCTCGATCGACGCGTCGATGCCGATCGCCTTGAGGTCCTGCTGCACGACGACGCCGGCGCGGTCGGCGTAGTCAAGGCCGTTGCGCAGCATCAGCTTGACCTTGCAGCCGCTCGCGCAAGGAGTGCCCACGAGCAGCGCCTTCGCCTTCGCGACGTCCCGGTTTATCGGCGGCGCACTCTGATGGCAGCAGCCCATGGTGCTCGGGAAGAACGAGTCCATCGGCTTGCTCTTGCCCGCGAACGCGATGCTGTTGATCTGCTGTCTGTCCATTGCGAGCGAGATCGCGCGCCTCACGCGGCTGTCGTTGAGCGGCGCGCGACGGTTGTTCACGTAGAGGTAGACGCCGCCGTAGATCGGAGTGACGACCGGCCGGATCTTGCCAGTCAGCTGCGGTATCACCGAGCCGGGAAGGTTGTCCGCGATGTCGATCTGCCCGCCGCGCAACTGCACCACTCGGGTGTTCGGGTCGATCACCGTCGTGAACTTGATCGTCTGGACGACCGGCTTCGCCCCGACGTAGTTGGGATTGCGGACGAGCGTGATATTCGAGCCATTCCACGCGCTGATCTTGTACGGACCTGCCGAGATGGGCATCTTCAGGAACTGTTTGATGGCAGCGATGCCCTTGGCCGGGAAGATCGGGAACGTCGGCTCCCCGACGACGGTCGTGAACGACGGGTACGGCGTCTTCAGCTTGAAGACAATGGTCTGGCCCTTCGCGGTCACCGTCTTGATCGGCGCTAGTAGGCCGGCGTTGACGTTGCCCTTGTCACTCAGGAAGTGACGATACGACGCGATGACGTCTGCTGCGCCGAGCGGCGAGCCGTCGGAGAAGCGCAGACCCGAACGGAGGTTGAAGGTGACAGTCAGGCCGTTCGCAGCGACCTTCCAGGTCTTCGCCAGGCCGGGCGTCACCGGCCCGCCCTTGCCGGGCAACTCGGTCAGCGTTCCGCCGATCAGGTGCAGCGCATCGAGGTTGGAAGGCTCGACGGCCAGGTCGGGGTCAAGGTTGGACACCTTGAGCGTGAGACCGATCGTGACCGTCGACGGGACGGCAGCGCGACTGTCCCCCAGCGCAGCGGGCGCGAGCGCGGCGAGCGCGGCGAGCGCTGTTGCAGCGACGGCGGCGCCGCAGGCGAGCACCGGATGTCGGAGTCTCCGGCATCGTCCGATTGTCTTCATGCGTTCTCCTCTGTTCGTGGGGGCTCGTGCGGCACGATGCGGCTCGACTGCTCGACGAGCGAACCGGCGCATTCGACGGCGCGCTCTGCCGCGACCGGAAGGAACGGCGATGCATCGACCTCGTAGCCGCCCTCGGCGAACTGCTCGTAGGCGGGGAGGTAGCCGACGGAGTCGCCGACGCTGGTTGCGACGATCGCATGAACGGGCGCGGCTGCATCCTGGAAGGCGCGGTCGTACGCTCCCGACAACTCGCCCGGCCACCCCAGCAGGGCGACATCGCCGAAGCGGATCAGCGCCAGCCGCGCAGAACCGCTGTCACCCTCGGGGAAGCGCGTGCTGAGCTCCTGCTCGATGATCGCCCGCTGGAGGTCTACCGACGCGTCGGCGTCACCTTCCGCTACGCGTCGCTTGGCGTCCTGGGTACGGCGGAGCGCAGCCTCGAGGTCGCGCGGCCGCAGAGGGAGCTGGGCCACTGCGCTGCTCGCGGACACGCTCGCCGGCATCGCCTCCGGAAGCGCCGCACGGGTGATGCAGAGCGCGGCACCCGACTCGACGATTCGCAGCGGCTCGATCTCGAGCAGGGCCTGGCGGCTCTCGAGCAGCGCACCGCAGGCGACGTGCCCGATCGCTCGACCAACCGCGTCGGCATCCTCCACGCTGTTACTGAATCCGGCCGCCGGGGCGCGGTCGGCGCCGCAGCCCTGGAGGAACAGCGTCGGTGCGCCGAGCTCACGCTCGGTGACGTCGCGCAAGCCTGCGACGTAGTCCGGCGAGACGAGCAGGTTGCCCCATGCGAGCACTGTCGGGTGGCAACCGTAGGCCACGATTGTCGCGATGCTCGTGCCGTCATCGGCAACGAAGTCGACGACGTCGAGAGTCGCGTCCTCGACGACTGCGTCCACGCCGACGAGCAGGCGGTCGAAGGCGCGCTGCCGACGCGATCGGGCGACGGCGCACGGAGCGCGCGTCGCGATGGCCCGGGAAGGGCGCATCGATGCCGCCGCCCGAAGGGCGATGCCCGGCAGCTCCGCGAGCAGCCGCGTGCGCTCGGCACGCGCCCGCCCGGTCGGATCCCAGGGCGCGAGATACGACTCGTCGAGCGGGAGCGAGCTGTGGGTATGCGACGCAGCGAGAAAGACGCCGTCCTGGGGGACGCCGACGGCGCTCGCGATCGCTGCCGCAGTCTGCGCGCCGAGCTCCGCGGACCACGAGACCGTGTCGACCGCG
This sequence comes from uncultured Gaiellales bacterium, assembly GCA_964651695.1. Classification (GTDB taxonomy): domain Bacteria; phylum Actinomycetota; class Thermoleophilia; order Gaiellales; family JALYLC01; genus JALYLC01. Next base: position 2,396 of record CAZYYP010000054.1, on the reverse strand, counting down.
ACGATGACGGCCGCAGGCTCGGCCTCCGTGAGCTCGCCGAGCACCAGGGCGGTCACGGTGGGCGGGCGATGCACGCCTGTCGCCCCCTGCTCCGCACGCGCGCCCCACGGCCCGATGGGAAGCCCCGGCTCGAGCCGCTGCGTCGCGCGTGCGACGCCGGCGCGTAGTGGTCCCGTGAGTGTGCGGCGGGCGATCACGTGGGCGCCCGCATGCCGGTGCCGGCCTCGTAGGCACGGATGACCTCGGCGCGACGCCGTGGCGGAAGCGGAAGGAGTGGCAGGCGCACCTCCGGCGAGGTGATCACACCGCGGTGGTGCAGCACTGTCTTGATGACCTGCACGTAGTCGGAGGCGCCCAGGGCGGCGTGCAGGAACGGCGCGACATCGCGATAGCAAACTTCGGCCGCGCCGAGATCGCCTCTCTCGATCGCGCTCCAGAACGCCGCAGCCTCCTCCGGGAAGAGCAGCGGCAGCGCGACCATCGCCGCATCCGCCTCGATGCTCTGGTCCCAGAGCACGGCGTCCTCGCCGGCGCAGACCGTCATCGAGGTCGTCTCCTTCAAGGCAGCGACCTTTCCGATCGAGACATCGGTCACCTTGACGTGCGTCAGGCGCGGCGCGGCCTCGGCGATCGCCGCGATGTCGCACGGCGAGAGGCGGGTATGCGAGGAAGTCGGGTTGTCGTAGAGGCAGAGATCGAGCGTGACGACCTCCGACAGCCCGGCGAAGTACCCCTGCATCATGGAGACGTCGTTGGCGTAGTAGTTCGGGCAAGCGGCGACGAGCAGCCCGGCTCCGGCCTCGGCCGCAGCCACCGCGAGGCGCTGGTTGTGGACGAACGAGTTGTCGGCGATCGAGACTGCGAACAGCAGGTTGGACGGCAACCGGCGCGCCGTCAGGGCGATCAACTCGAGCCGCTCGTCCAGGCTCAGGCTCGGCACCTCCCCCACGCCACCCCCGACGAGCACCCCCGAGACGTGCGGCGCGATGTCCTCGAGCATGCGATCGAGGCTCGCGACGTCCAGCTTCCCATCCTGCAGAGGAGTCGCGATCGGCGGAATCAGCCCGGTCGCGGCCGTCACGACGCGACCGCGACTTCGTCTGCGGGGCCCTGGCGATACCCGAGGCCTGCGGAAATCGCGTCCGCCGCTTGCCTGACCTGCGCGCCCATCTCGTCGATGCGGTCGAGCGTCATGCGCTGCGCCGGCCCACTGACGCTCACCGCGTAGGTCGCGCAGCCGGCCGCATCGAGCACGGCGGCTCCCACGCAGCGCAGTCCGTCTTCACTCTCCTCGTCGTCGACCGAGTAGCCGCGCGCGCGCACGTCCTCGAGGTGCCGCATGAGGGTTTCGACGTCGGTCAGCGTGCGCGCTGTCAGCCGCGCGCAACCTGTACGCGCGAGAATGCCCCGCGCCTCATCGGCTGGCAGCGCCGAGAGAATCGCCTTGCCCAGCGAGGTCGAATGCCAGGGATCCTGGTCACCCACCGTCGCGCCCTTGCTGATGGATCGGGTGCCTTCGAGCGCCTCGATCAGCACCAGGCGGTCGTTGCTGCGCAGCGCGAGGTCGACGGTCTCGCCGTACAGATCGCGCAACCGCTCGAGCTCAGGAAGGGAGACGGCGCGAGGGGTGCGGTCGCGCATGGCCTCCTGGCCGAGCTGGAAGAGCCGGATCCCCAGCCGGTAGCGCGCCGTCGCGGGATCCCGCTCGGCAAGTCCGTGCGCTTCCAGGCTCGCGAGGTAGCGCAGCGTCGTCGCGACGCTCAGCCGGACCATGCCGGCGATCTGCGTGAGAGTCGCCGGCCCGCCTTTCTCGAGCGCTCCGAGAACGTCGGCCATGCGATCCACCGAGGTCAGCGAAAGGTACCCTGCAGCTCCATTGGATTTCATTGAGTGATAAAGCCTTTCATTTATCGGTCTACCCTAGCAAGCCGGAGAGTGGGATGAAGATCGAGCGCATCGAGACGCTTGTGTGCAACGCACGGATGAGGAACTGGATCTTCGTGAAGGTCGTGACCGACCAAGACGGGGGCTGGGGCGAGGCCACGCTCGAGGGGCACACGCACGCGGTCGTCGGCGCGCTCGAGGACATCTCGCCGCTTCTCATCGGCGAGGATCCGACGCGCATCGAGCACCTGTGGCAGCCATGCACCGCCGGCACTTCTGGCACGCGAACGGCATCGTCCGAGCGACGGCCCAGAGCCGGATCAACATCGCGCTGTGGGACATCCTCGGCAAGGTTCACGGCGTTCCGGTCCACCGTCTCTGGGGTGGCCCACTACGTGACTACGCGCGCCTCTACTGCCACCTCGGCGGTGGCCGCCTCGAAGACTTCTACGAGCCCGCCTCACAGGTTGCCGCGCGGGTCATTGCCGAAGCCCCAGGTTCGGACGCGTCGA
>CAZYYP010000053.1:0-16751 GCA_964651695.1 uncultured Gaiellales bacterium | reverse complement strand
GCACGTCGACGATCGGCGCGAGCGTGCCGTCGTAGTCGCAGGCGACGAGCAGGTGGGGCTCGCGCGCGAGGCGCGCGAGCGCCTGCTCGAGCGTGCGGCCGCCGCTGTGCGCCGGATCGGCGCTCACGCGCTGCGCTCCGTGAGCGCCTCGATGAACGTGCGCGCGAAGCGGTGGACATCGTGGGTGCGCACCTGCCGGCGCATCTCGCGCATCCGCCGCCGCGCCTCGGCGTCGGGGAGGGAGATCGCGCGCGCGATGGTCTCGCGCATGCCCACCACGTCGTGGGGGTTCACGAGCAGCGCCTGCCGCAGCTCGCCCGCGGCGCCCGCGAACTCGGAGAGCACGAGCACGCCCCCGCCGCGGTGGCGGCTCGCCACGTACTCCTTGCAGACGAGGTTCATGCCGTCGCGCAGCGGGGTCACGAGCATCACATCGGCGGCCGCGTAGAGGGCGCACAGGTCCTCGCGCGGGAGGTTGTGGTGCTGGTAGTGGATCGCGGGATGCCCGAGGCGCCCGAACTCGCCGTTGATGCGTCCCACCGCGCGCTCGACCCGTTCGCGCAACTGGCGGTAGGTACCCACGCGCTCGCGGCTCGGCGTCGCGACCTGGACGAGCACGGTCTCGCCGGCGTGCGTGACGCCGCTCTCGAGCAGCTCGCGGAACGCCTGCAGGCGCACGTCGATGCCCTTGGTGTAGTCGAGCCGGTCGACGCCGAGCAGGATGCGGCGCGGCGAACCGAGGGCGCGCCGGAGCTCGGCCGCCGCACGCGCAGTCGCGGGCAGCTTCGCGATGCCGTCGAACTCCGCGAAGTCGATCGAGACCGGGAATGCACCCACTTTCACCGTGCGACCGTGGTAGGGGATCTGCGCGCGCGCGGGGGTGACGTCGACGAGCCGGCGCGCGATCTGCATGAAGTTCTGCGCCGCGACGGGGCGCTGGAAGCCCACGAGGTCTGCTCCCAGCATGCCCTCGACGATCTGCTGGCGCCATGGCAGCTGCATGAACAGCTCCTGCGGCGGGAGCGGGATGTGCAGGAAGAAGCCGATGCGCAGGTCGGGCCGCAGCGCGCGCAGCATCGCCGGCACGAGATGCAGCTGGTAGTCGTGCACCCATACCGTCGCGCCCTGCGATGCGACCGTGGCGGTGAGGTCGGCGAAGCGCTCGTTGACCTCGACGTAGCTCTGCCACCATTCGCGCCGGAACTCCGGCGGCCGCACCGCGTCGTGGTAGAGCGGCCACAGCGTGCGATTGGCGAAGCCTTCGTAGAAGCCCTCGATCTCGCGCGAGTTGAGACCGACCGCCGTGAGGCGCATGCCGCCGTAGTCGAACGCCTTGGGCGGCGGCCCTGGGATGCCCGCCCAGCCGATCCACGATCCGTGGCCGGCCTGGACGATCGGCGCGAGCGCACTCACAAGGCCGCCCGGGCTCACCTCCCAGGTGCCGTCAGCGGCACGGACGACGGGGAGGCGGTTCGCGACGATGACGATCTCGTCGGACGGGGACGGCCTCGGACTCACATCCCCACCGTACCTCCGCGGCCGCGCGCAGACCGCCGCGCGAGTTGTTTGTGCGTCACACCGTGCGGTAGCGTCCCCCCGATGACTCCCCGGCGCATCCTCGCCAGCGGGGCGGCCGCGCTGCTCGTCCTGATCGTGCTCGCGATCGTGACGCACAGCGACTCGAAGAAGGCTGCCTCGACCCTCCCGCCGACCGGGCCGGGCGTGCTGCGTGCCCACATCGCGGCCGGCAACCTGACGCTCGACGGGCCGGTGCGCGACGCGACCGAGAAGAAGGCGATCGAGTCCGCGGCCAATCTGCGCTACGGCGCCGACAACGTCGTCAGCCGTCTCGCGATACAGGCCACGGCCGACTCCGCATCGTGGCTCGCAGATCTCATGCCGGAGCTCCCGCGCAAGGGCAGCGGCTTCGGCAAGATCGACATCGTCTCGACCAAGAAGTCTGTGACGGTCAGCGGCCGCGTGCCCTCGGTCGCCGCCGGTCACGCCCTCCTGCAGGCCGTCGACTCTGCCTCGGGCCGGACGGCGATCGACAAGCTCTCGGTCGCGGGTGAGGGCGCCGGCGGCGCGTTGCAGACGGCGATCGACAAGGCGGTCAAGGGCCGTACGGTCTCCTTCCAGACCGGCAGTGCGGCGATCACGACGTCCGGCCAGGCCGTGCTCAAGTCGTTGCTCAAGCCGCTCGCCGCCGCAGGCACCGAGCGCGTCGTCGTCGGCGGCTACACCGACAACGTCGGCGCCGCCAAGGCAAATCTGCGCCTCAGCCTCGCACGTGCCCACTCGGTGGTGGTGTGGCTCACGAAGCGCGGCGTGAGCAAGTCGCGGTTGATCGCGAAGGGCTACGGGGAAGCCAAGCCGATCGCACCGAACACGACCGTGGCCGGTCGCACCAAGAATCGGCGCATCGAATTCACCGTGCTGAGCGGATAGAGGAGCGCTGAAGATGGGAACAGCAGGCGAAATCGTCATCTGGATGGTGCTTGCGGCGCTCGTCGGCTTCGCGACCGGCTGGGCGCTGCGCAGCGTGGTCGCCAACCGCGCGCGTGCGCGTCTGAGCGAGCGTCTCGATGAGAAGCGCCACGAGGCGCAGGAGTTGCGCGACGAGCTGCGGCGCCTGCGCGGCGACGATGACGACGAGATCGTGCACGTGCCGGGCGTCGGCCTGCCGCTGCCCGCGTGGGAGGACGTGGGCGAGGCGGAGGAGTACGCGGAGCCGAGCCTGAGCGCGACCGCCGAGCACGACGAGGTCGAGCTGGGACCGCTCGACCACCCGCCGATCGACGACTCCGACGACTCCGACGAGATCGGCGGCTCGACACGGGCGATGCGCCTCGACGAGGTCCAGTGGGACGACGTCGAGGATCCGCCGCACAGGCCGGCCGACGAGACGTGACCGCCGGCGGCAGGGCGAACCGCGACGAGCTGTCGCCGCTCGCGCTGCTGCGGCGGAGCGCGCGCGCCTATCCCGGGCGCACCGCGATTCGCGACGGTGACCGCACGGTCTCGTTCGCCCAGCTCGCCGAGCGGGCATGGCGGCTCGGACGGGCGTTGCGCGGCCTGGGGGTGGAGACCGAGGAGCCCGTCGCGATGCTCTCGCTCAACCGCCTCGAGCTGCTCGAGGCGCACTTCGGCGTCCCTGCGTCGCACGGTGCCCTGTGCGCGATCAACACGCGCCTCGCGCCGCCGGAGGTGCGCTTCATCGTCGAGCACTGCGGCGCGAAGGTGCTGTTCCTCGATCCCGATCTCGAGGCGGTCGCAGCGCAGGCGGTCGGCCTCCCCGGTGTGCGCGTCGTGCGCTTCGGGGAGGAGTACGAGGAGCTCCTCGCGAGCAGTCGCCCGGCGGCGCCCGATTGGCCCGACAACGAGGATCGGCCGATCGCCGTCGATTACACGAGCGGCACGACCGGGACGCCGAAGGGCGTCGTCTACACCCACCGCGGCGCCTATCTGTGTGCGCTCGGCGATCTCGTCGAGGCGCGTCTCGGCCCCGAGAGCACGTACCTCTGGACGCTCCCGATGTTTCACTGCAACGGCTGGGGCTTCACCTGGGCGGTCGCGGGCGTCGGCGCCACCGGGGTGGTGCTGCGCCGTCCCGAGCCGTCTGCGGTCTGGCGTGAGCTGCGCGCCGGCGCGACGCACCTGTGCGCGGCACCGACCGTGCTCATCTCGCTGCTCGCCCATCCCGACGCGGCCCCGCTCGATCATGCCGTCACCTGCGTCGTCGGCGGCGCTCCGCCCTCGCCCACGCTGATCGAGCGCTGCGAGGAGGTGGGCATCGGCCTCTTCCACCTGTACGGCCTGACCGAGACCTACGGCCCGGCGACGGTGAGTGCCTGGCCGCCCGAGTGGGACGCGCTCCCCGCGGCCGAGCGCGCGCTGCGGCGTGCCCGCCAGGGTGTTCCGAACGTGCTCGCCGGCGACTGCGACGTCTGGGATGCCGAGGGCGTTCCCGTCCCGCGCGACGGCCGCACGATGGGGGAGGTCGTGCTGCGCGGCAACACCGTGATGGCCGGCTACCTCGACGATCCCGACGGCACGGCCGAGGCGTTCCGCGGGGGATGGTTCCACTCGGGGGACGCCGCGGTCATGCACGCCGATGGTCGCATCGAGCTCCGCGACCGCTTCAAGGACGTGATCGTCTCCGGCGGCGAGAACATCTCGACGATCGAGGTCGAGCAGGCCCTCGCGCGCCACCCCGCGGTGCTCGACTGTGCCGTCGTGGGCATCCCGGACGACCATTGGGGCGAGCGGCCGAAGGCGTTCGTCGAGTTGCGGCCGGGCATGGAGGCCCCCGCCGGCGAGCTCATGGCGTTCTGCCGCGAGCAGCTGGCCGGGTTCAAGTGCCCGGACAGCGTCGAGTACTGCGAACTGCCGCGCACCGGTACCGGCAAGGTGCAGAAGTTCGTGCTGCGCGAGCGCGAGTGGGCGGACCGCGAGCGCCGTATCAACTGATGGCTCCCGAAGCTGTCGCAGAATGAGGCGATGCGGCGGACGCGCCTCCTCGCCCTCGCCCTGACCGGCCTCGCGATCGCGGTGCCTGCCCGCGCCGGCACGGGTCCGGGACTCGGCGCGGTGATCCAGCGCGCCGAGCTGCTGCGCGGGCTGCGCACGACGCACCCGCTCAAGATCACGGCCGTGCGCGCCGCGGCGATGAAGCGGATCGTGATCGGCGAGCTGGGCGCCGAGCGCGAGCCGCGCAGCGACGCGGGATGGGACGATGCGCTCCACCTGCTCGGCGTGCTCCGGCCGGGAGAGAGCCTCGCAGGGGTCCAGCGAGAGCAGATCTCGGGGCAGGTGGCGGGCGTCTACATCCCGCGCGACGGCCGCCTCTACGTCCTTTCCGGCGGCGGGGCCGCGCCGCGCTCGGTGATCGCCCACGAGGTCGTGCACGCCTTGCAGGACGAGCACTTCCACCTCACGCGCGGCGCGTTCGCGGCGCACCCGGGCGACCACGACGGCGAGCTGGCGGCGACGGCACTCGCCGAGGGCGACGCCACGGACGTACAGTCGCGCTTCCTGGCGAGCCTCTCGCCCGGCGATCTCGTACGCGAGCTCGCGCGCACGCTCGGCGCGGCACCGCAGCGCTCGAACGCGCGCACCGTCCCGTACCTCGAGCGCCAGCTGCTCTTCCCGTACACGGCGGGTGAGGCGTTCGTGCAGGCCCTGCGGGCGCGCGGCGGGCAACGGCTGCTCGATCGCGCGTTCACCCACGTGCCGCGCACCACGGCGGCGGTGCTGAACCCGGCCCGGTACCTCGCGGGCGACCCGCCCGCGCAGGCGGTGCGTCTGCCCCCTGGCCGCTACACGTTCACGACGACCTTCGGCGCCGAGGACGTGGCGTCGCTTTCCGGGAAGGCCGCCGTCGCGCGCGGATGGCTCGGCGGGCGCCTGGGCGTGGGCGCGGCCGGCCTCGACGTGCGCCTCAGGACACGCGCCGCGGCGTCGGTCGCCGCGGCGCTCGTGCGCGTGCTTCCGGTCGCTGCGCGGATCGCATTCCACGGTCGCCTGGTGTGCGTGCACATCGCCCGTCGGAAGGCTTCAGGACAGGCGCCTTCGTGCCGATAGGGACGGCGTGGAGCCATCCCCAGGGCGCAATACGGCAGAGAGCGCTGCCGAACGGCGACTGCACGCAGTCGTCGACACGCTTGGCCTGCACGTGTATAGCGGCGAGACGCACCCCGACGACAGCTACGTCACGACGGTCTCGCTGACCCCTGCGCGCTCGCTGCTCGGGCTCACCACGGACGGCATCGGGATCGACGATCTCTGGATGGCCGCCGTCCACCCCGAGGACGCCGCTCGCTACGCCGAGGTGTTCTCGTACGCCAACGAACGCCTGCTGCATCCCCTCGAGCTCGAGTACCGGCTGTGCGGCTACGACGGCGTCGAGCGCTGGGTCTGGGAGCGCATCTTCCCGCACCGCCTGCGCGAGGACGGGATCATCGACCTCGACGGCGTCGTCGCCGACGTCACGGCGCTGCACGAGGCGACCCACGAGCGCAACGACCTCTCGCAGCGCCTCGAGCGCGTGCTCGGAGGGGTCGCCGAGTTCGTCGTGTCGTGCGAGATCCGCGACGGCCGCACCGTCTGGGTGCACCCCGGCCCGGGCATCGAGCGCATGCTCGGCGGCCCCCTGCCGGACGGCGCCGACGGCCCGTCGGTCTGGTCCTCGTGTGTGCATCCCGACGACCGTCCGATGCTCGACGCCTTCTTCGAGCGGCTCGCCGGGCGCGAGCCCGCCGAGGCCACCTACCGGCTGATCGGGCTCGACGGCGTCGAGCGCTGGGTATGGGCCCGCGCGCGGCCGCACGCCGGTGCCGGCGCCATCGCCTACGACGTCGTGATCAGCGACGTCACGGAGCGCGAGCGCGCACGTATCGGGCTGCTGCTGGCGCGCGAGGAGGCCGAGCGCCGCTCGCGCGTCGACCCGACGACCGGGCTGTTCAATCGCCACCACCTGCTCGACGTGGCGCGGCGCGAGCTGGCGCGGTCGCAGCGCGAGCACACGACCCCCGCGCTCGTGCTGCTCGACGTCGATCGCCTGCGCGAGCTGAACGAGCGGCTCGGGCACGCGGTCGGCGATGCCGTGCTGCGCGAGCTCGCCGGCCGCCTGTCCCACAGCGTGCGCACCTACGACACGATCTCGCACGTCGGCGCCGGCCGCTTCGGCGTCCTCGTACCCGACCTGCGCGACCCCGAGGCGCTCCCGCGCATCTGCGACGAGATCGCAGCGACGATGGCGGGCGAGCCGCTACGCACGGCGGGGCGCGAGCTGCCCGTGAGCGTGACCGCAGCCGGCGCTCGCGCGCACCGCGGAACCACGGTCGACGCCCTTCTCCACACGGCCGAGCTCGCGCTCGAACGGGCCAAGCGCGGTGACGCTTCCTCCTCGACACCCGAAGGTGACGACGAGCGGTGGGATGCGCCCGTCGATGCCGTCGATGCCGTCGAGGTCGCTGCGACGCTCGCTCGCGCCGCCGCCGTCCGCGAGGGCGTCCCGCACGAGCACGAGGTGGGCGTGGCCGAGCTCGCCGAGCTCGTCGGCCGCGAGCTCGGCCTCCCGGAGAGCCTTCAGGGCGACCTGCGGCTGGCCGGGCTCCTGCACGACGTGGGGACGATCGCCGTCGCCGGTGCCGTGCTCTCGAAGCCCGGGCCGCTGGACGAGGCCGAATGGGCGCTGCTGCGCGAGCACCCCGGCATCGGCGCCGACATGGTCGCGCGCATCCCCGGCCTTGCCCGCACCCAACTCGCGATCCGCCACCACCACGAGCGCTTCGACGGGCACGGCTACCCCGACCGTCTCGTCGGCGAGGCGATCCCGATGGCAGCGAGGGTGCTCGCGACCGTCGACGCGTTCACCGCGATGACCGAGGCCCGGCCCTACCGTGACGCGCGCGACCGCGACGACGCCATGGAGGAGCTGCGCCGCAACGCAGGCACGCAACTCGACCCGGCCGTCGTCGAGGCGCTCTGCCGCGTCCTTGCCGGCACGAGTGCAGGGAAGCTCGCCGCCTGAACCCCGGAAGGGGCTCAGGCGACGGCGTTTGCGTTCCCGCGCGCGGCTCCGATCAGCCGGTCACGCCGGCCACACCGTGGCGGGCGCGGGGGATGGTGACGGCGGTCGAGGAGGCCGCGTTGGCGCGCGGCGCATCGCTGGCCGTCGCGACGGCCGTGTTCTTGACGCGCCCCCGCTGCGTGACGTCGACGGTGACGAGCAGGTAGAGCGTCTTGCCCACGCCGCGGCTCAGCGAGCCGATCGACCAGCAGACGACGCCGTCGGCGAGCTTGCCGCCGCCGGTCTGCGTCACCGTCACCCCGCTCGGGAGCGTGTCGCACACCTCCACGTCGTGCGCGGTCGCCTTGCCGACATTGGAGACCCGGAGCGAGTAGTGGATCGCGTTGCCGGCCTGCACGCTGGAGGGCTTGCCGATCTTCTTCAGCGTCAGCTTGGGCTTGCCCGGCTTCGTGCCCGTGGTGGCCTTCCAGATGCCCGCGTCCCAGTCCAGGTCGTGCTGGCCGGGGGCCAGCACGGTGGTGACGGCGCAGCCGTCCGTGCCGGCGTCCGAGCCGTTCGCCCGCGTGGAGCCGGTGGCATCGCGCGTCGTGAACGAGTAGCCCGCGGGGAGCGTGGAGGCGTCGAAGCACACCTGGTAGGTGCCTGGCGGCAGGCGGTCGAAGAGGTAGAGGCCGTTGGCGTCGGTCACGGTGTGCCCGACGACGGCGTTCAGGGAGTCGTGCAGGGTGACGCCGACACCGGGGACTCCGGCCTCGCCGTTGTCCTGGATGCCGTTGTGGTTCGTGTCGAACCAGACGAAGTCGCCGATTGCGGCGGGCTTCCAGAAGCCGAAGTCGTAGGTCGGGATGTACGAGCCCGCGACGCCGGTCGTCGCGCCCGCGATGCACGCCGCGCCGTTGCGCAGCGCGGCATCGGAGTCGGTCGCATCATCGCTGCCGGCATTCGCACCCGTGAGCTCGAAGCCCGCGAGCGGTCCGCCCGCGGCGCTGTCGGCCGGCGCGTCGAGACACACGGTGTAGGTCGTGCTCGGGCGCAGGCGGTCGAAGCGGTAGAGACCGCCGGCGTCCGTCGTCGTCGTGCCGACGAGCGCGCCCGAGGCGTCGTAGAGGTGCACCGTGACGCCGGCGAAGCCCGGCTCGCCCGCGGTCTGCAACCCGTCGTGGTTCTGATCCCACCAGACGAAGTCGCCGAGGGCGGCAAAGCCCACGGTGGTCGTCGCCGTGCCGTGGTTGTCCGTCGTGTTGAGCTCGTTGGGCGTGGTGACGTCGGCGACGTTCACGAGGTCGCCGGCCGGGACGTTGTCGTCCACGCGCACGGTGACCGTGAGGTCGACCGAGTTGCCGGCGGGAATGACGTCTGCGATCGTGCAGGTGACGACGCCCGCGGCGGCGGTGCAGCCGGCCGAGGCGCTCACGAACGTCGTGTGGGCGGGCAGCGCGTCGGTGACGACGCTCGGTCCCTCCGTGGCGTGCGTCCCGTGGTTCTGGATGTGGATCGTGTAGGTCAGCAGATCGCCAGGCCCGGCCTGGGCGTGATCGACGACCTTCACGAGGCTCAGATCGGGGTGCGCGGAGGCAAGCGCGGGCACGGTGAGGAGGCCACCCATGGCAAGCAGCAGCACGAGCACGTGGCGCATCCTGCGCCGAGGAATCAGGTGCATCGTCTCTCCTGGTGTCGCAATTCCAGTGTCCCGGCGAGCGGGATCTGGCGGAGACTAGCAATCCCTCCAACGGGGGACGGCGAGGGATTCCACGGACCTCGGGAGGTTCAGTCGGCGTGCGCCGCCTGCAGCAACCCCGGGCGGATGAGGTGGGCGGGACGCCGCAACCCGCCGTCGTCATAGGCCGGCGGATCGGCCGGCGCCAGGGGCGCCGCGGCGAACGATGCGGCGACGCGCTCGGCGGGCGCCTCGCCGTACAAGGTGGTGCGCTGAAGCGGTGTGCGGCCGGCCGCGCGGATGACCCCTTCCATGCGCTCGGGCGGGCACTCCTGCCCGTGGCTCGCCCCGGCGGCGCGGCTGATCGACTCGTTCATGAGCGTGCCGCCGAGGTCGTTGACGCCGGCGTGCAACAGGGCGCGCGCGCCGTCGGGCCCGAGCTTGACCCAGGAGGCCTGGATGCTCGGCACGTACGGATCGAGGACGAGCCGCGCCGCGGCGTGCAACACCACTGCTTCGCGAAATGTCGGGCCGTGCCGCGCCGCGCCCTTGAGGGCGATCGGTGCCTCCTCATGGACGAAGGGCAGCGGCACGAATTCGGTGAACCCGCCTGTATCGCGACCGAGATCGCGGATCGCGAGCAGGTGGCGCGCCTGGTTGATCGGCGCCTCGATGTGCCCGAACATGATCGTCGAGGTCGTCCGCAGTCCGACGGCGTGCGCGGTGCGCATGACCTCGAGCCACTGCTCGGTGCGCAGCTTGTCGGGGCAGAGGATCCGTCGTACCTCGTCGTCGAGGATCTCGGCGGCGGTGCCCGGCAGGCTCCCCAGGCCCGCGTCGCGCAGCTGCTCGAGGTAGTCGCGCAGCGCCCAGCCCTCGGTCGCGGCGCCCTGCCAGACCTCGAGCGGCGAGAACGCGTGGATGTGCAGGTCGGGCAGCGCCTCGCGGATGGCGCGCACGAGCTCGAGGTACCAGCTGCCGGTGAACCCGGGGTGGATGCCGCCCTGCAGGCAGACCTCGGTGGCGCCGCGATCCCAGGCCTCGGCGCAGCGTCGCACGACCTCGTCGACGCCGAGCAGGTAGGCGGGGCCGCGGAGGTTGGCCGCGAGCCGTCCCTTGGAGAAGGCGCAGAAGCCGCAGCGGAAGTAGCACACGTTGGTGTAGTTGATGTTCCGGCAGACGACGTAGGTGACGGTGTCGCCGCAGCGCTCTGCGCGGCGGGCATCCGCCGCGCGGGCGAGCAGCTCGACCTCGGGCCCGCGCGCCGAGAGCAGCGCCTCGGCGTCGGCCTCGTCGAGCGCAGAACCGCGTTCGCTGCGGTCGAGTGCGCGGGAGAACGCCCGCGAGACCGTGCCGGCGAGCTGCGGGCGGTGCCCGCCCTGCCAGGCGGCCGGCGGCTCGGGGCTCGTGCCCGCGAACCACGTGCCCTCGTCGCGTGCGAAGCCGTCGGCGTCGGATGCCGCCAGCGCGGCTCCGCGCACGTCCTTCGCGAGCCAGCGATCCGCGTCGCGGAGGTAGCGCGGGTAGATGCACAGCCGCGGGGTCAGCGTGCGGCCGGCGGCGGCCGCGGCAGCCGCGAGGACGGCCCGCTCGGGCCACGGCGCCTCGGGGTTGACGTGGTCGGGCGTCACGGGGGACACGCCGCCGAAGTCGTCGATGCCGGCCTCGAGCAGGCGCGGGAACTCGGCGTGGGCGAGGTTCGGCGGCGCCTGGACCGCGACGTCCACCGGCATCAGCAGACGCGCCACGGCGATCGTCCAGAGGTGGTCATCGAGCGACGGCTCGGGTGCGTCCGCCATGCGGGTGCCGGGCTTCGCACGGAAGTTCTGGACGATGATCTCCTGCAGATGGCCATGGCGCTCGTGCAGCTCGCGCAGGGCGAGCAGCGCCTCGATGCGCTCGGTGCGCGTCTCGCCGATGCCGATCAGGATGCCGCTCGTGTAGGGAATCGCGAGACGCCCGGCGCGATCGATCGCGTCCAGGCGCACCTCGGGCAGCTTGTCCGGCGAGCCGAAGTGAGCCTCGCCGCGCTGCGAGAGCCGCGCGCTGGTCGTCTCGAGCATGATCCCCTGCGACGCGCAGACCTCGCGCAGCGCGAGCAACTCGTCGTCGTCGAGGATGCCCGGGTTGGCGTGCGGCAGGAGGCCCGTCTCGCGCAGCACGAGCCCCGCGCAGTGCGCGAGGTAGGCCGCCGTCGTCGGGAAGCCGAGCCGCTCGAGCTCCTCGCGGGCCGCGCGGTAGCGCAGCTCCGGCTTGTCGCCGAGCGTGAAGAGCGCCTCGTGACAGCCGGCGTCGCGCCCCTCGACGGCGATCGCGAGCACCTCGTCCGGCGTCATGTAGCAGCGCTCGCCGCGCTTCGGGGGCCGCGCGAACGTGCAGTAGTGGCAGACGTCGCGGCAGAGGTGCGTGAGCGGGATGAAGACCTTGGGCGAGAACGTGACGAGCGGCCCGGGCGCCCGCGCGCGCGCCCATTCGCACAACTCGGAGAGCGATGGCCCGCCGCCCTCCGCCCAGGCCAGCGCGTCGCTCGCGGCAAGCGCGCTGTCGGCGGGGGTCGTCATGCGGAGCTCCGGCACGGCCTGGATCGTAGCCCCGATCCCCCGCGAGCCTGGCGACGGCGAGGAAGAGCGCGTGCACAAACCGGGGTCTGACCCCGGAACGTGCAGATCCCGGAACGTGCTGGACCCGGTTTGTGCACCGCGGGCCCGAACCCGCCCCGCCGGCAACCGAGGAAACCCGCTCCGACGTTCGAACCCGGCGGCGGGCCACCTCCGCCGCGGAGGGGCGACCTAGGCGAGCGCGCGGAGGCGCGGGGCGAGCTCGGACGCGAAGCGCTCGAGGAAGCCGACCTGGTCGCTCGCCGGGCTGTGGAATACGAGATGCCGGAAGCCGAGCTCGAGGTAGGGCGCGATGCGCTCCACGGCCTCGTCGGGATCGCCGGTGCAGATGAAGCGCGAGGCGGCCTGCTCGTCGTCGAGCTCGTCGGCCAGCCGCGCGAGCTCGCGCGGATCCTCGACGCCCTGCTTGGACTCCGCGGGCAGGGCAAGGGGGGCCCAGAAGCGGCAGTCGGCGACAGCGGTGGCGCGGTCGGCCGCATAGGAGAGCTTGATCTCGATCATCCGCTCGATGCCGTCGGGGTCGACGCCCGCCTCCGCGGCGCCCGCCGCGGCGTTCGGCAGGAGCCGCTCGGCGTAGAGCTCGCGGGGCTTGCCCGAGGTCGTGATCAGGCCGCCCTGGGCGCCGGCGAAGCGGGCGCCCTTGGGCCCTCCGGCGGCGATCCAGATGGGAACGGGCTGCTCGGGCAGGTCGTAGATGACCGCGCCGCCGGTGCGGTACCACTGGCCTTCGAAATGCACCTGGTCGCCCGTCCACAGCTGGCGGATCAGCGCCACGGCCTCGCGCAGCCGCTCGAGCCGCTCGCCCGCGCCGGGCCAGTCGACGCCGGTCGGCGCGACCTCGTTCATCGCCTCGCCCGAGCCGAGGCCGAGGAAGATCCGCCCCGGCGCGAGGCAGCCGAGCGTCGCGAATGCCTGGGCGACAACGGCCGGGTGGTAGCGGTAGGTCGGCGTGAGCACGCTCGTGCCGATGAGGACGCGTGAGGTCTGCCCGACCAGCGCGCCGAGCCACGGCAGCGATGCCGGCGAATGGCCGCCCTCGTGCCGGAACGGCTGGAAGTGATCCGAGACGGCGACGCTGTCGAGGCCGAGCCGCTCGGCGGCGACCCCGAACGAGAGCAGCTCGGCGGGAGCGAACTGCTCGGCCGACGCCTTGTACCCGAGGCGCAGTGGGGGGGAGGGGGAGGGAAGCGTCATAGACTCGTCCCGATGGTAGCCCGTTCCCATGGCGGGTGGCTGGCGCTGGTGCCCGTCAAGGCGCTGCCGCGCGGCAAGTCGCGCCTGGCCGAGGTGCTCGACGGCGATGCGCGGGCGGACCTCGTGCTGTTCCTCCTGCGACGCGTGGTGGGGGCGTGCCTCGAGGCCGGCCTGGAGGTGTGCGTCGTCTCCCCGGATGCCGAGGTGCACGCCGCAGCCCGTGCGCTCGGGGCGGACGCGTTCGACGATGGCGGCCGCGACCTCACCGAGAGCGTGGCGCTCGCGCTCGAGCGCCACGCCGGCGCGACGGGCGTCGCCGTGCTCGCCGCCGACCTCCCCGACGTGACGGCCGACGACGTGCGCGCGCTCGTCGCGCACGCCCGCCCCCTCGCGCTGGTGGCGGCGGCTGACGGGACGACGAATGCGATCGCGGCCTGCCCGCCGGCGGCGTTCCGTCCCAGCTACGGGCCCGGGAGCGCCGCGCGCCACGGCGGCACGCGGCTCCGCCTGGCCGGCATCGAACGCGACATCGACACGCCTCGCGACCTCGGGCTCGCCCCCAGCGCATGCCTCGGGTGACCGTCCTCGCAGGCGGCGTGGGCGGTGCGCGCTTCACGCGCGGCCTGCTCGCCTGCCTGCCGGCCGGCGATGTCACGATCGTCGGCAACGTCGGCGACGACCTCGAGCACTGGGGCCTTTCGATCTCGCCCGACCTCGACACGCTGCTCTACACGCTGACCGGCCGCATCCACCCCGAACAGGGCTGGGGCGTCGTGGGCGACACGCGCGAGGCGATGGCCGTCGTGGCCGAACTCGGCGGCACCGACTGGTTCATCCTCGGCGATCGCGACATCGGCCTGCACCTCGTACGCAGCGAGCGCCTGCGCGCCGGCGAGACCCTTTCGGCGGTCACGGCGGATTTCGCGCGCCGCTACGGGCTCGCCGCGCTCCTACTGCCTGCGAGCGACGATCGCCTGCGCACGCGCATCGTGACCGGAGGCGGCGAGCTGGCGTTCCAGGAGTGGCTGGTCGGGCGCCGCGCGGCCGATGCGGTGAGCGCGGTGCGCTTCGAGGGCGTGCCGGGCGCACGCCCGGCGCCCGGGGTGCTCGAGGCGATCGAGAGCGCCGACACGATCGTGCTCGCCCCCTCCAACCCGTTCGTCTCGCTCGATCCGATCCTCGCGGTGGACGGGGTACGCGCGGCGGTCGCCGCCCGCCGCGAGCGGGTTGTCGCGATCACGCCGATGATCGGCGCCCACGCGGTCAAGGGGCCGCTCGCCGGGATGCTCGAGACCCTCGGGCACGAGGTCGGAGCTGTCGGGGTCGCGGGCTACCTGGCGCCGCTCGCGGGCGCGTTCGTGCTCGACAGCGCCGATCAGGACCGCGCCGGCGACGTCCGCGCGCTCGGACTCCGCAGCGTCTGCGTGCCGACGCTCATGCACGATGCCGAGAGCGCTGCGGCGCTCGCCCGCGCTGCGCTCGCCCTGTGAGCGACGTCGCCGTGACCGGGCTGCGTGGCCTGCCCGAGCTGCGCGCCGGCGACGACCTCGCGGCGCTGCTCGGCGAGGCGGCCGAGCGCTGTGCCGGCGGCCTGCGTGACGGCGATGTCGTGTGCGTGGCCCAGAAGGCCGTCTCGAAGGTCGAGGGCCGGATCGTCGCACTGTCTGCGGTGCAACCCTCCGAGCGCGCCCGGGAGATCGCGGGCGACGAGGGCGATGCGCGCATGATCGAGCTCATCCTCGGCGAGAGCGCCCGCATCGTACGCAGGCGCGGGGCCTTCCTCGTCTGCGAGACCCACCACGGATTCGTGTGCGCGGCGGCGGGCGTCGATCGCTCCAACACCGGCGAGGGCGACTGCGCCGTGCTGCTCCCGCGCGACCCCGACGCCTCCGCTCGCGCACTGCGTGACGCGTTCGCTGCGACGGCGCGCGTCGGCGTGATCGTCACCGACTCGTTCGGCCGGCCCTTCCGCCTCGGCACGACGGGCGTGGCGATCGGCTGCGCCGGTCTCGCGCCGCTGCGCGTGCACACGGGCGAGCAGGACGACGCCGGCCGCGTGCTCCAGGGCACGGAGATCCACGTCGCCGATCAGGTCGCCTCGGCCGCCGAGCTCGTCATGGGACCCTTCGGAGGCGTGCCGGGCGCAGTGGTGCGAGGTCTCGCGTTCGCGCCCTCCGATGCGGGCGCCGTGGCGGGCTTGATGCCGGCCGAGCGCGACCTTTTTCGCCCTTCGGGGGACTCGGGATAGAGTCCTGGCCATGACTCTCAGCGACAAGGCGAAAGCCCTCTTCGACGGCAAGGCGCTCGGCATGCTCGGGCTCGTGAGCGAGGACGGGACCGCGCAGGTGACCCCGGTTTGGATCACGCGCGACGCCGATACGCCCATCTTCAACACCGTGCACGGGCGCTCGAAGGCGAAGAACATGGAGCGCGATCCGCGCGTGACGCTGACCATCGTCGATCCGGACAACGGCTACAGCTACGTCGAGCTCCGCGGCACCGTCGAGTTCGAGGAGGGCCAGGCTGCGGTGGACACGATCAACGCGCTGGCCAAGAAATACATCGACCAGGACGTCTATCCGTGGACGCAGCCCGGCGACGTGCGGGTCAACTGCCGCATGGTCGTCGAGCGCGAACTCGGCATGTGATGAGCGGTCGCGGCGTGCGTGTCGGGGTGCGGGTCGCGCCGCAGCACTGCACCTACAAGCAGATGCGCGACGCCTGGCTCCGGGCGGAGGAGGCGGGCGCGGACACGCTCTTCACGTGGGATCACTTCTACCCGCTCTACGGCGATGGCGATGGCGCGCACTTCGAGTGCTGGAGTCTGCTGGCCGCGATGGCCGAGGCGACGGACCGCATCCACTTCGGCGCGCTCGTGACCTGCAACTCGTACCGCAATCCGAACCTGCTCGCCGACATGGCGCGCACCGTGGATCAGATCTCGGGCGGGCGGCTCATCCTCGGCCTCGGCTCGGGCTGGTTCGAGCGCGACTACACGGAGTACGGCTACGAGTTCGGGACGCCGATCAAGCGGCTGCACGCCTTCCGCGACGCCCTGCCGCTGATCCACGATCGCCTCGGGAAGCTCAACCCGCCGCCGGTGCGGGGAAGCATCCCCGTGCTCATCGGCGGTGGCGGCGAGCGCGTGATGCTGCGGCTGGTCGCGCAGTGGGCCTCGACCTGGCACGCGTTCGGCTCGCCCGAGGTCATCGCCCACAAGAGCCGCGTCCTGGACGAGCACTGCGCGGCGATCGGTCGCGATCCCGCCGAGATCGAGCGGTCGGTGATGGTCACGAACGAGGACATCGCGAAGGGCTACCTCGACCGCTACCACGAGATCGGCGCGACGCACATCGTCGCGATCGCCAGGGAGCCGGAGTTCGATCTCGCCGACCTCCGGCGCGTGCTCGCGTGGCGTGATTCGCTCGGCTGAGAGTTCTCTCAGCACGCATCTGCGATAGATCCCCCGAACCGCGAGCCGATCGGCCGCGAATGCCGGGCGTGAGTGCCTTCGCCTTCGCCCCTGCCCTGCCGTGCGCGCGGTACGTGCCCGCTACGTCCCGTCCGGATACGCTCCCGGCGATGGAGGCAGCGCCTTCCGACGTCCAGCTCGTCGTGCGCTGCGCGAACGGTGACGAGGGCGCACTTGCGGAGCTCTACGACCTCTTCGGACGGGCGGCGTACGCGCTCGCCCTGCGCATCGTGCGCGATGCCTCGCAGGCCGAGGACGTCGTGCAGGAGGCGTTCC
>CAZYYP010000052.1:0-16935 GCA_964651695.1 uncultured Gaiellales bacterium | reverse complement strand
TGGCCGTGAACCACGTCGAGCGCAGCCCGAGGCGCTTGCGCACGAGCGCGGCCGACAGCGCGAGCGGGCCGGCGCTGCCGTTCAGCGTCACGGTTTGCACCCGGCCGGAGGGGTAGGCCTCGATCTGGATGCCGGTCACGAGCCCGGGATAGATGGCCTTCTGCGAGAGGTCGCGGTCGCTCAGCGTGAGCGTCCAGTCGTGGTAGGGCGAGATCGTGTCGTAGGGATCGTCGACCGAGACCAGATACGGCTCCGGGCTCGCGCCCGTGATGCCCTCCTCGACGTTCGCGCTGCGCCCGCCCGTGGAGGACGAGAAGTACGTCACGATCGGCTGGCCCTGGTAGAGCACCACCAGACCCGCCGTCGCGGTGACGGCGGCGGTCGAGGCCGGCGTTTCGGCGGCGAGCCCGCGGTAGACCTGACTGCGCTCGTCCGGATAGAGGTCGTACGCGCTCGCGGCCGACTTGCGCGTGGCCACGGCGTAGGTGCGCGCGGCGATCGCCTGCGCCTCGAGCGCCTCGGGCTTCCAGGTCGACGGCATCTCGCTGGCGACGACGCCCAGCAGGTAGTTCTCGAGCGAGACGATGTTGACCGCCTGCAGCCCGTTCGTCGCGGCCAGGATGCGCAACCGCCCGCGATAGCTCCCGTCCTTGAGGCCGTTGAGCGCGGCGCCCGCGAGCGTCACCGGGCCGGCGTCGGTGGCTGCGAGCGACACGGGGCCGGTCCAGCCGTGCGCGAGCACGGCCCCCGTCGCATCGACGAGCGCGAAGCCGTCGGGATCCTTGCGCACGGTCACCGCGCCGGGACCCGGCATCGCCAGCGTCGCGGTTCCGCCCTCATCGGCGGCGGTGAGCCCGGCGGGTGCGCTGGCGGCGACGGTCGCGACGGCGTCCTGCAGCAGCACTCGCACCTGCGCGAAGGTCGTCGGCCCGAGTGTCGTGCCCTGGTAGTAGTGGGCCAGGATCTGCTCGTGCGTCCAGCCCTGCAGCGCATAGCCCTGCGCGCCGTACTGCCCCATGCCCACGCCGTGGCCGTAGCCGTGGCCGGTGAAGGTGAACGAGGTGTCTGCGGACGCCATCGCCGGCAGCGCGAGCGCAGCGATGAGTGCGAGCACGAGATGGGTGCGGCGCGGGAACATGGTGGGGGCCGGCTCCGGGCGGCGCATGCCCGGGCCTCAGAGTAGCGCGGGTTCTGACGCGGGATTGCCGGGCGCGGACGGCCCGGCGAGCCCGGGAGCGAGCAGCGCGACCACGAGCAGCCCTGCCAGCGCGGCGATCACGATCGCGACGTGCGGAGCCACGACCTCGGCGAGCGCACCCGCGGCCGCGAACCCGAAGCCCTGCAGGCCGACCAGGCCGGCGGTGTTGACGGTGAAGACGCGTCCCAGAAGCGGCTCCGGCGTGACCTCCAGGATCAGCGCGTCCAGGCCGAGCACCCACACGCTGCAGAGGCCGGAGGCGACGAGCAGCACCAGCGCCACCGCGAGCCCGGGCTGGACCGCGAACGCGAGCAGCGGCAGGAACGTGACGGCCGCGAGCACACCGACGAGCCGCCTGCGCCACCTGGGCGGCACGAACCAGATGCCGAGCAGCTCCCCGGCGATCGTCCCCGCCGGTATCGCCGCGAGCCACCAGCCGACCACGGACCCCGAGAGCCCGAGATCCGCCACGTACGGGGCCGCCAGCGACTCGGGCGCGACGGCGCAGACCGGGACGAGCCAGCCGAGCAGGAGCACGCGGCGCACGCGCGGATCGCGGAGCACGGCCGACATGCCCGAGAGCGAGTCTGCGAGCAGGTTGGCCTTCGGCGCGGCGGCGCCCTGCAGCGGCGGCCGGCCACGCGTGGCGAGCCGCACCACGAGGGCCGAGCCCCCGAAACTCGCGCAGTCCAGCAGGAGCGCGCCGCGCGGCGATGCGACGGCGATCAGGAGGCCGCCGGCTCCGTTGCCGACCACCTGGGCCGACTGCGCGACGATGCGGAAGAGCGAGCGGCCGGCGACGAACGCCGCCGCCGGAAGGACGACGACGAGCAGCGCGTTGCGCATCCCCGCCGCGACCGGCGAGACGAGCCCGAGCACGAAGACCAGGACCAGCAGGACTCCGACGGGGACGCTCGAGACCGCCATCAGCGCCACGACGCCCGCCGAGAGCAGGTCGCACCCGACCATCAGCCTGCGCGGCGGCACGCGGTCGACGAGGCCGGAGAGCAGCGCGCCCCCGAAGAGATAGGGCACGAAGGCGAGCGTGAACGTCAGGCCTGCGAGGAACGGCGAGGCCGTGCGCTCGAACACGAGCACCGTGAGCGCGACAGCGGCCACGATGTCGCCGAGCATCGAGACGGTGTAGGCGGCGAAGAGCGCGCGGAACTCGCCGACGGCGAGCGCGTCGCCGTAGCCGCCCGCGGCCCCGCGGGTCTCGTCGGATGCCATCGCGCTGCGCGGCCGCGCCGCGCGTCAGCTCCCGGCGGCGCCGTACTGCTTGCGGCGGTACTCGGCGAAGCCGCCGCCGCGCTTGATCGGCTCCCACCAGGCCCGGTTGTCGCGGTACCACTCGACGGTGCGCTGCAGCCCCTCGTCGAACGTGACCTCGGGGCGCCAGCCGAGCGCCTGGAGCTTGCTCGTGTCGAGCGCGTAGCGGCGGTCGTGCCCGGGACGGTCGGTGACGTAGCGGATGTGGCTCTCGTCGCGGCCGGTCAGCTCGAGCAGGCGCGTGGTCGTGGTCAGGTTCTCGATCTCGTTGCCGCCGCCGACGTTGTAGATCTCACCGCTCGCGCCGCGCTCGAGCGCGGTCTCGATCCCGGCGCAGTGATCCTCGACGTAGATGAAGTCGCGCGACTGGCGGCCGTCGCCGTACACGGGCACCGCCTCGCCATCGAGCAGGTTCGTCGTGAACAGCGGGATCAGCTTCTCGGGATACTGGTTCGGGCCGTAGTTGTTCGAGCCGCGGGTGATCACCGCATCCACGCCGTAGGTGCGCACCGCCGCCACCACCTGCAGGTCACCGCCGGCCTTCGAGGCCGAGTACGGCGAGCTCGGACGCAGCGCGTCGCCCTCGCGCGAGGCGTAGCCGGCCTCGATGTCCCCATACACCTCATCCGTCGAGACGTGCACGAGACGGCCGCCGCGATCGCGGATCCACTCCAGCAGGAGATACGTCCCGAAGACATCGGTCTGGATGAAATCGCCGGCCTCCATGATCGAGCGATCGACATGCGTCTCGGCCGCGAAGTTCACGATCGCCTCGCACCCCTCCGCCGACCGCGCCACCGCGTCGACATCGCGGATCGAGCCGTGCACGAACCGGTAGCGCGCATCGCCCGCGACATCCGCCAGGTTGGCCGGATTTCCGGCATACGTGAGCGCATCGAGGTTCACGACCTCGATGTCGTCGTGACGCGCGAGCATGCGCCGCACGAAATGCGATCCGATGAACCCGCAGCCGCCGGTCACAAGGATCCGTCTCACGTTGCCTCCGCGTTGGCCAGGGCGGCGAGACAGTCGCGCAGCCCGTCTCTCCAGTGTGGCAGCCGTGGCGCGCCGGCGTGCACGGTTCGCAGGATCGAGCAGGCCGGGCGCGGCGCGGGCCGCCGCAGCTCGCTCGACGAGATCGGCTCGACGCGCGCAGCGAGCCCGGCGTCCTCCATGATCGCGCTCGCGAACCCGTGCCAGCTCGTCGAGCCGGAGCCCGCGAGGTGGTAAACGCCGGGCGGGCAACCGCCGACGAGCGCGAGCGTCGCGCGGGCGAGGTGCAGCGTCGCGGTCGGGCAGCCGACCTGGTCGTCGACGACGCGCAGTTCTTCGCGCTCGGCCCCGAGGCGCAGCATCGTGAGCAGGAAGTTGTGCCCGCGCGGGGAGAACAGCCAGGCGGTGCGCACGACGTAGGCGTCGGGGTGCTCCTCCTGCAGCGCTCGTTCGCCCGCGAGCTTGGTCGCCCCGTACACGCTGCGCGGCGCGACGGGCGAGTCCTCGTCGTACCCGGCCGGGTCGTCGCCGGCGAACACGTAGTCGGTCGAGAAGCCGACGAGCGCGGCGCCGCAGGCGCGCGCCGCACGCGCGACGTTGCGGCTGCCGTCCTCGTTGGCGCGCCGCGCCCCCTCGGGGTCCGACTCGGCGCCGTCGACGTCGGTCCAGGCCGCCGTGTGCAGCACCAGGTCCGGGCGGTGCAGGTCGACGGCGCGCTCGACCGCGGCTGCATCGGCGACGTCGAGCTCATCACGGCCCGGAGCCGCGGCATCGGACCCGAGCAGCAGCGCGAACTCGCGGCCGAGCTGGCCGCCGCCGCCGGTCACGAGCACGCGGGTCATGCGTCGCGCGGTGAGAGGATGGGGCTCGTCGTCGACCACAGGCCGCGCACGCGCTCGTCGTCCCAGCGCACGTTCTGCTCGTCCGGATCCGCGGGGTCGTACTCCTCGGTGACGTGGTAGCAGAGGAGGACGTCGGTGAGCGCCTCGAAGCCGTGCGCGACCTGGCCGGGGATGTAGACCGCGAGGCAGTTGTCGCCGTCGATGTCGATCGACCACGCGACCCCGCGCGTGGGCGAGTCCTCGCGCCGGTCGAGCAGCACGACGCGCGCGCTCCCCTGCGGGCAGAAGAAGAGATCGTCCTGGCCGCGCCGGTGCCAGTGCAACCCGCGCACGACACCCTGGCGCGAGAACGAGATGTTCGTCTGCAGCGACGGCCGGCCGCCGGACAGCTCGCGGTACCACGACTCGCGGCGCACCTCGCAGAACCACCCGCGCTCGTCGGCGAACCGGCGCAGCTGCACGACCGTGACGCCGTCGATCGGCGTGCTCTGGAACGCGGGAGTCACCCGATCACCATACGACGGTTCGGCGGTGGTGCTAGTCGGTACCGGCGAATGCGCCGTCGGCCAGCGCCGTCAGGTACTCGCCGTAGGCGTTCTTGCGCAGCGGCTCGGCCAGCCGCAGCAGCTGATCGCGCGTGATCCACCCCGACTGGAACGCGATCTCCTCGGGACACGCGACCTTCAACCCCTGGCGCTGCTCGATCGTCTCGATGAAGTTCGCCGCCTGCAGGAGCGACTCGTGGGTGCCCGTGTCGAGCCACGCATAGCCGCGACCGAGCTGCTCGACCATCAGCTCGCCGCGCTCGAGATAGCGCCGGTTGAGATCGGTGATCTCCAGCTCCCCACGCGGCGACGGACGGAGCGTCGCCGCATCGTCCGGCGCGCCGCCGTCATAGAAGTAGAGGCCCGTCACCGCGTAGTTCGACTTCGGCTGCGCCGGCTTCTCCTCGAGACCGACCGCGCGACCGCCGCGATCGAACTCGACCACCCCGTAGCGCTCGGGGTCACGCACCCAGTAGCCGAAGACCGTCGCGCCCTGCTCGCGTGCGCTCGCGGCGCGCAGCACCTCGGTCAGGCCATGGCCGTAGAAGATGTTGTCGCCGAGCACGAGACACGACGGAGCGCCGGCCAGGAAATCGCGCGCGATCAGCAACGCCTGCGCAAGCCCATCGGGACTCGGCTGCTGCGCATAGGAGATCGCCAGCCCCCAATCCGAGCCGTCGCCCAGCAACCGCTCGAACGCCGCCGCATCGTGCGGCGTCGTGATCACCAGGATCTCCCGGATACCCGCGAGCATCAACGTGCTCAGCGGATAGAAGATCATCGGCTTGTCGTGTACCGGCAACAACTGCTTGCTGACCACACGCGTCACCGGATACAGCCTCGTCCCCGAACCGCCCGCGAGGATAATGCCCTTGCGAGCCACCCTCAGTCATCCTCCGCCTTCGGCGGCAACCCGACCGAGGCGGCGTCCATCACGGCGCGCGAGCGGCGACGGCGCGGGCGGGGCTTCGGCTTGGTGTCCGGGCCGTTCCCGTTGGCGGGCGCATCCGCCTGCGGGCCTGGATCGGCCGCTGCCGTCACCGGCGCGTCGGAGGCCTGCGGCGGCGCGCCACCGGCCGCCTGTGCGCCCGCCGGCGACGCCTGGCCGTTCTCGCCCGGGCCCTTGCGGCGCCGGCGACGGCGCCGGCGCTTGCGCGCGGGTGCTCCGTCGGGCGAGGGGTCCGCGCCCACCGGCACGACCTCGCCGGCCGTCTCCGCGGCACCCGCAGCGGGCGCCTCCGCCGCCTTCGGGGTCTTCGGGCGATTGCCGTTGCCCGCTGCGCCGGATGTCCCTGCGGGCCGATCCTTGCGCTTCTTGCGCGGACGCCGCGCCTTGGCCGGAGGATCGGCCTTCTGCTCGGGCAGGTTGGAGGCGAACGCCGCCGCGAGGACCTCGACGTCGGGGCCGAGGTCGTCGCGCGCCATCTCGATCGTGCGCCCGGCGATGGCATCGTGCGTGAGCGCGGCGGCGAGCGCGGCTGCCGCGACCGGCAGCTCGGCCTGGCGCAGCGACGCCACGAGCAGGCGGGCACGCACGTGGTGCTCCTCGCCGCGCGAGGAGGCGAGCGTGCGCAGCAGGTCGCGGATCGCGGGGCTGGCGGCGGTGGCGGCGCGGTACTGCGTCTCGCGCGAGGCCCGCGCCAGCTTCCACGTCCACGACAGCCGCTGCGACTGCGAGCCCGGCAGCGTGCCGGCGGCGATCGCGGTGAGCAGGACGCGGGCGCCCTGGGCGCGATCGCTCGACCACGTCGGCGCGGCCTCGATCAGGCGCACCATGCGGTCGATCGTGTTGATGTCGGGGTGATGCGCGGCCAGATCGGCGAGCGCGATGCGACGCAGCGAGCGGTGCTTGCACTCTGCGGCACAGGTCGCGAAGAAGCTGATGCGTGTCGGCTCGCCGACCTTCGCGAGCGTCTCGGCGAGGCGCGGGAGATCGACGGGCGCGACGCGCCGGGCGGCCGTCTCGGCCCAGAACTCCTGCTCGTCGAGCGGCAGGCGGTCGGCGCTGACCGTCTTCCAGTGCTCGGCGATGACGGCGCGGCGGCGGGCCGGGTCGTCCGTGACCGGGATCAGCCACTCGGCGTCGCGCAGCACCGGACGGGCCTGGCGGCGCCAGCGCTGACGGCGGCGCGGCGGCTTGGGGGTGACGAGCGCGCCCGGCTTGTAGAGGTCGACGTCGAGCAGGCTGTGGAGCGTCACCGTGCGGTCGGAATGGGGTGCGGCCGGATCGACGAAGTCGACGACGACGCCGGCCTCCTTGCGGCGGTGCAGCCGCATGACGCGCCCGATGCGCTGCTGGTAGACCCGCCGGCTGGCCGTCGGAGCGAGGTGCATGCAGATGGTCGCGCGCGGTGCGTTCCAGCCCTCCGCGAGCAGCTGGGCGTTGACGAGCACGTTGATGTCCCCGCGCTCGTAGGCCGCGAGCGTCGCGGCGAGCGCGCGCGGGGGCGTGCGCCCGCTGACCGAACGGGCGCGGAGCCCCGTCGCGCGCATCGCAGCCGCCACGCGCTCGGCGTGATCCACGCCGGCCGCGTAGACGATGCCCGCGCGGTGGTCGAAGCGGTCGCGGTAGAGCATCGCGGCGGCCATGTTGAGCGCCTCGTGGTCGAGCGCCTCCGCGAGCGCCTTCTGGTCGTAGTCGCCGCCGACGACCGGCACGTTGCGCAGGCTCGCACCCGGCTTCACGCGCAGCGCGCGCAGCGGCGCGACGACGCCGCGCCGTACGGCGTCGGCGAGCGGAAAGTCGGCGACCTCGGCCGGGAAGACATCGCCGACGTGCTTCTGCAGCAGCTGGTCGGTGGCCGTCATGCCGATGTAGATCGGGCGGCTGAAGCGGCGGATCGTCGCCGCCGTGCGCTCGCCGAGCGCGGTGTGGGCCTCGTCGCAGATGACGACGCCATAGGCGTCCGGATGGATGTCCGTGGCGTGCTTGATGAACCAGGCGTAGGTCTCGATCGTCACCGGAGTCTGCCGCGGGAGCCGCTTGCCCTTCTCGAGCGCGCCGATCAGGCGGGGGCCGTAGCCCTGCTCCTTGAGATCGCGCATGAACTGGTCGACGAGCAGGCGGCGGTGGGTGAGGATCAGCACGCCCACCGTGCGGCAGGCGTCGACGAACCCCGCGGCTGCCACGGTCTTGCCCGAGGCGGTCGGATGCTTGAAGCGGTAGCGCCGGACGGCCCCCGGATCGTCGATCTCGGGCGCGGCAGCGGCCTCCGCCTCGGCCTCCTCGCCCGCCTCCTCGCCCCCCGCGCGGATCTCGATGCGGGGCTCCTCGGGGAGCGCGAGGGCGCCGTTCCCGCCGGACGCCGCGGCGTCGGCGTCGTCCTCTTCCTCTTCCTCGTCGTCTTCGCCGCCGTCTTCGTCGTCCTCGTCGTCCTCGTCGTCCTCGTCCTCGTCCTCATCGCTCTCGTCGGCGTCCTCGAGGTCGCCGGCCGGCTCGTCGACGAGCTCGTCGGCGCCGTCGAGATCCTCGTCATCGCCCTCGGCCTCGTCGAGCTCGGCCTCTCGCTCCTCGCTCGAGGTCAGCGCGGCGAGCATGCCCGCGAGCGCGTCGACCTGGTGGGGACGGAGCGTGAGGCCGTTCAGGAGCGCGGGCTGCTCGGCCGCGAGCACGCGCTCGAGCCCCAGCATGAGCGAGAAGCGGAAGCGCCACGACGGGCTCGGGGACTCGAGCCCCTGCTGCATCTCCTCGAGGGCGGCGTCGAGCGCGCGGCGGCGCGCCGTTCCCGGCGCGAGCGTCAGCGCGGGGTCATCCCCGTCGTACAGCAGCGGCTCGCCGCACCAGGCTGAGACCTGTGCGGCGGCATCCACGAGTTCGAGATCTTCTCCTGGCTCCGACAAGGCGGAGACCGACAGTTCGCGCAACAGCGCGCTCCTTCGAAGGCGTCCGCGGGGTGACGCGCGACAAGCCAGTCGCGCGGGCGCGGCTCGGGGATCCGTCCCCCCGAGGCTCCGTGCCCCGCAGTCTAGACGAACCGCTGGGCGCACGGCAACCGGGACCCGGAGGTATCCTCCCGGCATGGATGACTCCTCCGTGCTCCTGCCCGTCGAGCAGATCATCTGGGACGACGAGGAGATCGCGGAGCACGAGGGCGAGGACATCGAGGACGGCGACTGGTTCGCCATCCGCACCGATCCCTGGCCGTGCCCGGCCTGCGGTCAGGAGTTCGAGTACGTCACGGGCGCGCACTTCGTGATCGTGACGCCGACCGCCGACGATCTGATCGCGATCGCCCAGCGCTGCAAGGAGGTCGGGCGCAACCCCCGCATCGTCCCGTACGAGGACGATCTGCCGACCATGACGCTCTTCGCGTGGCACGCGCACGGACGTCCCGTGCACGGCATGAAGAAGGTCTAGCGGCCCTGAGAACCGGCGCGCAGGCGCCACAGCGCGACGCCCTCGACGGTCGCCGTGTGGCGATAGCGGCGGTGCAGCGTCGCCTTGATGCTGTCGGGTCCGCGGCTCTTGTCGATCATGCGGGGCTGCTGGTAGATCGCGATGTAGCGCGGTGCCCTCGGCCCGGCGAGCGTGTCTCGGAGCCGCTGCAGCGCGCCCGGGATGTGCTCGATGCCGAGGAACCAGAGGTAGGGGTACGGCGAGCGGCGATCGGCGGCGAGGTACAGGCCGGCATCGGCGTACATCGCGTAGATCGTGTCCTTCGGCCCCGTGTGCGCGTGGAGGTAACGGCCGACGGCGCCGTCGCTGACGATGCGCGAGTCGGAGCTCGAGGCGAGCGAGCGCGCGCGCGTCGAGCTCGTCGTGTACGACGGCCACGCCTTGTAGATCGGCAGCACGAGCGTGAGGAGGCCGAGCGCCAGACCGGTCCTCGGCGGCACGGCGGCGAGCGCGAGCGCCGCGAGCGCGCAGAGCGGGGTCAGCGGCCCGACGTAATAGTGGCCGTGGAAGAGCCCGCCGAGCGCGAAGCCCGTGAGCGAGAGGACGAACCAGATCGCCAGCAGCGCCGTCTCGGGCCGGCGCAGCGCGATCCAGAACCCCGGGAGCGCGAGTGCGACGAGCATGCCGACGACAGGCCCGGCGGTGCGGAGCGAGTCGGTGAAGAGCGAGAACCTGTAGGAGACGGATCCGGTCGCCACGCTCTCGACCGAGAGACGGTAGTCGGCGACCGCGAACCACCAGTCGTGGAAGCCGGTGAGCACGCCGTGCAGCGCGGCGGCGCCGACGATGAGGGCGACACCGAGCGCCAGCGCCCCGAGGGCGCGCAGGGACTCGCGGGCGGGCCGCCAGCCGCGCCACGCCGCGAGCAGGAGCCAGAGACCGGCGGCCAGGCCGCCGTCGTACCCCGATTGCTTGACGAGCACGCCCGCGCCCGCGAAGAGGCCCGCGACGACCATGATCCGGAGGCCGCCGCGCACCTGCCAGCGCGCCGTCAGCGCGAGCGCGACGATCGCCGGCAGCGTCGCCATGAGCTCGCCGTTCGCGGCGAAGCCCTCGATCACCGGGGAGGTCGAGAGCAGGCCGCTGAGCAGCGCGGCCGCGGCGCCCGCGCGGCGGCCCGCCAGGCGCGTGACGAGCAGCCCGATGACGATGGCGATCGCGCACGACCAGAGCGCCGCCATGAGCCGGATGTCGAGCCGCGCCGAGCCCGGCAGCGCGAGCGCGCCGCGATAGAGCAGCAGCAGTCCCTGCGGGCGGTCCACCCAGACGTCGCCGTAGAGGTCGGCACCCCGCGCCCACCACTGCGCGACATAGCCGTAGCCGCCTTCGTCGACCGAGAGCGGGGTGCTCAGGAACGGGATGTGGAGCAGGAAGGAAGCCACCGCCGCTGCGACCAGCGCCCACCACGCAGGGCGTTCGCCGGAGTGATCCGCGACGCGCACGAGCCGACTCTAGAGGCGATGCCGCGATCCGCGCGCAGCGCAGGGGCCATAGAATGCGCGGCCATGTCGCAGCGAACCCCAGACGCGATGGCCGGCGCGCGCCACGGTGCGGGCGAGCAAAGCACCCGCAGCGAGGTCTCGGTCCGCTGCCCGTTGTGCGAGGCCGACCACTACCGGGTGCGCTACGACTCGACGCTGACCGAGGCGATCGACCCGCAGCGCCACTACACGTCGACCTCGCGCGAGTTCGGCCGCTTCGGCCGCATCGTCGAGTGCGTGTCGTGCGGAATCGTCTACATGAACCCGCGACCGCACCACCTGGCGGTGCAGGACGCCTACGGCGACGTCGAGGACGTGCGCTACGTCGAGGAGGAGGAGGGACGCGTCGCGACCTTCTCCGAGAGCCTCGCGCACGTGCGCCGCTACGCGCCCGGCGGCAGGCTGCTCGACGTCGGCTGCCACATCGGCACGTTCATCGCCCTCGCCGAGCAGTCGGGGTTCGCGGTCGCGGGCGTCGAACCCTCGCGCTGGGCCGCCAGGCAGGCCGGCGAGCGCGTGTCGGGCCCGGTGCACGTCGGCGTCGTGGAGGACGCCCCGCTGCCCGAGGGCGCCTACGACGTCGTCACGATGTGGGACGTCATCGAGCACCTGCCCGATCCCGGCTCCACGCTGCGCGCCGTCCACTCGGCGCTGCGGCCGGGCGGCGTCTTCGCGGTCACCACCATGGACGTCGACGCGCTCTTCCCGCGCGTCGCCGGGCGCTACTGGCCCTGGTACATGCAGATGCATCTCGTCTACTTCTCTCGCCGTACGCTCGGCGAGATGCTGCGCCGCTCGGGCTTCGAGATCGTCGAGGTCACCCGGCACAAGCGCATCGTGCGCGTCTCGTACGCGGTCTCGCGGCTCGGCACCTACAGCCGCATCGCGGAGCGCGTCGGGCGCGCGCTCACGCGGCCGTTCGCAGACCGCAACGTCGGCATCGATCTCGGCGACATCGTCACCGTGGTGGCGCGCAAGCCGCAGGCCTGATGGTCGTGCCGGCGCAGCGACGCGCGGACGCCTGAGATGCGGCTCGAACCGGCGGTGCGGCTGTGGCGTGCCTCCCGCTACCCCCTCCTCGTCGTCGTCCTCTCGCGGCTCGTCGTCGTCGCGCTGTTCGCCATGGAGGGCTGGGTCACCCGTCCCCACGGGGCGGGCATCGGCCTGCCGCAGATGTTGCGCGATCTGGGAGCGTGGGACGGCATCTGGTACCGCTCGATCGCCATCCACGGCTACGACCCGACGATCGGCCACGGCGACAACGCGGCGTTCCTTCCGCTCTACCCGCTCCTCCTCCGCGGTCTGCGCATCCTCGCCCCGTTCGTCGACCTGGTGTGGCTCGGCGCGGCGGCCTCGACGGCGCTCATGGCCGTCGGCATGTGCCTGCTCTACAAGCTGACCGACGAGCGCTTCGGGCGCGCGATCGCACGCCGCACGGTGCTCTTCATGTCGATCTCGCCGCTCGCGTTCGTGTTCTCCGCGGTCTACGCGGAGAGCCTCTTCCTCGTACTCGTCGCCGGGACGTTCCTGCTCGCCGAGCGGCGGCGCTTCGTCGGTGCCTCCGTGCTCGGGGCGCTCGGCGTCCTCACGCGGCCGGTGGGACTCGCGCTCGTGCCGGCGCTCCTCTGGATGGCCTGGGGCGACCGCGCCGGTCGCTGGAAGCGGCTCGCGCCGATCATCCTCCTGCCCGCCGCCGAGGCGCTCTTCTCGGCCTACCTGTGGTGGGAGACGGGCGATCCGCTCGCCCAGACCCACGCCCAGGCGCGCGGCTGGGGACGCAGCCTCGGCATCCCGCCGCTCGTGATCTGGAATGCCTTCACCGGCCCCGTGCTCGATCGCCACGAGCTGCGGTTCCTCGTCCACATCTCCTTCGCCCTCGTGTGGACGCTGATGCTGGTCGAGCTCTGGAAGCGCCGCGACGAGGTGCCGATCCCGTACCTGCTGTTCGCCGCCGGCTGCGTGCTGATGCCGTTCGCCGCCGGGAGCCTCGTCTCGGCCGGCCGCATCGGCATGCTCGGGTTCCCGCTCTTCTGGGCGCTCGCGATCCTCGGCCGGCGCGAGGGCATCGACACGACGGTCAAGGTGGTCTCCCCGGCGCTCATGGCCGCGCTGATCTTCGTGACCTACGGCATACGCACGTTCACGCCGTGAACCGCCTGGCGGCGCGCCTGCGGGAGCGCATCGCCGGGTCCGGCCCGATCAGCTTCAGCGCCTTCATGGAGAGCGCGCTCTACGACCCCGAGGACGGGTTCTACGCACGCGGCGCCGTGCTCGGAGGGCGGGGCGCGTTCACCACCGCGCCGATCGCCGCGCCCTTCCTCGCCCGCGCTCTGGCCGCCGACCTGCGTGCCGTGTGGGAGCGGCTCGGGCGACCCGATCCCTTCACCGTCGCCGAGATCGGGCCCGGAGACGGATCGCTGGCCGCCGGGCTCGCCGCGGCACTCGCCGATCTGCCGCTCGACCTCGTGCTCTGCGAACGCGCGGCGGGCATGCTGGAACAGGCGCGTGCGCGGGTCCCGCGCGCTCGCTCCGTCGAGCTCGCGCAGCTCGCCGGCGTGTGCGGCGCCATCGTCGCCAACGAGGTCCACGACGCCTGCCCGGCACACCGCCTGCGCTGGCCCGACGAGCTGCTCGTCTCCGTCGGGCCCGACAGCCGTTTCCTCTTCGTGCCGGGCCCGCCGGCCGGGAGCCTCGGGGAGCCCGTGCTCGCCGCCGGCGCGCAGCCGCGCACGGGGGCCGAGTACGAGGTGGCACCCGCGCAGGCCGAACTGCAGCGCGTGCTCGCCCGCGCGCTCACGCGCGGGGCCGTCATCGCCCTCGACTACGGCGAGGCGGGCCCCGGCCGCTACGAGCGGCCGGTGCCGCGGCTGCGCACCTACCTCGGCGGCATGGCCGGCGGCGATCCGCTGGCCGCGCCGGGCAGGCAGGACATCACCGTCGACGTCGACTTCGGCGCCGTGCGCGCCGCCGGCGAGCAGGAGGGCCTGCGCACGACCTGCGACGCCGCGCAGCCCGAATGGCTGCTCGCGCACGGTGCCGCTGCCGCGATCGCGCAGCTGCCCCGGCACGACGCCGAGCGGCTGTGGCTCGAGGCACTGTGCGATCCGGAGGGCTCGGGCGGCGCATTCCGGGTCCTGGTGCAGGAGCGCGACTGACCCCACTGCTTGAATGAAGCCGATGAACGACCTCGAGCAACGCGTCGTCGCGGCGATCGCCGGGAGCCGCGACGAGCTCGTCGAGCTGGCCTCCGACCTGATCCGCTTCGACACCACGGCACGCGATGCGGGCGATCCGGCGCGCGACGAGGCCGCGTTGCAGGCGCATCTCGCCGGGCGCCTCCGCGCGGCGGGCGCCGAGGTGGAGGTCTGGGAGCCGCGGCCCGAGGACGTGCGCGGGCGCCAGGTGCCCTTCGAGCTCGACTTCGCGGGCCGGCCCCAGCTGCTCGCCCGCTTCGCCGGAGGCGGCGGCGGGCGAAGCCTGTTGCTGA
This sequence comes from uncultured Gaiellales bacterium, assembly GCA_964651695.1. Taxonomy (GTDB): domain Bacteria; phylum Actinomycetota; class Thermoleophilia; order Gaiellales; family JALYLC01; genus JALYLC01. Next base: position 2,724 of record CAZYYP010000052.1, on the reverse strand, counting down.
ACGGTCACATCGACGTCGTCTCCGGCGAGCCGAAGGCGCGCTGGACGACCGACCCGAACACGCCCGTCGTCCGCGACGGCAAGCTCTACGGGCGCGGCGCGTGCGACATGAAGGGCGGCGTGGCGTCGATGGTGCTCGCCGCCGAGACGCTCTCCGGCCTGGGGATCCGGCTCGCCGGCGACCTGCTCGTCAACACGATCACCGACGAGGAGTCGAGCGGGGCCGGCGGCATCGCCAGCGTCGCCCACGGCGTGCGCGCCGACGCCGGGATCGTGCCCGAGCCGACCGGCTTCGAGGTCTGGATCGCCTGCCGCGGCTCGGTCTACCCGACGATCACGGTCGAGGGCCGGCCCGGCCACGCCGAGCTGCTGCAGCCCCACTGGCGCGACGGCGGCGCGGTCAACGCGATCGAGAAGGCGCAGATCGTGCTCGACGCGATCCGCGGGCTGCGCGAGGAGTGGCGCACGCGCTCCGACCTGCAGCACCCGTACCTCTCGCCGCCCGACATCGTGCCGACCGTCATGCGGGCCGGCGAGTGGTCGGTCACCTATCCGGCCTCCTGCTCGATCACGAGTGCCGTGCTGTTCCCGCCCGCGTTCGCCGATGCGCACGGCTTCGGCTCGCGCGTCCGGGATGAGGTCAGGGAGTGGATCGGGCGTGCGTGCGCGGCCGATCCCTGGCTCGCCGAACATCCGCCGAGCTTCGACTGGTCGGCGGACATCCCGCCGATGGAGATCCCTCCGGACGACCCGATCGTGCAGACCGTGCTGGCCGCGAGCGCGGAGGTCGGCGAGCCCGCGCGCCTCGGTGGCCTCGACTCCTGGTACGACGGGGCGACCTACACCATGTCCGCGGCGACGCCCTCGGTCGGCTTCGGCCCGCGCTCGATCTCGGATGCGCACACGATCGATGAGAGCGTGCCGATCGACGACCTCGTGCGCTGCGCGCAGGCGATCGCGCTCGCCGCCGTGCGCTTCTGCGGGACGGCATGAGCACGCGCATCATCCTCGTCGCGCGCCATGGCCAGGCAACGCAGGGCCCGGACCACGTGTGGACGCCCGAAGATCCCCTGACCGAGCTCGGCCACCGCCAGGCGGCCGACCTCGCCGTGCACGTCCGGGGACTTCGCCGCCCGCCGACGCGCATCGTCGCGAGCCCGTTCCTGCGCGCGCAGCAGACCGCGGCCCCTGCCTCCGAGGCGCTCGCACTGCCCATCGAGACCGACCCGCGCCTGGCCGAGTTCGCGTCCACGCTGCCGTCGCCATGGACGCTCTCCGAGGTAGACGAGTTGATGCCCTACGACGACATCTGGCATCCGGGCGACGCGGGGTACGACGGCGAGACGATCGGCGGCTTCTTCGAGCGCGTGGGCGCCTCGGCCGAGGAGCATTCGCGCGAGGACGAGGTCGCACTGCTCGTGTGCCACGGCGGCACGACGATCGGGATCATCCGCTGGGCGCTGATGATCCCGCCGCGCGAGCCCGATGCCTTCGACATCTTCATCCCGAACGCGAGCCTGACCGAGATCCGCACGCGCACCGACCGCCACGGCCGCGAGCGCCGGCACGTGCGCCGCGTCGCAGACGTGCGCTACCTCGCCGAGGTCACAGGGATCTGAGGCAGAACGACCGAGCCGGAAGCGCGCCCGCGGGTGCGCCTCCGGATCTCTCTCAGGTGCGTGCCGCGAGCGTGAGCTTGGCGTGGAGCACGTCGGCCGTCGCCACCACGGCGCCCGCCGGGTCGAGCACCTCCACGATGGTGCCCGGACGGGCGCGCAGGCTCATCGTCGCGACGCGCGCACGCCACGATTCCGGAAGCTCGATGCAGACGGCCCACGGGCCCTGGCCGAGCGGCAGCGCGTGAATGAAGGGGTACTCGCGCGCCGTGTAGAGCGTGTAGGCCCACCCGCCGTCGGCGGCCGCCGTGCGCGCGACCGGAAGCCCCTGCATCTTCCAGTCGGGCTCCTCGGCGCCCCTGGCCGAGAACACCGACTTGACGCCGATCCGGTTCAGCGTCCGCGCGCCGCGCGCGTACTGCAGCACGGCATAGCGCGTGGGATCCGAGGCGGACGTGCGGCGGGTGAGGTAGATCGCCGAGCCACCCGGCGCGATCGCGTCGAACGCGACGCGGCCACGGAATGCGAGCGGCGTCAGGAGGCGGCCGTCGGCGATCAGGAAGCGCGTGCGCCCGCCGCCCTCGGCCTGGCGCACGAGCACCACCGTGCTGCCGTCGAAGGAGATGCCCCCGCGCTCGCCGCGCACCGTCACGTAGGGCAGGTGATAGCCGGCGGGCACGCTCAGGCGGATGGTCGCGCCAGGGCGTTGCACGGTCAGGACGCCGTGGGACAGCGTGGCGGTCGTGCCGGGGCCGCCGGCCGCGCGCTCGGGCGCGGGCGCGCCGTTCACCGCGGCGGGTGCGAGTGCGACTGCGCCCACGACAGTGAGCGCGAGGATCGGGCGAAGCGGCGAGGTTCTCATGCGTCGACTACGTCTCGCCACCGCCGCGAAGTTCCGGAAAACGCCGACGGGGCCGCGGCTCCGGAGAGCCGCGACCCCGTCGAGGTCGAACAGCAGGCGGTTGCCTACATCATGTCGGGCATGCCGCCACCGGGCATGCCACCGCCCCCGCCGTTCTGCTTCTCCGGCGCCTCGGCCACGACGGCCTCGGTCGTGAGGATGTTCTTGGCGATCGACGCCGCGTTCTGCAGGGCAGAGCGCGTCACCA
>CAZYYP010000051.1:3513-17129 GCA_964651695.1 uncultured Gaiellales bacterium | reverse complement strand
CAGGCCCGCCTAGCCTGGCTGGGGAACCCGCTGCCTGGAGCCTGCATGCCCGAAGTGAAACGCGTCATGATCATCGGCCTCGACTGCGCCGAGCCGAGCCTCGTGCTCGGCCGCTATCGCGACCAGTTGCCCACCCTGTCGGCGCTCGCCGACGCCGGGGCCTACGGGCGGCTGGAGTCGGTGGTGCCGCCGATCACCGTGCCCGCGTGGTCGTGCATGATGTCGAGCCGGACGCCGGGCGACCTCGGTATCTACGGCTTCCGCAACCGCGCCGACCACTCCTACGACGGCCTCTTCATCGCCAACGGCGCCGCCGTCAAGGAGCCGCGCCTGTGGGACATCATCGGCCGGCGCGGGATGCAGAGCATCGTCCTCGGCGTGCCCGGCACCTTCCCGATCAAGCCGCTCAACGGCGTCATGGTCTCGTGCTTCCTGACGCCGTCGACCGAATCGCAGTACACGTTCCCGCCCGCGCTGCGCAACGAGGTCGAGGACGTCGTCGGCGAGTACCTCTTCGACTGCACCGAGTTCCGCACGGACGACAAGGACGACCTGCTGCGACAGATCTACGCGATGACGGACAAGCGCTTCAAGCTCGCCGACCACCTGCTGAGCACCAAGCCGTGGGACCTTTTCGCGATGGTCGAGATGGGCACCGACCGCATCCACCACGGATTCTGGAAGGACATGGATCCCGCCCACCGCAAGCACGTCCCAGGCGGCGCCTACGAGCGCGCGATCCTCGACTACCACGTGCACGTCGACGGTCTGGTGGCGAATCTGCTCCGCCACGCCGACGACGAGACGGCGGTGCTGATCGTCTCCGACCACGGCGCCAAGCGCATGGACGGCGGGGTGCGCATCAACGAGTGGCTCCGGCAGGAGGGGCTGCTCGGCCTGCAGCGGGAGCCCACGGGTCGCTCGAGCACGCGCGAGTGCGGCATCGACTGGTCGCGCACGAAGGTCTGGGCCGAGGGCGGCTACTACTCGCGCGTCTTCCTCAACGTCGAGGGCCGCGAGCCGAACGGGACGATCCCGGCCGCCGACTACGAGCGCTTCCGCGACGAGCTGATCGAGCGCATCGGCGCGATCCCGGACGACCGCGGACAGCCGATGGCGACCAAGGTCTTCCGCCCCGAGGACGTCTACCCCGAGATCAAGGGCATCGCGCCCGACCTGATCGTCCACTTCGGCGACCTCTACTGGCGCGCCGTCGGCACGGTCGGCGGCGACGAGGGCCTCTACACGTTCGACAACGACACCGGGCCCGACGACGCCAACCACGCGCAGCACGGCCTCTTCATCCTGCGCGCGCCGGGTGTCGAGCCGGGCATGCGCGAAGGCGCCCACCTGCTCGACGTGGCGCCGACCGTGCTCGAGCTCCTGGGCCAGCCCGTGCCGGCCGCGATGCGGGGCACGAGCCTGCTGGAGCGCGTGACGGCGTGAGCGCGGAGCTCTCTCCGCGCGAGCGCGAGGTGCTGGAGCGCGCCGCCTTCGGACGCTCCAACGGGCAGATCGCGGCGGAGCTGGGTGTCACCGTGAACACCGTCAAGTTCCACCTCGCGAGCATCTTCCGCAAGCTCGGCGTCGCAAACCGGACCGCGGCTGCGACCGTCTACGCGCGCATGGCTCCCCGGGACGACGAGCACCTGGCGCCGTGAGCGCCGAGAGTTCCGCCCAACCGGCGGCGATGCGCACCGACCTGTCCTCGAGCGCGGGGGCGATGGCGAGCGGAGCCGCGCGCGGCGCGCTCGGCGCGCTGATCGCGAGCGTGCTCGCGCTCGCGTTCCAGGCGATCGTCCGTCACATCGTCGACATCCGGACGATGGGCCTGTTCACGCTCGCCACGACCGTCGTCGTGCTGGCGCAGCTGCCGGCGCTCTTCGGACTCGAGGCGGGCGCGGTGCGCTACGTCTCGCTGGGCGCCGCCGAGGGCGACGAACGCCGGGCACGCGGGGCCGCGCAGGGGGCGCTGATCGCAGGCCTCGTGCTGAGCACGGTCGGAGCCGTGGCGCTCTTCGTGCTCGCGCCGGACATCTGTGCGCGCTTCCACAAGCCCGAGGCGACGCACATGCTGCGGCTCGCATCGCTCGCTCTGCCGCTCCTGTGCACGAGCCGCGTGTGCGCCGCCTGCGTGCTGGGCTTCGGCATGACCGGTCGCTCGTCGACGATCACGGCCGCCCAGAACATCACGCGCCTGCTCGTGACCGTCCCGCTCGTGCTGCTGCTCGCCGATGTGACCGCGCTCGGTTTCGGCTTCGCGGTCGCCGGCCTCGCCGGCACCGTCTTCGCGATCTGGCTCCTGCGCAGCGTGTCGCCGAAGATCTTCGTGCCCGTCCGCGACCGCTGGGCGTTGCGCTCGATGATCGGCTTCTCCTGGCCGCAGACGCTCAGCCAGAGTCTCTACCTGGCCACGCTGTGGACCGACACGCTCGTGCTCGCGCACTACGGCACGTCGCTCCAGGTCGGGATCTACGGTCTCGTGGTCGCGCTCCTCGCGCCCGTCTCGCAGCTCACGGTGTCCGTCTCACAGGCCTTCACGCCGCGCATCGCGGGCACGCACGCACGCGGTGACAGCGCGGGTCTCGCGAGCATGCTGCAGCGCGTGTCGTACTGGAATCTCGCGGTCGCCATTCCGATTCTCGGTTCGATGGCGGTCCTGCACCACCCCCTGCTCGACATCTTCGGCCGCGGCTACCAGGCCGGCGGCACGGCGCTGGTCCTGCTCGTGATCGGCCAGCTCGTGCTCAATGCGGCGGGCCCGCTGAGCGCCGTGATCAACCTCTCGGGCCACCCGCGCGTCACGCTCTTCGACAACGCACTCGTGTTCGCCGCCAATCTCGTGCTGTGCGTGATCCTCGTGCCGCGCTACGGGCTCGCGGGTGCGGCGGCCTCGACGCTGGTGGCGCTCTGCACGGTCACGCTGATCCAGGTCGGGCAGGTCGCGCGCCTCTTCCGCATCCACCCGTTCCGCGACGACCAGCTGCGCTGCATCGCAGCCGGCGGCGTGGCCGCGCTCGCGACGTCCGCGATCACCATGGTGTCCTGGCCGTCGCCGGTGCTCGAGGTCGTCGCCGGCGCTGCGATCTTCCTCGTCGTCTACGGACTGGCCGTTGCGGCACTCGGCGTGCGCGAGGAAACCCGCAAACTCGCCATTCGCGCCCGCGACCGCTTGTTGCGCCGTGCCCCAACCTGGTAGAACGCATGGGTGGGATAGCTAGACCACCCACCCGTAGGGTTGACAGAAAGCGCACATCGGTTGTAGACGGGTGTGGTCGATATCACGCGGACGGGCACCGCACACGGGGAGACGATGCGCGCAGCGGCGCGCCGAGGGAAGGCAGGCACACAATGGCGAGCGAAGCCGCCGCACAAGAACAACGGGCGCGCATCCGCATTGTGATCGCGGACGACCATCGGCTTGTGCTCAGCGGACTGCGCGCTGCGCTCGCCGATGCCGACGGCATCGAGGTCGTAGGCGAGGCCACGACCGGCCGTGCCGCCGTCAAGACCGTGATCGCGCGCCAGCCCGACGTCTGCCTGCTCGACCTCCGCATGCCCGATGGCGACGGCTTCTGGGCGCTGCGCGAGATCCGGCGCGAGGCGCCGAACTGCCGCGTCGTCGTGCTCTCGATGCACGACGACCCGCAGCACGTCAACCAGGCGCTCGCCGACGGAGCCTGCGGCTACATCGTCAAGTCGATCGAGCCCGGGGAGTTGGCGTCCGCCATCCGCCACACGGTCGACGGCACGGTCTTCACCAGCGCCGGCGCTCCCTCCTCGCTGCGCTCGACCTCGCAGGACAGCCCGCAGCGGCTGATCACGGAGCGCGAGCTCGAGATCCTCCAGTACGTCGCCGAGGGCCTCTCGAACTCCCAGATCGGCAAGCAGCTGTGGGTCACCGAGCAGACGGTGAAGTTCCACCTCTCGAACATCTATCGCAAGCTCGGTGTCTCGAACCGCACCGAGGCCAGCCGCTATGCCCTGCGGCACGGCCTCGTGCGCTCCGACGACACCTCGCCCGCCCTCTCGCTGCGCGCCTGATCCCGCACTCGGGGAGCGAGGGGCCTGCCTCCCCTCTCTCCCCGAAACGGGACGTCGCCGAGCCGGCGCCGATCGCTACGCGCCGCCGGACGCCTGCCGGTCAGTCCGGCATGGGCTAGACGAACCGGGGATTGACACACTCGCGAGAGTGTCGGCAAGCTGGTTGGAGTGATGCGCCAGGGCCTGAGGCTCCGGCGCGTCGATTGGCTCGGCAGGGTTGGGGGTGCACGACATGCGCGAGGGTGGACGGAACGGGTCGCGTCCGCTCTCGCGCAGTCGAGTGGGTTCCCGCCCGGCCGGCGAATATCGGGCCGAGCGGCGACGCAGCGTGGCAGGCTGTATTACTTTGCCTTCTACACGCAATAAGGAGATTTGAGATATGAGCGAGACGCAGGGATTCACCATCTGGTTCACCGGGCTGTCGGGCGCCGGCAAGTCGACGATCGCCGAGCTCGTGATTCCCGAGCTCGAGCGCCGCGGTCGTGTCGTCGAGCCGCTCGACGGCGACGTCGTCCGCACGCATCTCTCGAAGGGTCTCGGTTTCTCCAAGGAGGATCGCGACACCAACATCCAGCGCATCGGCTGGGTCTCGAGCCGCATCACCCGCCACGGCGGCGTCGCCGTCGTGTCCGCCATCTCGCCCTACGAGGAGACGCGCCAGGCCGCGCGCGAGCTGGTCGAGGAGTTCGGCCCGTTCGTCTGCATTCACGTCCACGCATCGGTCGACGAGTGCGTGCGGCGCGACACCAAGGGTCTCTACGCCAAGGCGATCGCCGGTGAGATCAAGGAGTTCACGGGCATCAGCGATCCCTACGAGGAGCCGACGTCGCACGAGCTCACGATCACGACCGAGGGCGAGTCCCCCGAGGCCAGCGCCGAGCGCGTCGTCGTCTACCTCGAGCAGCGCGGCCTCGTGAAGTCCGCGGTCACCGCGTGACCGCTCTGAACCCACCGCACGGCGGCAAGCTCGTCACCCGCATCGGCGACCGCCCGGGCGGCGTCGACCAGCTCGAGCGCATCACGCTGAGCGCGCGCGAGGTCGCCGACCTCGACATGCTCGCGAGCGGCGCCCTCTCCCCCCTGCGCGGGTTCATGGGCAAGGCCGACTACGACCGCGTCGTGGCCGAGATGAAGCTCGCCGACGGCACGATCTGGGCCCTCCCGGTGACGCTCGCCGTCGCCGAGGCGCCCAAGGGCGAGCGCGTCGCCCTGGCGTCGGAGGATGGCACGCTGCTCGCGACCCTCGATGTCACCGAGGCCTATGGCTACGACGCCAAGCACGAGGCCGAGCTGTGCTTCCGCACGACCGAGGAAGCGCACCCGGGCGTCGCGCGCCTGTACGGACAGCCCGGCACCTACCTCGCCGGCGACGTCACGGTGTTCGAGCGGCCGAAGCCGTCGTTCCCCGACCTCGCGCTCGATCCCGAGGCGACGCGTGCGGTCTTCGCCGAGCGCGGCTGGAAGCGCGTCGTGGGGTTCCAGACCCGCAACCCGATCCACCGCGCGCACGAGTACGTCACGAAGTCCGCGCTCGAGGTCGTCGACGGCATCCTCATCCATCCGCTCGTCGGCGAGACCAAGGGCGACGACGTGCCCGCCAACGTGCGCGTCGACTGCTACCACGCGCTGCTCGACAACTACTACCCGGCCAACCGCACGCTGCTCTCGGCGTTCCCCGCAGCCATGCGCTATGGCGGCCCCCGGGAAGCCGTGTGGCACGCGATCTGCCGTAAGAACTACGGCTGCTCGCACTTCATCGTCGGGCGCGACCACGCCGGCGTGGGCAGCTACTACGGCACCTACGACGCCCAGGAGATCTTCGACGAGCTCGATCCCGTCGGCCTCGGCATCGAGCCGATGATGTTCGAGCACTCGTTCTTCTGCAAGACCTGCGGCTCGATGGCATCGGGCAAGACGTGCCCGCACGACCGCGAGGCGCACGTCTTCCTCTCGGGCACGATGGTGCGCGAGATGCTCGGCCGCGGCGAGCGCCCGCCGGAGGAGTTCACGCGCGCCGAGGTGGCCGACATCCTGATCGCCGCCTACACCCAGGTCTGAGGCGCGAACGCTGGAGTGCACCCCGGGCGGCCACTGGCCGTTCGGGGGTTCGCGCTCCGGGACCGGCGTGATTGGATTGTGACGGCATGGTTCCGGACATCTCCGTCGTCATCGTCTCGTACCGCGTGCCCGAGCTCCTGCGTGCCTGTCTCGCATCGGTGCAGCGTGAGACCGCTGGATGCTCGTACGAGGTCATCGTCGTCGAGAACGCCTCGGGCGACCGTTCTGCCGACCTCGTGCGCGACGAGTTCCCCGCTGTCCGCCTGATCGCGCTCGACACCAATATCGGCTTCGCGGCCGGCTCGAACCTCGGCGCGCGCGCGGCCACCGGCGAGTACGTCCTCATGCTCAACCCCGACACGGAGCTCGTCGGCGACACGCTCACGGCGCTGCTGCGCTACGCGCGCGCTCATCCGGAGGCGGGCCTGATCGGCGGGCGCACCCTGAATGCCGAGGGCGAGCTCGATCCCGGCTCCTGCTGGGGCGCCCAGAGCCTCTGGAGCCTCGTCTGCTTCGCCTCGGGCCTGTCGACGCTGCTGCGCGGCTCGCGGATCTTCAACCCCGAGTCGCTCAACGGCTGGCGACGCGACACGCCGCGCCGGGTCGACATCGTCACGGGCTGCCTGTGTCTCGCCCCCGTTGCTGTCTGGCACGCGCTCGGCGGCTTCGACGAGACCTTCTTCATGTACGGCGAAGACGCCGACCTGGCGGCCCGCGCGCGCAAACGCGGCTACCACCCGGCGATCACGCCCGAGGCCGTGATCGTCCACCACGTCGGGCAGTCGTCGCTCTCGGTAGAGAAGCGGGAGATGACGCTGCGCTGCCGCGTCGCGCTCGCGCGCAAGCACTTCTCCCCGCGGCAAGCGGGCCTGGCGGTCGTGCTGCTGCAGGCGGGCACGGGCCTGCGCGCGCTGGGCGCCAGCGTGGCGCGCAGCAAGGGCTCGACCTGGCCGGCCGTCTGGCGCCGGCGCCGCGACTGGCGCGGCGGCTACGCCTGAGAGGCCGGGTGCCGAAACGGCATGAGGTCGACCTCGGGCTGCGCTCCGAGCACCAGATCGCCGGCTGCCGCCGACAGCACCGGGCCGAACTTGAAGCCATGGCCCGAGAACCCGGCGCACACCACCGTGCGCGCACCGATGCGATCGATGATCGGCGCCTCGCTCGGCGTCAGCGCGTAGCAGCACACGTCGGCGCCGCGCAGCTGGAGCTCGCCCTCGGGCCACGCGAGCCCCGGAAGCCGGCGGCGCGCCGCCTCCGCGAGCCTGCGCACCTCGGCCTCCGGCGGGACGCGCGGCGCGGCATCGTCGGGGTCGACGTCAGGCCCGATCGCGTGGCCGCCGACCTTCAGGCCGGCGCCGTCGTCGTCGCTCAGCCCGTAGACGTCGAGGTCGTAGGTCCACACGGGGACGCCCTCGCTCGGCACGCGGAGGTAGACGTTGAGCTGCTGGGTGGAGCGGATCGGCGCCTCGACCAGCGACGCCGTCCAGGCACCCGTGGCCACGAGCACCTGATCGGCGCGCTCGCGCGTGCCGTCGGCGAGCTCGACTGCGCCGTCGCCGACGGAGCGGACGGCGACGCCCTGGCGCAGCGTCACGCCGGCGGCGCGTGCGAGGCGCGCCATCCCGAGCGTCGCCCGGCGCGCGTGCAGGACGCCGCCGGCCTCGTCGTGCAGCAGTGCCGCGACGCCGTCGAGCGAGAACGCCGGGAACTGGCGCTTCGCCTCGGCGGGATCGAGCAGGTGCACGGGAAGCCCGGCGTCGGAACTCGTCTGCAGCGAGTCGTGGAGGTAGCGCGACTCCTCGATCGCGAACCACAGCATGCCCGTCTCGTCGTAGAGCGTCTCGCCGAGCAGGCGCTCCAGCTCGCGCCACCGCGTGCGGGCGCGCAGCACGAGGTCGGTGTAGTGCGCGTCGGGCCCGTATTCGAACCGCAGCACGCGCGTCGAGCCGCCCGACGCCGCATACGGCCCGCCGGCCTCGCGCGCCTCATAGACGGTGACATCGGCGCCCGCGAGCGCCATGCGGCGGGCGGCTCCGAGGCCGTAGATCCCCGCTCCTACGACGATGACTCGCGGCGCGCTCACGGCGCGCATGATGCCGTACGGGGCCTTCCCGCCCGCGCATCGGGCATCGTTCCGCCCATGGCGAGCCCCGAGTCGCGTGGAGTGGCGGCAGGACGGTTCGCGCCGTTCCACCGCGGGCACCAGCATCTGATCGAGCGAGCGCGCGGGCTGGTCGACGCGCTCGACGTCGTCGTGATGCATCGGCCCGACGACGGGCTGGCACCCGAACTGCGCACCGGGTGGATCCGCGACGCCTTTGCCGAGCATCCGCAGGTGCACGTCCACGCGGTGCCCGAAGGCGACGATCCTGCAGCGGCGGTGCTCGCCCGCCTCGGCTCAGCTCCCGGCATCTGCTTCACCGGAGCCGGCCACGAGGGCTGGGATACGTCGCTTGCGGCCCGGCACATCGAGATCGATCGCCTCCCGGGCATCGACAGCGAGACCGTGCGCGCCGACGCGCTGGCCGCACTCGATCAGCTGCCCGGCGGGACGCGTGCCTCGGTCGTGCGGCGCGTCTGCGTGCTGGGTGCCGAGAGCACGGGCAAGACGACCGTCGCCCGCGATCTCGCAGACGCGCTGGCGACCGTGTGGGTGCCGGAGTACGGCCGCGACTACACCGAGACGCTGCCCGATCGCCTGCGCTACGTGTGGACCACCCCGGACTTCGAGATCATCTCCAAGCGGCAGAACTGGAACGAGGATCGCGCCGCGCGCTACGCGAACCGCCTGGTGATCGTCGATACCGACGCCTTCGCGACCTCGCTCTTCCACGAGCTCTACGTGGGCTATCGCGCGCCCGAGCTCGACGCGTACCTGCGGCAGTACGACCTCTACCTCCTGACGAGCATCGACACGCCGTTCCAGATGGACACGACCGGGCTGCGCTACGACGGCGACACGCGCCGCTTCATGGATGCCACCTACCATCGCCACGCCGAGGAGTCGGGCCGCCCCTGGGCAGTGCTCCAGGGACCGCCCCAGGAGCGCCTGCGCATCGCAGTCGACGCCGTTGCGACCATGCTCGCGCGCTACGCGGGCCCATCAGCGCTCACGGACCTGCGCGCACCCGCGCCGGTCCGCGTCGCGGCGCGCTGACACCGAACCCCTCTCACGCGTAGCGCAGGCGCCGGCCGATGCCGAGCCGGGCCGCCTTCGCCAGCATCGCGTGGCCGAGGGCGATATCGCTCAGGCTGAGTCCGCGGTGCCAGAACAGGATCGTCTCGCCGGGGTGCTCGCGCCCCGGCTTGGCGCCCGCGACGATCTCCCCCAGCTCGCCGTGGAGCGTTTCCTCCGCCAGCCTGCCGGCCTCGACGTGGGCGCGCAGCGCGCCGAACGGGCCGCTGCGGCACTGGCCCCAGTCGTCGACGACGAGCTTGTCCATGATGTCGGTCAGCGAGAGCTCGACGGCGCTCATCGTGCCGTAGGGCACCACCAGGGCGCCGGGCTCGATCCACTCCGTCAGCAGCATCGGCTCGGGCCGCTCGAGGCGCGCGGCCTCGACGACGATGTCGGCTCCGCGCACCACGGATTCCCAGTCCTCGCACACGCGCACGGGACGGCCGAGATCGGCCTCGAGCCGGGCGCCGAAGGCCTCGCGGCTCTCGGGCCGGCGGGAGTGCACGCGGATCTCGTCGAAGTCGAAGAGGTGGGCCAGCAGCCGCACGTTCCAGTAGGCCGTGCCGCGCGCGCCGATATGCCCCAGCACGCGCGCGTCCGGGCGCGCCAGATGTCGCGCGCCGAGCGCGGTGACCGCGCCGGTGCGCATGTCGGTGAGCCCGGCGGCGTCGATCACGGCCTGCGGCACCCCCGTGCGCGGGTCGTACAGCGTGAGGAGCCCGTTCTCCGACGGCAGGCCGCGCTGGTAGTTGTCCACGTAGTCGCCGACGACCTTGATCCCTGCCAGCCTGAGCGGGGCGACGTAGCCGCGCAGCACGTTGAAGTGCCCGCGGAACGATTCGTCCGGACGCAGGTGCACGCGCGGCTCGATCACCGTCTGCCCCTCGCCCTGCGCCCGCAGACCCGCCTCGACCGCGCCGAGGATCTCGTCGTCGGTCAGCGCGAGCGCCTCGACGTCGGGCCGGTTCAGGTACGTCAGGTGCAACTCGTCGCTCACGGGCGCGGAGCGCCGGTGCTCGTCGGGCGCGTCCATGCCCGGCAGTATGCACCGGGCGAAAACACGTGAGAGGCGCCGATCCGGCGCCTCTCACGTTCGAGCGGGAAGAAGACGCGAGCCATGGGGCCCGCGCGGAACGGGGTCGATCTCAGATCATCGCGGCGATGGTGTTGAGCTCGTCGCTGACGGCGCCGCCGAGTGCGACCAGGGCGAGGATGATTCCCACGGAAATGACTCCGAGGACGATCGAGTACTCGGCCATCGTCTGGCCCTCTTCGCGCTTCAGCAGACCGTGCAGCTTCGCAATGGTAGAGCGCATTTCCGAGCCTCCCTGGTGGTGTGCTCGCCTCGTTGGGGAGGCGTCGTTCGGAACGGCGCCAGTAACTCCCGGCCATCTCAATACCGATATCCCCCGTGTAGGGGAACGTGTCCGGCATCGCTAGACTCACTCCGTGGCCGATGACGATCCGCACATGATCTCCTCGCCCGATCAACTCTGGGAGCTCGTCGGAGATCCGCTCCCGCGGGTGATCGCGAAGGAGATGCCGGCGCTCGACGAACGGGCGCGGGCGTTCATCGCGATCTCCCCCCTGCTCGTCATGGCGACGACGGGCGCCGACGGCTCGTGCGACGCGGGACCGAAGGGCGGGCCGGCGGGATTCGCCCGGCCCCTGTCGGATACCCGGCTGCTCGTCCCGGAGTTTCCCGGCAACCGGCGCTTCGACGGCGTGCAGAACATCGTCCTGCGCCCGGGCCTCGGGCTTCTCTTCGTCGTGCCGGGCATCTCGGAGACGCTGCGCGTCAACGGGTTCGCCCGGCTGACGCGCGACCCCGCACTGCTCGCGCTGTGTGCGATCGACGGGCGGCAACCGTGGTTCGTTGTCGACGTCGACGTGCGGCAGGTCTTCAGCCACTGCGGAAAGGCGTTCGTGCGCAGTCACCTCTGGCAGCCGGGGACGTGGCCCGACCCGGTCGCGGTGCGCAGCCCGAGCCAATCGATCGCCGGGCTCGCCGAGGAGGAGCAGCGCGACGAGGCCGATGTCCGGCGCGAGGTCGAGGCCGCCTACCAGGCCGACGTGCTCTACGGCGAGCCGGCGTCCGGCTGAACGCCGGCGTCCTGGCGTTGCGCGAAGGCGAGATCCGGGTACGTCCCCTCCGACGTATACCACCACGAACGCCCGCGCACACTGGCCAGGAGCCGCGATGACGACGCCGTACACCCTCAAGAAGCTCACCGACGTCGAGGACTCGGCGGTCAAGTTCGGGCTCGCCGAGATGGGCGAGGCCCGCTTCGCCAAGGACGATCTCGACGCCGAGGACACCGGCGTCAGCCTTCACCGGATCCGGGCCGGACAGCGCCAGCCGTTCGCCCACAAGCATGACGCCGCCGAGGAGATCTACGTCGTGCTCGCGGGCTCGGGCCGCGCCAAGCTCGACGATACGATCGTCGACATCGCGAAGCTCGACGCCATCCGCGTCGCGCCCGGCGTGATCCGCGCGTTCGAGGCGGGACACGACACCGATCTCGAGCTCCTCGCCGTGGGCCCGCGCCACGACGGCGATGGCGAGATCATCCAGGACTGGTGGAAGGACTGACCGCTCCCGGAGTCACCACGGCGGTTCACGACCACAGGCAGAGGGCCACGCGGGTTCGGGGTGGTATCCTGACGGAAGTTGGCCCCAACTCCTGGCTTGTGATGCTTTCCCAAACATCTGGAAGGCGAAGAACGGCGCCGCACAGCGCGGCGACCAGAGCCAATGCCGGGAGGTCGGTCATCGAGGGGAGCGGCACCAACGATCGCAGTGCCCATATGCGTCGTGAAGCGACCGGGCAGTGCGCTGTGCGTGACGCCAACGAGGCGACCGAGCGGATGAACGTGACGCTCGGCGACGGAGCCACGCGCGCCGGCCTGCGCTGCGAGTGCGGGGATCCGACCTGCCCGGCCCACCTCGAGCCGACACATGCGGAGTACGAGACCGTGCGCGAGTACGGCAGTCATTTCATCGTCGGCCTGAACCACGAGAACCCCGAGACGTCCTGCGTGCTGAGCGAGAACGCGCGCTTCGCGGTCGTCGACGTGGTGGAGGGTGACGCGCGGTACCACGTCCGCGCGCAAAACCCCCGCCACGCGTGGATCGAGAACTCGACGGGAGTTCCCGATGACGGCTGATCGCCTGCGAGTCCTGATTGCGAACGAGCGGGAAGATCGCATCGCCCTCGTCACGAAGCTCGTGGAGGCACTTGGCCACGACGTGATCGCGGGATCGACGAACGTGGCCGCCGTCGGCTCCCTCACGACGAACGAGCACCCCGATGTCGCGCTCGTCGGTCTCGGCACCAGCTCGTCGCACGCGCTCGAGTTGATCGAGCGGATCGTGCGCGAGGCCGACTGCCCCGTGATCGCCGTGCTGGAGGGCCACGACCCCGCATTCGTCAACGAGGCGGCCAAGCGCGGCGTGTTCGCCTACATCGTCGATGGCTCGGCCGACGAGCTGCAGAGTGCACTCGACATCACCCTGCGTCGCTTTGCCGAGTACCACAACTTGCAGGGCGCCTTCGGCCGCCGCGCGCAGACCGAGCGCGCGAAGGGCATCATCATGGAGCGCTGCCAGGTCGACGAGCGGCAGGCCTTCGAGATGCTGCGCGACCATGCACGGCATACAGGTCAGAAGCTGGTGCACGTCGCCCAAGCGGTGCTCGACGGGCACTTGCTGCTGTCGCCCAAGGCGAAGCCGCCGGGTGGCAGCTCGCCGCCGCAGGCGCAGAACGCCGGCCCCTGACAGGGTGCGGAACGGCATGTCCGGATGCGCGTGCGCTAGACTCATTCCGTTGGCCCGAACACCCGGCCCGCACGCGCCACCCTAGATCTGGCGGCGATCCTCCTGCGCTCCAGTGCGCAGTGAGACACGCCGGATCGGGAGGTTTGTCATGGGCCGCACGACAGGCACAGCGCGGCGGGTGTCGTGAGTACCTGCCCCGTGAATCCGCTCGTGCGCTGCCCGCGCTGCAGCAGCCGGCTGATCTGTCCGACGCAGGCCGACACCTGCCCGCACGGCGTTCTGGTCGACCGGCATTGCCCAGAGTGCGGGCATCGCGATCGCGTCGTCACGACGGCATTCGCGGCGGCGCTGTGGGCTCGGCACGAGACCCGAGTCACCTCGAGCCTCGCGGCGCTCGCCGACGCCCTTGCCGACGGCGCCCCCGTGGCGGTGTCCGACATCTTCCCGTACTGAACGGCCACTTCCGGAGGTCGCGGCTCGGCCCCCAGAACCTCTCGAGGCTGCCGACTGCCGCCTGACGGCAGAGCCGGAAGGCTCAGGCCGCCCGACCCGGGTCGG
>CAZYYP010000051.1:0-3413 GCA_964651695.1 uncultured Gaiellales bacterium | reverse complement strand
CCGACTGCCGCCTGACGGCAGAGCCGGAAGGCTCAGGCCGCCCGACCCGGGTCGGCGGGATCGCGTTCCGCGGCGTCCTTCCTCGCATTCACGAAGGCGTCCCACTGCGCGCGGTCGTTCGGGGACGCGCGCAGTGTCCGTGGCGGCCCGCCCCGGAGGCTGTCGAGGACGAGTTCGATGTGACGCTGCCAGATCGCCGGGTCCGCCCCGCTCGTGGCCTCGACGAGCGCCGCGACCGTCCAGAGCAGCGCAAAGGCGTCCTCCGGCGTGAAGTCCGGCCGCAACTCGCCGCCGCTCCGCCCGGCCTCGACGAACTCCCCGATCAGCGCGCGCAACTCGACCCGCACCGGCTCGGCCGCGGGGGCATCCCACCGGCATTGACCGTACACGCCCGTCGCGGCCAGCGCCTGCGCGAAGCCGCGCACGTAGATCGCGAAGCGCTCGCTCTCGGGCGCGTCCGCCTGTACCGAGCGCGCAAGCGCGAGACCGCGCTCGAAAAACGGCGTGGCGATCGCCTCGATCAGCGCCTGACGCGACGGGAAGTGCCGGTAGACCGTGCCGATGCCGACCCCGGCGCGGCGCGCGACGTCCTGCATGCCGAGAGCGGACCCGTGGCGCGCGTGCTCGTGTGCGGCGGCCTCCAGCACCCGCTTCCGGTTGCGGGCCGCGTCGACGCGCTGACCGCTCAATGCCGGTGCTCCCCGATCGCGAGACCCGCCTCGGCCGGCCCGATGATGCCGGGGTCGACCGTCAGCGTGTCGAACTCGTGCCCATCCGTCGGGCTGGCCCGGTTGGCGCGCGACGGCACGAACGCCGCCGCGACACCCGCCAGCACCAGGCCGGCTCCGAGCACGATGAAGGAGAGCTCGTACCCGTGCTCCTTCGGCAGCGCGCCCTGGACGATGCCCGCGGCGATGATCGAGGCCACGATCTGGCTGCCGATCGCGCCGCCGATCGTGCGGACGTTCGCGTTCATGCCGGTCGCGACGCCCGTCTGCCCGGGCGGCACGGCCTCGACGACGAGGTTCGACATGGCCGAGAACGCGAAGCCGATGCCGAAGCCGACGAGCGCCATGGCCGCGTAGAAGTTCCACTCGCTGCCGTGCGCGACGGACAGGAAGAGCATGCCGATCGCACTCAGCACCGAGCCGGCGACGAGCGGCACCTTCGACCCGTAGCGCGTCGAGAACCTGCCCGTGAGGATGCCGGCGATCAGCATCGCGCCCGAGAGCGGGAGCAGTGCGAGGCCCGACTTCGTGATCGAGGCGCCGAAGCCGTAGCCCGCGCTCGACGGGGTCTGCAGGAAGGCCGGTACGACGATCATCACGGAGTACATGCCGAAGCCGAAGAGCATCGCGGAGATGTTCGTCCACCAGACCGCCGGGATCCGCATCATCCGGACGTCGACGAGCGGCTGATCGGCGCGCACTTCGATCATGAGCCAGGCGATGAGGAGGACGACTGCAGCGACGAACAGCCCGATCACGCGCGCCGAGAGCCATCCCCACTGGCCGCCTTCGCTGACCCCGAGCAGCAGCGCTACGAGCCAGCCCGAGAGCGTGAGCACCGCGAGCGGATTGATGCGCCCGGGGGCCGTGATCGGCGACTCGGGCACCCAGAAGATCGTGGCGACCAGGGCCAGCGCGGTCATGACGGCGGGGATCCAGAACAGCCAGTGGATCGAGAGGTTGTCGACGATGGGGCCGGCGATCACGATCGCGACGCCCGCTCCGACGCCGATCAGCGCCGAGAGCATGCCGATCGCGCCGGCCACGCGCTCGCGCGGAAACTCGTCGCGCACGATGCTGAACGAGAGCGGGAAGATCGCACCGCCGGCACCCTGGATGACGCGCGCTGTCAGCATCACGGGCACCGATGACGTGAGCGCCGCCAGGAGCGATCCGACGATCAGGCACGCGAGCACGATCAGCAGCACCTTCTTCTTGCCGAACATGTCGCCGAGGCGCCCGAGCACCGGTGTGGCCACCGACGCGCTGATCAGGTACGCCGTCAGCACCCACGCGACCGTCGACTGGCTCGTGTGCAATGCCCGCCCGATCTCCGGGAGCGCCGGCAGCACCATCGACTGCAGGAGGATGTACGCGAGGGCCGAGAGCGAGAGCACGCCCAGCGTCAGCGTCGGGTGTTGCCGGTCGTGACTCTCCGTCTGGGACATTCGGGCGGGCTCCTCGGTGGCGCGTGCGGCGGGCTCGCCGGACTATAGCGGAACCGGATTCCGCTTCCTGCCAAGCGGCGGCGGAACGACGCGACCACCCCCACGCCCAGGCGTGACATGATCGGCCGCCTATGAGCAACTCCGTTCGCGCAGCCATCCTCCGCGCCGCCCACGCACCGCTTTCAATCGAGACGCTCGAGCTCGCCGGCCCCGGCCCGGGCGAGGTGCTCGTCCGCTACGGCGCAAGCGGCGTGTGCCACTCCGACCTCCACTGCATCGACGGCGAGTGGACGGTGCCGCTGCCGCTCGTGCTCGGGCACGAGGGCGCCGGCACGGTCGAGGCCATCGGCGCAGGCGTCACCGGCCTTGCGCCGGGCGACACCGCCGTGCTGTCGTGGCGCTACGCCTGCGGCCACTGCCGCGCATGCCTGCGCGGCCGCTCGTGGGTCTGCAGCGAGACGCGCATCAACGATTCGACGCTCGACGACGGCACACTCCGCTTCCGCGACGCGGAGGGCACCGGGGTCTACCAGTACCTCTCCGTCGGGACGTTCGCCGAGCGGGCCGTGGTGCCCGCCTCGGCCGTGGTTCCGATCGCCCCGAGCGTGCCGTTCGAGATCGCCTGCCTGATCGGCTGCTCGGTCACGACCGGGGTCGGTGCGGTCGTCAACACGGCGCAGGTCGAGCCCGGGGCCTCGGTCGTCGTGATCGGCTGCGGCGGCGTCGGTCTCTCGGTCGTGATGGGCGCGGCCCTTGCAGGTGCGCACCCGATCATCGCCGTCGACGTCGAGGACGCGAAGCTCGAGCAGGCGCGCGATCTGGGAGCCACGCATGCCGTTCGCGGCGATGGCGACCTCGGTGCGGCCGTCAGGGCGATCGTGCCCGGCGGCGCCGACTACGCCTTCGAGGCCATCGGGCTGCGCCCGACGATCGAGCTGATGCCGGAGCTCCTGTGCCTCGGCGGGGTCGCCGTCATGGTCGGCATGACGGCCGAGGACGTGCGCGTGAGCTTCTCGGGGTTCGGGCTCGTCGAGTACGGCTACAGCGTCCTGGGCTCGAACTACGGCTCCTCGGTCGCGCCGATCGACTTCCCGCGCATCGCGGCGCTGTACGAGGCCGGCAAGCTTCCCATCGACCGGCTGATCACACGGCGCATCGCTCTCGACGAAGTGGACTCGGCATTCGACGACATGCGCGCGCGCCGGGGCGGGCGCGCCGTCATCGTCTACGACTGACG
>CAZYYP010000050.1:10887-17145 GCA_964651695.1 uncultured Gaiellales bacterium | reverse complement strand
TTGGCGAGCGACGCTTCCTGCGTCGGGTTGAGCGCCTCGTCGTAGAGCGTGTACTTGATCGGCCGGCCGTTGATGCCACCGTTGGCGTTCACGCACTGGAAGTACGCATTCGCGACCTTGCCGACCGTCGTGAAGTCGACGCCTGGGATCAGCATGTCGATCCCGCCGAGCTTGATCGGCTTGCCCGTCGCCTTCTTGCCCGTGCCCATGCCGCAGACGGCCTTCGTTGCAGATGCGGTGCCCGAGCCGACCGGTCCGGCCGCCCCTGCACCCGTCGTCATCGCGGCCAGCACCAACACAGCGCCTGCCACGCATCCGACACCGAGCTTGATCTTCATCGATCTCATCAGGCCTCCACCTTCGATTGTCGAGCTTCGTCAGGAACGAACCGCGTCGCGCCGGCTGTCGCCTGCATCGGCGTTGCCGCTCACGTCGGGTTCGGGTACATCGCTTCCTCCTACACGTTCCCGGTGGTGCAATCGTGATCCCTTGGCGGTTAGACGAACGGCCGACCTCCGTTCGTTAGGGGATCTCCGCGGAAATGGCACCGGCCGTCCGGAGGATGGCCGGCGAAAAGCGCTCGATGAGGTCGGTGGTGAGGCCCATCGAGCGGTGCACGGCGAGATTGAGCGCGGCGACGACTTCGCCCGAGCGCGCTCTGATCGGCGCCGCGATCGACCGCAGGCCGTAGGCGAGCTCCTCGTCGTTGACGGCGATGCCGGTCTCGCGGATCCCCGCGAGCTCGGAGCGGAACGTGGCCCTGTCGGTGATCGTGTTGGGGCCGCGCTCGGCGAGGTCGAGGTCAGCGAGGATCGGGGCCAGGCTCTCCTCGGGCAGGAAGGCCAGCATCGCCTTGCCCATGGCAGTGCAGTAGGCGGGCAGGCGAGCGCCGATGTGCAGGTTGAGGTCGATCTCGCGCTGACCGGGTCGCGAGGCGCGGCAGCGCTCGATGTAGACGATGTCGACGCCATCGAGGATCGCCATGTTGACCGTGTGCCCTGTCTCGTCGCTCAGCTGCTGGAGGTGCGGGGCCGAGATCTCGCGCACGTCCATCGAGTTGATCGCCGAGAAGCCGAGGTCGAGCACCCGCGGCCCGAGGCGGTAGCGCTTGCTCTCGCGGTCCTGCTGCAGGTAGCCGAGCGCGGCGAGCGTGGCGACGTAGCGATGGGCCGTGCTGCGCGAGAGATCGAGCGCGCGGCCGATCTCGCTGACGCCCATCAGTGGCTGGCCCGACTTGAAGAGCGCGAGCACTGCGAGGCCTCGCTCGAGCGACTGGGACATGCCCGGATCGACCGGTTTGCGGCCGTCCGTCGCCTGCACCTCAAAATTCACGTCCCGGATACTAGACTACCGTCTTGAAGAATGGAACACTGCGCGGCAAGTCACCCCGCGAACCCGCCGCAGCGCGGAATAATGGCCCGTCGTCGTCGCCGATCTGGCGCCGCCGGCCGCGTTCTGGTGATGTACTGAGCGAACCGAGTACAGGAGAGGTACATGAGCGCGGACATCCGGCAGGGCACGAGGAAGCAGCTCTTCATCGGCGGCGAGTGGGGCGGCGCAGAGGGCGGGCGCACCTTCGAGGACCGCGACCCCTTCAACGGCGACCTCGTCGCCGAGGTCGCGGCCGCGTCCCGCGCCGACGCGAAGCGCGCGATCGAAGCCGCTGCCGCCGCCGCGCCGGCCTGGGCGCAGACGCCGCCCGCCGTGCGGCAGGGGATCTTCCTCAAGGCCGCCGAGGTGCTCGAGAGCCGGCAGGACGAGATCGTGTCACTGCTCGCGCGCGAGACGGGCGCGACGTTCGGCTTCTCCCTGTTCCAGATGCACTTCGTGCCCGGCCTCTTCCGCCAGGCCGCGGCGCTCGCCTACGCGCCGATCGGAGAGGTCATCCCCTCCGACTCGGGGGCGTTCTCGATGGGCCTCCGCCGGCCGGTCGGCGTCGTCGGCGCGATCGCGCCCTGGAATGCCGCGCTGATCCTCTCGGCGCGCTCGATCGCCGCGCCGCTTGCGCTTGGCAACAGCGTCGTGCTCAAGCCCTCGGAGTGGTCGCCCATCGTCGGCGGGCTGATCTGGGGCGAGATCTTCACCGAGGCGGGGTTGCCGGCGGGTGTCCTGAACATCGTCACGAACGCCCCCGGCGAGGCCGTTCCGATCGGCGACGAACTGGTCGAGAACCCGCAGGTGCGGCGGCTCAACTTCACGGGATCGACGGCCACCGGACGCAAGCTCGCCGAGGCCGCGGGACGCAACCTCAAGCGCGTCGTGCTCGAGCTCGGCGGCTACAACCCGCTGATCGTGCTGAACGACGCCGACGTGGAGTACGCGGTCAACGCGACCGCCTTCGGCGCGTTCCTGCACCAGGGCCAGATCTGCATGTCGGCGCGCAAGATCATCGTCGAGCGCGGCATCTCGGAGGAGTTCATCTCGCGCCTCGTGACGAAGACGAACGGCCTCAAGGCCGGCGATCCGAACGAGCACGACACGATCATCGGGCCGGTCATCAACCAGGACGCGCTCGACATGATCAAGGGCCGCGTCGACGACGCGGTGAGCAAGGGCGCGACGGTGCTCGCGGGTGGGGAGGCCGTCGGCGCCTGCTACCGCGCGACGCTGCTCGGCGACGTGCCACCGGACTCGGAGTTCGCCAAGCACGAGACGTTCGGGCCGGTGGCGGCGATCGAGATCGTCGACAGCGCCGACGAGGCCGTCGAGCGGGCCAACGCGTCGAGCTACGGCCTCTCATCGGGGATCATCACGCAGGACATCGACCGCGGGCTCGCGCTGGCGCAGCGCATCGACGCGGGCATCGTGCACGTCAACGACCAGCCGGTCGGCGACGAGCCGCAGATGCCGTTCGGCGGCGTCAAGGACAGCGGCTTCGGGCGCTTCGGCGGCACCGCGGTCGTGGACGAGTTCACCGAGCTGCGGTGGGTCACCGTCCAGCGTGGCTCGCACCCCTTCCCCTTCTGAGCCTGCTCGGGATCGGCGCTGAGATGGAACGCAGAGCCGTGTGCTCGCACGTCCTATGACGGTCTCCGGGATCATCTCCGCCGAGGAGGCCGTCCGTCACGTGCGCACGGGCGACACCGTGATGGTCGGCGGATTCGGACTCGTCGGCGCGCCGCTGACGCTGATCGACGCGCTCGTGGAGCTTTCCGACGCCTCCGATCTGACGATCATCTCGAACAACATCGGCGAGCCCGGCAGAGGGCTCGGCAAGCTCCTGCGGCAGGGGCGTATCCGGCGTGGGATCTCCTCGTACTTCACGTCCAATCCCGAGGCGGTTGCCGCGGTGAACGCCGGTGACATCCAGGCCACGTTGCTCCCCCAGGGCACGTTCGCGGAGGCGATCCGCGCCGGCGGCGCCGGCATCGCCGCGTTCTTCACGCCCGTCGGAGCGGGCACGGCGCTCGCCGAGGGCAAGGAGGAGCGCGTGATCGACGGGGTGCCCTACGTGCTCGAGCCGGCGATCCGCGCCGATGTCGCCTTCGTGTTCGCCGCACGCGCCGATACGCTGGGAAACCTGTGGTACCGCCGCACTGCGCGCAACTTCAATCCGCTCATGGCGACCGCCGCGCGCGTCACGATCGCGGAGGCCAGCGAGGTCGTCCCGGTCGGCGGGATCGAGCCCGAGTCCGTGATGACGCCGCACCTCTACATCGACGAACTCGTCGTCCAGGCGTGACCGGCGCATGAGTGGCGATCCGAAGCGCACGATCGCGGCCCGCGCCGCGCTCGAGCTGCACGCGGGCGAGGTCGTCAACCTCGGCATCGGCATCCCGAACATGATCCCGGCGTTCCTGGACGACGACGCGGGCGTCTACCTCCACACCGAGAACGGGCTCCTCGGCGTCGGCCCGAGGCCAGACGAGAACGAGCTCGACACCGACATGATCGACGCCGCGAAGCGCCCCGTGACCGCGCTCCCCGGGGCCTCGTACTTCGACAGCGCCTCGAGCTTCGCGATGATCCGCGGTGGCCACATCGATGTGGCCGTGCTGGGCGCGCTCCAGGTCAGCGCCGGCGGGGACATCGCCAACTGGGCCGTGCCGGGCAAGGACGTGCTGGGCGTCGGCGGCGCCATGGACCTCGTCGTCGGCGCGCGCCGGGTGATCGTGACGATGACGGCGACATCCTCCAAGGGCGAGCCCAAGGTCGTACCGGTGTGCACGTATCCGCTCACGGCGAAGGCCGCCGTCGACGTGGTGATCACCGAGCTCTGCGTCTTCCGCGTGCGCGACGGAGGGCTCGTCCTCGTCGAGTACCTGGAAGGCGCCACCGCCGAGGATGTCCGCGCCGTCACCGCGGCGGCCTACGCGGTCGACCTCGAGGTCACGCCCGCGCGCTGAGGCGCTCCCGCGCGCTCACCATCCGCCTGGCTCGCCGAGCAGCTGGCCGCCGTCGATCGTGATCACGGCGCCGGTGATGAAGCTCGCGGCGGGGGAAGCGAGGAGCAGGGCGAGGCCCTTGAGCTCGTCGGGCTCACCGATGCGCCCGAGCGGCACGAGCGCGGCCCACTGTCGCTCCGATTGCGGTGTGACGCCGCCGCCGATGCGCGTCCTGATCGGCCCCGGAGCGATCACGTTGACGTGGACGCCGTGCGGCGCGAGCTCGAGTGCAGCCTGGCGTGCGATGTTGACGACCGCCGCCTTGCTGGCGGCGTAGCCGTAGCAGACCATCGGGTCGGCACGCAATCCGGCCGTCGAGGCCGTGACGACGATCCTTCCTGCGCCCTGGGCCTTCATCGCGCCGGCGGCGGCGCGCAGCGTGTGCAGGACGCCGTCGAGGTTGACGGCGAGCACGCGCCGCCAGATCTCGTCCTCGACGGTGTGCAGCTCCTGCCCGCCGGGGTTCGCATAGCCGGGCACCGCGGCGATCCCGGCGTTCGCGAACACGACGTCGATGCCGCCGTAGGCCGCGCGGGCGCCGTCGAAGAGCGACCGCACGGACTCCGCGTCGGTGACGTCGGCCACCGTCGTGCGGACGTCGCCGCCGCGCGCAGCGAGCGCCGCGGCGGCGGCGTCGAGCCGCTCGTCGTCGATGTCCGCGAGCGTGACCCGCGCGCCGCAATCGGCGAGCACCTCGGCGATCGCGAGGCCGAGGCCGCTCGCCGCCCCGGTCACGACGGCGCGGCTCCCGCGGACGTCGAAGAGGCGGCTCGTGACGGCTCCGGGATCGCTGCTCATCCGGTGTGCACCAGCACCTTCATCGCCTCGGCGGGGTGCTCGATCGCAAACGCGATGGCTTCCGGCGCCTCCTCGAGTGCGAACTCGTGCGAGATCAGCGCCTCGACTGCGGTGCGGTTGCGCAAGACGATCTCGGCGGCCGCGGCGAAATCCTCGGCGGCGCACGTGCTCACGCCGAGCACGTCGAGCTCGCGGAACGGCAGGGTGCCGATCGGCAGGGGCACCTCGCCCGTCGAGAGGCCGACGACGAGCACGCGGCCGGTCTGCGCCACGGCGGCGAGCGCAGCGCGCATCGGCTCCGCCGCCCCGGTCGCCTCGACGACGATCTCGGGCAGGTCGCCACGGCCCCATTCGCGCACACGCGCGACGAGATCGTCCCCGGGCTCGACGAGGGCGAGCTCGGCGCCCGAGGCGCTGCCGCGCTCGAGCCTCGCCGCGATGCGATCGACGAGCAGCACCGTCGCGCCGCGATCGATCGCGGCGATCGCCACCGCCTGGCCGATCGGCCCTGCGCCGAGCACGGCGACGCGCTCGCCGGGCGCCACCCGCCCGCGCACGACGGTGCGCACCGCGATCGACATGGGCTCGATGAACGCGGTCAGCCGCGCGTCCGTGCCCGTCACCGGGAACGCCTGCGCAGCGGGAATGGCGATGTGCTCCTGGAGGGCGCCGTCGAGATGGATGCCGATCAGCCGGATCCGCTCGCACGCGTTGCCGCGCCCGAGGCGGCATGCCTGGCAGATCCCGCAGGCGATCACGGGCCAGACCGCCACGCGCTGGCCCACGGCGAGCCCGGGCGGGCAATCGGGGCCGACGTCCTCGACGATCGCCGAGAACTCGTGGCCCTGGATGCGCGGAAAGAGCTCGTCGTCCGGGACCGAGCCGAGGTCGGCGTGGAAGTAGTGGAAGTCGGAGCCGCAGAGTCCGATGGCCTCCGGCCGGACGACGACGCAGCCGGCCTCTGCCGGCCCGGGCTCCGGGACGTCGACGACCTCCATCGTCGACCTCGCACGCGTGACCGCTGCTCGCACGCCCGTGACCTTACGCGCTCGTTCCGCGCGACTCAACGGCCCGC
>CAZYYP010000050.1:0-10787 GCA_964651695.1 uncultured Gaiellales bacterium | reverse complement strand
GCTGCTCGCACGCCCGTGACCTTACGCGCTCGTTCCGCGCGACTCAACGGCCCGCAGGGGAGTTCACGCGCGAGTCAGGTCGCGCGCGCCGCCGCCGCGGACTAGGCGCGCAGGGCGCCAAGAAATGCGCTCGTGCCGGCAGCGAGCATCGGGTCGACGCCGGTGGTGACGTAGCGCGCCCCTCGATCCATCCACCGCTTCGCGGTCTCCGCGTCCGAGACGGTGACGCCCAGCACCTTGCCGGCCGCGAGGATCGCCGCGGCTGCGCGCTCGAGGTGCTCGACGACCGTCGGGTGAGAGAGCTCGCCGGGCAGCCCGAGCGAGTTCGAGAGGTCGGTGGGCCCGAGGAAGACGACGTCGACGGCGTCGGTCGCGGCGATCGCCTCGACGTGGGCGACGGCGGTGGCGCTCTCGACCTGGACGACGACGAGCGTCTCCTCGTTGGCGCGGCGGACGTACTCGCCGAAGCCGCCGCGCTCGCCATAGTCGGCCGCGCGCACGCCGGCGAGCCCGCGCGCGCCGCGCGGCTGGTACTTGACCGACTGCACGGCCCGCTCCGCATCCTCCGGGGTCTGCACCCACGGCACCTGCGCGCCCTGCGCGCCGGTGTCGAGCAGGCGGAGGATCACGTGCGGCTGGTTGACCGGCACGCGCACGATCGGCGTGATGCCCTGAAGCTCCGCCGCGCGCACGAGGTTCTCGCACGACTGCGGCTCGAGCGTGGCGTGCTCGCCGTCGAAGATGAAGAAATCCCAGCCGTGGTAGCCCATGACCTCGACGAGTGTCGGGTCGGGGTAGCGCACGAAGGACCCGAAGGCCGTCTTGCCGTCGCGCAGCAGCTGTCTCGTCCGGTTCTCTCGCATCGCTTCGAGCATAGGAGCAGCCGGCCTGCTCGCGCGCTACCTGCCGGGGCGCTGGGCGAGGTAGGCGAAGCGCGAGATGCGGTGCTCGCGCGCCAGGGTCGCGACCATGTCGAGGAAGCGCTGGCGCCGCTCGAAGGCCTCCGCCCCCTCGATCTGCACGAGCGCCCGGGCACGCTCGGCGCGGATGCCGCAGCGCCGGCGCGCGACCGCGGCGACGGTGTCGGTCAGGTCATCGACCGCGATCACCTCGAGCCCGGCCGCGGCGAGCAGTCGCTCGTCCTCGCCGCGCGGCGCGAAGTCGAAGTAGCCGATCGAGCTCCTGATCGCGAGCTCGTCGGCCGCCACGAGCCCGGTGATCGTGACCGGATCGGTGACGAGCAGTCGTCCGCCCGGGACGAGCAGCCGCGCCCAGTCGGCGAAGACGCCGGGCCGGCCCGGCAGGTGGTTGAGCGCATCGAGGCAGAGGATCGCGTCGAACGCGGCGTCGCCGAACGGCAGCGGCTGGCTCGCGTCGGCCTGGACGAAGCGCACGGGCGTCGCGAGACCCGCCTCGCGCGCGAGGCGCCGCGCGTTCGCGAGCCCTGCCTTCTCCCGGTCGACGCCGGTCAGGTCGCACCCGGTGACCCGGGCCAGGTGCAGACCGGGGCCGCCGGCGCCGCAGGCGACATCCAGCAGCCGCGCGCCCGGTGCCAGCTTCAGCTGGGCCGCGAAGCCCTCGAGTTCGTCGCGCGTCTGCCAGTTGTTCTGGCCGAGGTCCTCGCCGAACTCCTCCTGACGGATCTCCGCGTAGGCCTCGGCGGCGAAGTCGCCGTAGAAGGCGCTGTAGTGACCGGCGGCACCGGGGTCGCCCGCGGTCACGAGCTCTCCTCGAAGCCTGCGAGCAGCCGCCGGGCGGCGGTCTCGAAGCGCTCGACATCGCCGTGGGGCCGAGCGACGAGCAGCGCGCCCTCGAGGGTGCTCACGATCAGCTGCGCCGCCTCGCGCGGGCCGCCCGTGAACGCCAGGGTGCCCGCGTCGCGACCCTCGGCGAGCACGCCCTCGACCCAGGTCTCGTTGCCGTCGAAGAATCCGATCACGGCGTCCCGCATCGCCTCGGGGAGGGTCTCGTACTCGGCGGCGAGCATTCCGCACAGGCACATGCGCCGGGCACGCAGCACGTCCGCGTAGAGCTGCGCGTACGCCGTCAGCTTCGCCGGGGCGTCATCGCCGCGTGCGCCGATCTCGGTGAGCGCGGCGTTGAAGCGGCTCGCATAGCGCGTGATCAGCGCGCTCCCCAGCTCGGCCTTGCCGGGGAAGTGGTAGTGCAGGCTCGCCTTCGTGACCTCGAGTTGCGCAGCCACGTCGGCGTAGCTGAAGCCGTTGAACCCGCGCACCTGCACGAGGGCCTCGGCGCAGTCGAGGATGCGCGAGGCGGTGTCGCCGTCGCCGTTCACTCGCATCCGTGCCATCGGCCAATCCTCCCATACCGGAGCGGGGTTTGACATTCTACCTACTAGTAGGTAAGAATCGGGCCGCCAATCACGAGCGGAGGAGCGTGCGCCATGCAGGAGACCGAGCACAAGAGCTTCGCGGTACCCGAGGAGACGCGGGAGTTCCCCAACGGGCGCGCCGAGATTCTGCAGATCGGCGGCGGGGAGGTCGGGCGCTTCACGTTCGCACCGGGCTGGCGCTGGTCGCGTGACGTGCAGCCCATCGCGAACACCCACAGCTGCGAGGCGCCGCACTTCCAGTACCACGTCAGCGGGCAGCTGGCGATCCGCATGGACGACGGCACGGAGCTCGTCGCGGGCCCCGGGGACATCACCTCGCTGCCGAGCGGTCACGACGCCTGGGTCGTGGGGGACGAGCCTGTCGTGGTCGTCGACTGGTTCGGCGCGAGCAACTACGCGAAGGCGTAGGCGCCCCGCGAATCGCCGGCGCCGGGCCTGGCTCAGGCGAGCAGCGCGCGGTGGCGCGCGAGGCCCGCGAGCAGCTGCTCGATGTCCTCGTGCGTGTTGTAGCAGTGGGCCGAGACCCGCAGGTTGCCGTCGCGCGACGACGTCAGGATCGACTCCCCGGCGAGTGCCCCGACGAGCGCGTGCTCATCGGTCGACCGGATCGCGATCAGCGCGCCGCGCCGATCGGCAGCGCGCGGGGTGACGACGTGCCCGCCGAGCTCGTCGACGCCGGCGATCAGCGCCTCGTTGAGCTGGTTGACGTGCGCGCGCGTGGCCTCGACGCCGATCTCCTTCATCAGCTCGATGCCCGCGATGCCCGCGTAGATGCTCGGGATCGGCGGGGTGCCCGCCTGGAAGCGCCGGGCGTCGGGCGCCGGCGAGTAGTCCTGGATGTCCATCGCGAACACGTCCGCGTCCGCGAACCAGCCGGTGGCGGTCGGGCGCAGCTGCTCTGCGAGGTCGCGGCGGCAGTACAGGAAGCCGAGGCCGGCGGAGGCGAGCAGGTACTTGAGCGCGCCCGCGACGAGCAGGTCGGCGCCGAGCGCATGCACGTCGATCGGCATGGTGCCGACCGCCTGGTAGGAGTCGACGAGCACGAGGGCGCCGCGCTCGTGGGCGATCTTGATGACGCCTTCGAGGTCGATGCACGCGCCGTTGCGGTAACACACCTGGGTGACGGCGACGAGCGCCGTCTGCTCGTCGATCGCGGCATCGAAGGCCTCGAGCGGCACGACCGGCGCGCCGCCCTGATGGACGTGGCTGATCGTGTACCCGCGGTCCTCCTGCGCGTGCCAGATCTGCCCGACGGTCGGGAACTCGAAATCGGATAGGACGATCTTGCTGCGTCCGCCGGTGATCCGCAGGCCACTCGCGATGGCGTTGACGCCGGCCGAGACCGAGGCGGTGACGGCGACCTCGTCGTCGTGGGCTCCGATCAGCCCGGCGAAGCTCGCCCGCGCCGACTCGGTGCGCTCCATCCAGTACTCCCAGGGCGCGCCCTTCTCGTCCCAGTCGCGCAGGTAGTCGGCGTAGGCGTTGCGGACGGCGTCCGAGAGCACGCCCTGCGAGCAGCTGTTGAGGTACGTCTGGTGCTCGAGCAGGGGGAAGCGGTGCCGGATGGCGCGGGGCAGTGCGTCACGGCCGGTCGCAATCGCCATCAGGCCTCCTCGGCGTAGCGGGCCGCGGGGCTGCCGGCGGGCTGGAAGACGCCGAGCACGCGCATCGGGCCGTCACCGGCGTTCTCGAGGCAGTGCGTGTGCAGCGGCGGCAGGTAGATGCAGGAGCCCGCCTGGATCGGGCGCGTCTCCCCGGCCATGTGCAGGAAGCCGGTGCCCGCGACGACATAGACGACCTCGTCGTAGGTGTGGCTGTGATCGGGCGCGCGGCCGACGGGGATCTCGCCCATGAACTGCGTGAAGCCGGCGCAGCCCACGGCGGGATCCACGAGCAGGCGGAACGTCCGCCCGATCCCGGCCTCCTCGTCGGGCTGCGTCGCGAAGCTGACCGTGAACTTGCGAGCGCCGAGGGCCGGCGTGGCGTCGGCAGCGGGCGTCGGCGCATCGACGACCAGCGCGACGAGCGGCTCGGGTCCGTCGTTCTCGATCGAGTAGGACTCGCCGGAGGCGATGTAGGCGGCGGTGTCGGGGGCGAGCTCGTGGTGGCCGAGACCGTCCAGGTAGAGCGTCGCGGTGCCCGAGAGCACGAACATCGACTGCTCGTGGCCGGCCATCGCCGAGCCCTGCGAGCGGCCGATCGGGAAGGACACGACGCTCTGCACGAGCGCCTTGCAGCCGCACCGGCCGTCGATCGTCGTGCGCGTCTCGACGCCGTCGGCGTCGACCGTCGGCTCCACGTCGGCCTGCTGCACGAGGTGCCCGGGCATCAGCTCGCCTCGAGGGCGCGCGCGGCGTCGAGCGTCTGGCCCGGGTGATCCCTGAGATCCTGCTCCTCGGGCGACCACGTCCGGCGCACGACGGCGTCGCGGTCGAGCAGGAGCGTGACGCGCCCCGAGAGCTTGCCGTACTCGCCGTAGTCCTTGGTCAGGCCGAGCTTCGCGGTCAGCTCGCCGCCGTGGTCGGAGACGAGCGGGAACTGCAGGCCCTGATCCTCGGCGAAGCAGCGATGGCTCTCCTCGTCGTCGACGCTGACGCCGACGAGGGCGACGCCGGCAGCCTTGAAGTCATCCAGCGCACGGTTGAACTCGACCGCCTGGAGCGTGCACGTGGACGTGCCGTCGGCCGGGTAGAAGTAGACGACCGCGGGCCCGGCGAGGGATTCGAGATCGAGTCGCTGCCCGTCGCTCGCGACGAGCTCGCCGACCGGAAACCTGTCGCCCACCTTGACGGACTCCTCCACGAACGCCCCCTTTTGATCAAATCTGCCGGTTCCCGATCCTACCCGCAACCAGCCGTCAGCCGGTGCCGGGCGGGGGGTGCACGGCGATCCGCCGGGATTGCGTGCAGCGTCAGACCCCGAGCGTTGCAGTGCCGTCAGGCCGGCGTCTCTCCCGCCAGGATCTTCGTCAGACGCGAGAGGTCGATGTTGCCGCCCGAGACGATGCAGACGACCTTGCCGCTGCCGCCCTCGCCCGCGAGCGCGGCGGCCAGGGCGAGCGCTCCGGCGCCTTCGGCGACGACGCGCGAGCGCTCGACGAGCAGGCGCACGGCTGCCGCGGTCGCAGCGAGCGGCACCGAGACGGCGCCGTCGACGAGTTCCTGGGCCAGGT
Organism: uncultured Gaiellales bacterium; assembly: GCA_964651695.1. Taxonomy (GTDB): domain Bacteria; phylum Actinomycetota; class Thermoleophilia; order Gaiellales; family JALYLC01; genus JALYLC01. The sequence continues at coordinate 5,262 of CAZYYP010000050.1, read as the reverse complement.
CCCACATCTTCGGCAGCAGTGCACGGCTGCCCGAGCCGTCGACGAACGACGGGAGGTAGTCGACCGCGCGCGACTCGTGTGCGGGGAGCGACGCGGTGAGCGGCGCGCCCGTCTCGGGCTCGACCGCGACGACCCGCGTGCCGGGCTTCACTTGGCGCAGCGCGCTCGCGATGCCGCAGGTCAGCCCGCCGCCGCCCCACGGGACGAGCACGGCGTCGACGTCGGGCAGGTCCTCGAGGATCTCGAGCCCGATCGTCCCGTTGCCCGCCATGACGCCGTCGTCGAGCACCGGGTGCACGAAGTACCCCTCGGCGCCGGGGTGCTGCGAGGTCATGATCGCGCTCCACCAGTCCTCGAAGGGCACCGGCAGGATGCGCCCGCCGAGGCGCTCGATCGCGTCCAGCTTGGTCTGCGGAGCGGTGTCGGGGACAACCACCGTGCAGGGGATGCCGCGCTCGCGCGCGCCCCAAGCGACGCCCTGGGCCATGTTGCCCGCGCTGGCGGTGACGACGCCCTGTGCGAGCGCCCCGGCCGGCGCCTCGGCCATGGCGTTGAGCGCGCCGCGGATCTTGAAGGAGCCGATCGGCTGCAGGCACTCGAGCTTGAGGTAGATCTCGGCCGGCGCGTCCTCGAGACGCAGGCGGATCAGCGGCGTGCGCACTGCGACGCCGGCGAGCGTCGCGCGCGCGCGGGTGATCGCGTCCAGCGCGATCACAGCGGCACCACGGCGCCGAGGCCGCTCGCAGCCGCCACCCGCAGCGTCAGCTCGGCGGCCGCCAGGTCCTCGACCGCGAGGCCGAGCGAGACGAACACCGTCAGGTCGCCGTCGCCGGTGCGCCCCTGCGCCTTGCCGCTCAGCACGTCGCCGAGCTCGGTCAGCGCGGCGTCCTCGGCGAGCGTCCCCTCGCGCTTCGCGAGCAGGATGTCGCCCGACTCGTTGAGCGCCGACTCGCGGGCGTCGACGATGATCCGTGCGGCGGCCATCGTGGCGCCGTCGAGCTCGCGCGTCGTGGGGATGCTCGACCCGACCGCGTTGACGTGCGCCCCTGGCGCGAGCCACGCGCGCTCGACGATCGGCTCGCGCGCGGTCGTCGTGGTGACGACGACCGCGGCCTCGTGCAGCGCCTCCTCGACCGAACCGGCCGCGCTCGCATCGATGCCGTAGCGCTCGGCGGCCTCGGCGGCCAGCTTCTGGGCCGTCTCGGGCCGGCGCGAGTAGATGCGCACGCGCTCGAGCGGCAGGACGCACGCCATCGACTCGAGGTGGGCGGCCGCCTGTACGCCGGCTCCGAGGATGGCGAGCGTCGTCGCGCCCGCGCGCGCGAGCGCGCGGGTCGCAACGGCGCTGACGGCGGCCGTGCGGATCGCCGTGACGGCGGAGGCGTCGATCACCGCCGTCACGCGGCCGTCCTCGCCGTCGAAGACGACGACGACGCCCTGGTGGGCGTCGAGGCCGCGCCTCGGGTTCTCGGGGAAGATCGCGACGGCCTTGAGGCCGAAGGCCGGCGTCGCGCCCGCGCGGTGTGCCGTCATCAGGCCCATCAGGCCGGGCGACTTGGGGGGTCGCACGACGGAGCGCAGCGGCAGGTAGAGGTCGCCCGCCGCATACTCCCGCAGCACGCTGTCCATGGCCTCGATGCACTCGTGCATCGTCAGCGCGGCGCGCACGTCCTCGCCGCTCAGCACGCGCACGCTCATGCGCCCGCTCCGAGCGAGCGGGGGAAGAGCGTCGAGAGCTCGTGGATGTCGTTGTCGCTGAGCTTCAGGTCGAGTGCGGCCATTGCGGGCTCCAGGTGCGCCGGCCGGCGCGGGCCGACGACGATCGGGTTGACGAGCGGCGAGGCCATCAGCCAGGCGAGCGCCAGCGTCGCCATGTCGATGCCCCGCTCGGCGGCCATCTGCTCGAACCGCTCGAGCGAGTCGAACACGGCGTCGCGCTGCAGGTGCTCGTAGGGCTCGGAGCGCAGCGTCATGCGCGAGCCGGCGGGCGCGTCCTGGCCACGGCGGTACTTGCCCGTCAGCCAGCCGCCGGCGAGCGGCGAGAACGGCGAGAACCCGAGGCCCTGATCGGCGCACAGCGGCAGCACCTCGGCCTCGGCCGCGCGGTCGAGCAGGCTGTAGGACGATTGCACCCACTCGAAGCGCGCGTACCCGCGTACGTCGCTGATCCAGAGCGCGCGCGCGAGCCGCCAGGCCTCGATGTTGCTGGCGCCGATGTAGAGCAGCTTGCCCGCGCGGCGCAGGTCGTCGAGCGCCGAGAGCGTCTCCTCGAGCGGTGTCAGCGGATCGGGCTCGTGGATCAGGAAGAGATCGAGTCGCTCCGCGCCGAGGCGCGCGAGGCTCGCGTCGACCTGGCGCACGAGCGCGCGGCGCGAGAGGCCGCGGTCGTTCGGCCCGTCGCCGACGGGATTGAAGGCCTTGGTGCTCAGCAGCACCTGGTCGCGCACGGCCGAGCCCTTCTCCGCGAGCCACCTGCCGATCGCCGCCTCGCTGCGCCCGCCGCCGTAGGCATCCGCCGTGTCGAACACGTTGATGCCCAGCTCGTAGGCCGCGTCCATGATCGCGAACGCCTCCTCGTCGCTCTCGCCCTGGCCGTAGAACTCGGGCGCCGAGCCGATGCCGCCGAAGTTGCCGCAGCCGAGCGCGATGCGGGAGACCTGGAGGCCGGTGCTGCCGAGCGAGCGGTAGTCCATGCCGCTCATGATTGCGCGATCAGCCACCGGGCTGCGGCGGCGGCCCGGCGTGCGGCCTCGTCGACGGGCAGGCCCCAGAAGGCGTCCGGCGTCGAGAAGATCTCGACCTCGAGATAGCCGTCGAAGCCCGTCGCTCGCAGCATCCGGGCGAGCTCCTCGGGCCGTGTCACGCCCTCGCCGGGGAGCAGGCGGCTCGGATCGGACGCCACGGCCTTGTCGCCGACGTGGAAACCCGTGATGCGGGCGGCGTGGCGCTCGACCTCCTCGGCGAGGGCCGGCGTGTCCCAGACGTGCACGGTGTCGACCATGACGCCGACGTCGTCCGCCCCGGCCTCGTCGAGCAGGTCGATCGCCTCGCCGATCGTCGAGATGAACGACGTCACGTGCGACTCGGAGCGGTGCGTCGGCTCCAGCCCGAGCCGCACGCCGGCGCGCCGCGCCGCAGCGGCCACCTGCCGCAGCCCGTCGCACGCGATCGCGCGCGCCTCGTGCTCGGAGCGGTCGCCCGTGGGACCGGTGAGCACGACGACCGAGGCCGGCTCGAAGCGCGCCAGGCGCGCCATGCTCGCGCACAGCGCCTCGATGCGCTCGGCGGGATCGGCCGGGCCCTCCATCCCCGGCTGCGCCAGCTGCAGGAACGTGGGGATCGCCGGCACGCAGTTGGCGACGCCGAGACCGCTCTCGCGCACGAGGCGGGCACTCGCGTCGTCGTCGCCCTCCGGCAGCTTGAACTCCCAGATGCCGATCCCGTCGAACCCCGCCGCGCGGTAGGCGGCGACGTCGTCGGCGAACGGGACGGCGACCGTCGAGATCTCGCTGAGAGCGATCTTCACGAGAACCAGGACGGGACGGCGCCGAGCACGGACCGGAGCTTCTGCCCCGGCCCCTCGGCTTCCTTCAGCAGCTGCTTCGCCACGAGGTAGCCCGAGCCGGCACCGAGGCCCGGGCCGGGATGCGTCGAGGCGCCGATCTGCCAGAGCCGGCGCAGGGCCGTCGCATGGCCCGGGAGCCGCCCCGTCGGGCGCCACAGCAGGTTCTGGTCGAGCGCGCACGAGCCGGAGTAGATGTCGCCACCCACGAGGTTGCAGTTGAGGCCCTCGAGATCGGCGGGCGAGAGCGCGACGCGCTTGACCGTCGCGCGCTCCAGATTGGTGATCTGCGCACCCAGACGGGCGACGATGCGGTCCGCGTAGGCCTCGCGCAGCCTCTCGCTCCAGGTGCCGTCGCCGACGTCGATCTCGCCCAGGGCGTCGCCGGTCGGTCGCTGCGGCAGCTCCTGCAACTGGATCCAGATCACCGACTTGCCGTCGGGCGCGCGGCCGGGATCGACTGCGCAGGGCTGGCCCGCGACGATCGTCGCCTCGGCCGGCAGCAGCCCGCGCTCGGCCTCGTTGACGGCGCGCGAGACGCCGTTCAGGCCCGGCGTGACGTGCACCATCGCCGTGCGCGCGAGCCGCTCGGCCTCCGGCGAGGCCCACTGCGGCAGCTCGTCGAGCGCGAGGTGGATCTGCATGCCGGCGCGGCCGTAGCGGAACCGCCGGGCCGACTCCCACGCCGCCGCGGGGGCTTCGTCCTTCCGCAGCAGCCGGCCGTAGAGCTGGGTCGGCGTCACGCTCGCGATCACGGCCCTGCTCGCGTAGAGCCGCTCGCCCCCCGTCAGCCGGACGCCGCTCGCGGTCCCGCTCGAGAGCAGGATGCGCTCGACGTCGGCGCCCGTTCGCAGCTCGCCCCCGCCCTCGCGCACGATCGCCCCGAGCGCCTCGACGAGGCGAACGCCGCCGCCCCTCGGCACGGGCATCCCGCCGAGCTGGATGGCGCACGCGATGACCTGGGTCATGAAGCCGGCCACGGCCTGTTCCGGCCCGAGGCCGGTGTGCAGCACCCAGGGCGCAAGCAGGCCGTGCGCGCGCTCGGATGCGAACGTGGCTCCGAGCCAGTCGCGTGCGCTCACGAGCGAGTGGCCGGTGAAGTCCAGCAGTCCGCGGCGCCCGAGGCTGCGGTAGGCCGTGCGCGCGAGGCCGAGGCCCTGCGGCGACCACAGCTCGGCCGAGAGCACGCCGAAGGAGAGGTCGGCCGAGCCCATGAACCGCTCGAACTGCCGGCTCCACGCGGCGCCGTCGCCGGCGGCGTGGCGCTCGAACTCGGCGACGTTGCCCTCCATCGAGGTCGTCAGGAAGGCCGCCTCGCCGTCGGGGAAGACCGTCGCCGTCGGGAGGTCGGTGTTGAGGTACTCGAGACCGTGCCGCCGGAGGTCGTCGCCCAGCTCGGCGTAGGCCGCCGACCCGGCGTAGAGGGGGTGCCACGAGGCCATGAGCTCGTGCGTGAACCCGGGCTCGGTGAGATCGCCGCTCGTGCGGATCGCGCCGCCGAGCACGTCGTTGCGCTCCAGCACGAGCACCCTCCAGCCGCTGCGCGAGAGCAGCGCCGCGCCCGTCAGCGAGTTGACGCCGGAGCCCACGAACACCGCGTCAAAGGCCGCCACGCCGCTGAACATACCAGTGCTGAGGGCTTGTGTATATGATCAAACGCATGCTGTTGCGAGAGGTCGAGTACGCCCGCCCCGGGAGCA
>CAZYYP010000049.1:2965-17655 GCA_964651695.1 uncultured Gaiellales bacterium | reverse complement strand
CGCCACGAGCGCGCGGCTGCGAGGGCGGAGCGACGGCCATGACCCTCGTTCAGGGGTCCCTTGGCAGGTTCTGGCTGTGGGCGGCCATCGGCGCGCTCGCCATGTTCGGCACGTTCTCCTTCGCAGGTGCGATCGCCTGGCCGTTCATCGCCGCCGGGGTCGGGCTCCTCGCCTCGCGTGCCGTCACGCCGCGCAGGACGGTCCTGGCGCTCGGCGTGGGGATTGCCGCTCTCGCGCTGATGGCCGCGCTCGGGACGCCCTGGACGCTCGTCGTTGCCATCCTGCCGGCGCTCGCGATCCCGCTCGTGCACGACCGCCGCGAGGCCGGCATCCTGGGAGCGTCGCTCGTCGTCGTCGCACTGGTCGTGTGGGTCATAGAACAGTCCGACGTCCTGGCGGCGGTCGCGTTCGCACCAGCGTTGCTGGTACTCGCCGCGCTCGCCGCCGGCCGGCCGCAGCGCGAGGCGGCCGGGGTCATCTCGGGTGCCGGTCTCGCGCTCTTCGCATTCGGCGCCCCGGTGCCCGGCATCTCGCTCACGCTCGCGGGCGCAGTCCTGATGCTCGCCCTGGGCATGCGCCGCAAGCGGCTGGCTGCTGCCCTCAGCGCATGACCGAGGCCGAACTGCTTGCGCTGGCGCCCGCGGCCCTGGACGCCGGGATCGGCCTGGCGCTCGAGGGGTTCGAGGACGGGGTGGCGGTGCTGCGTCTGGAGCCGCCCGCGCTGCCGGTGGTCGGCGCGACCGGAGACGGCCCGGAGTACCTCCACGGCGGCGCGCTCGCGACCTGCGTCGATACGGCGGCCTGGTACGCGGTGGTGCACGGGCGCGAGGGCGACTGGGTCATGGCCGACCTGCGCTGCGACTTCCTGCGCCTCGCCGGCCGCGAGACGCATCGCGTCGAGGCGACGTGCCTGCGCGCCGGCCGGACGCTCGCCGTCGTGGACGTGCGCATCGCGCCCTGGGATCGCCCCGAGCGCGCGGTCGCCGTCGGGCGGGCCACCCTCGCGCGCACCGACCGAGGCTGATGTTCGGGCGCAACCGGTTCGGCGATCTGATCGCCCGCCAGCTCGACATCTTCGGCCAGGAGCACGGCGACCTGCTGACCGAGATCGTCGAGTACCGCGAGCGCTGGCGCCGCGCCTCCCGCGAGGGCGCCGAGGCGGCCTACGGCGAGGAGCAGGATCGCGTCGACTGGGCCGCCGAGGCGCTCTCGGGCCTCTGCGACCGCTACGCCGCGACGCTCGACGAGGCGACCGAGGCGGAGTACCGCCGCGCGTTCACCAAGGCCGTGCGCCGGCGGCTGCCCGCGATCGCCGACGAGTTCGAGGCCCAGACCGACACGGGACGCTGACCGCGCCCCTCACCAGAGCTTGTCGATCGCGCCCGGGTAGAGCGCGATGCGCGCATGGGCGAACCGCCCGGCGTCGCGACGTGCCCGCTCGCTGAAGAAGGCGGCGAGCGTGACCTTGTCCCACTGGTCGCTCGGGAAGGGCGCGGCGGGCGTCCCGCCGACGAGCACCGTGCCCGGCAGGATCGTCCAGCCGGCCGACTCGTAGAACGGCCCGAGCGGTCGATCGCACGTGAAGATGCCGATGTCGGCGCCGCTCGCGGCGACCGCCTCCCGCGCCGCCACCACGAGCCTCCGGCCGTAGCCGTGCCCGCGCTCGGCCTCGTCGGTGACGACCGTGCTGAGCCCGCTCGCGGCGTAGGTCGAGCCCGCGTGCTCGATCTCCTTGGAGAGGATGTGGAGCGCAGCGAGCACGCGGCCATCGAGGACGAGCAGCATCGCGACCGGATGGAGCAGCGGGTCGTGGATGGGGCCCGGCTCCCGCTCGGCGGCAGACGGCCATGCCTGCTGATGCAGCGCGAGCACCCGGTCGCGCAGTGCCGCAGGAAGCTCGTCCTGCGCGTAGGTGAGGATCTCCAACTCGCTCGCCATCGCCGCCGAGGCTACCGGGCCGTGCACGATTGGGTGCACGATTGGGGCCAGACCCCGAACGTGCACGCAACGGCGGGAGAGCGCCAAGTGACACCCGCAGCGAGTGCCACTTGGCCGGCACCGGCCGGCAGCGGGCACGTGACGCCGGAGCGCCACCCCCCGCGCCCGCTGCCTACCGGCTCGGCACGCGGGCGGTCGTGAAGTCGATCTCCCGCTCCACGCGCAGCCCGCGTGCTGCCAGCCGCAGGGCCCTGACCCGCAAGAGGGCGCGCGGCGGACGGTTCGAGCGCACGAGGCGCTCCCGTTCTGCTTCGTCGATGAGCTCTTGGATGCGCGCCTCGGCGAGTCGCATCCGGATGTCGGCGTTGTGGAGCACGGAATCCATGATTCCGCGATATCGTGATATAGTCAAATAACTATTCCATTCGATGCCCCCCTGACCCTGCCGCCGATCGTCCCCGTCCGCGCCTCGGCCGCGATCGAGCTCTCGTGGCTGACGATCGCGTGCAAGGACAAGGTGGCGCACCGGGTCGAGCCGGCCCTCGAGGCCGAGGCCGATGCGTTCTGGGGCGACGGGACGGGCATGCTCACCGAGATGCTCGTGATCGCCCAGCAGCTCGGGTGCCTCACGGGCTGGGACATCGATCCCCTGCTCGCGATCGCTGACGCGAAACTCGATCCGGACGCCGAGATGAACCTTGCGACGGAGTCGCCGGCCGAGCGGGAGCTCGTGCGCCGGCGCATCCGGCGCCTCGCGGACGACGCGGAGCTGCGGAGGCGCTACGGCGATCTGCTGCGGCGCATCTGGGCCGACGCCGGGCCGCTGGTCGCCGAGCTCGGCCGGCCGACGGTCGAGCGCGCCGTGCAGCGCGCCTGCGCCTCGATGGAGCATGGCCAGTCGCCGCTCGATGTGATCGGCAGCGACCACATCGCCCGCCGCGAGCTGTTCGCAGAGCTCGCGGAGCAGGCGATGCACGACGGGACGATGGTGCTGACCCCGTGCTACATCGCCGGCGGGCACGGCCACATCGTCGCGCTGCCGGGGTTCCTGTCGATCGCGATCGGCACCGGCATCTCGACCGACATGGCCCGCAACCGTGCGAGCGCCGAGCGCGTGGCACACGACCTCAAGCTCCTGAGCGACCCGACGCGCGTGCTCATCCTGACCGAGCTCGACCGCACGCCCGCCACGGTCGGCGAGATCGCCCAGCGCGTCGGCATCGCGCAGCCGACGGCGTCGGTGCACGTGCGCCAGTTGCGCGAGGCCGGGCTCCTGACGGCGACGCGCGACGGTGCCAGCTCGCGCTACGGCGTGGAGCGCGCGCGCCTGCGCGAGGCGCTCGAGCGCGCCCATCAGGCGCTCCTGCCCGAGCTCAGCCCCACGGGAAGCTGACCAGCTTTCCGACGGTCAGCGCGCGGATCGACTCGCGCACGCCCTCCTTGACGCCCAGGCCGGAGTCGCCGATGCCCCCGAACGGCGTCAGCTCGGTGCGGTACCCCGGTACCTCGTCGATGTTGACCGTCCCGCAGCGCAGTGCGCGCGCGCAGTGCAGTGCGAGCTCGAGGTCGTTGGTGACGACCCCGGCGGAGAGTCCGTAGGGCGTGGCGTTGGCGAGCGCGATCGCCTCGGCGGCGTCGCGTACGCGCAGGATCGGGGCCACCGGCCCGAACGTCTCCTCGGCCACGACGGTCATCTCCGGGCGCACGCCGTCGAGCACGCACGGCTCGAGCAGCGCGCCGACTCGGCCACCGCCGATCAGGAGGTGCGCGCCCGCGCCGACGGCGTGGCGCACGCGCTGCTCGACCGCGACCGCGGCGGCCTCGTCGATCACCGTGCCCACGTCGGTGCGCTCGTCCATCGGGTCGCCGGCGACAAGAAGGGCGGTGCGCTCGGCGATCGCCGCGGCGAGCTCGCCCGCGAGCGAGTCGAGCGCGATGATCCGCTTGACCGCCGTGCAGCGCTGGCCGCTGTTGGCGAACGCGCCGGTCACCGCGAGCTCCGCAGCGCGCTCGATGCGCGCGCCGTCGAGCACGAGCAGGGGGTCGTTGCCGCCCAGCTCGAGCACGGCGCGGCGGTAGCCGAGGTTGTCGGCGATGTGCTTGCCGATCGCGACGCTGCCGGTGAAGAGGACGACGTCGACCGCCGGGTGCTCGAGCATCGCCGCACCGATCTCGCGCGGATCGCCCGTGACCATCTGGAGCGCGTCGGGCGGCAGGCCGCACTCGCCGAGGGCATCGAGCAGCCAGAGCGCCGAGAGCGGCGTGCGCTCCGACGGCTTGAGCACCATCGGCGTGCCGGCGGCGATCGCCGGCGCGACCTTGTGCGCGACCTGGTTGAGCGGGTGGTTGAACGGCGTGATCGCGGCCGCGACGCGCACCGGCTCGCGGTGCGTCACCGCGCGGCGGGCGCGCCCGAGCGCCGTGACGTCGCAGGCGAAGGCCTCGCCGTCGTCGCGCAGCGCCTCCATGGCGGCGAAGCGGAAGACGTCGCGCGCGCGCTGCACCTCGTGGCGGGTATCTCGCAGCGAGAGCCCCGACTCCGATGAGATGAGCGCTGCCACCCGATCGGCGTCGCCGGCGATGCGCTCGGCGGCGGCGAAGAGCAGCGTCGAGCGCGCATGGCGATCGAGCTCGTAGCGGTAGGCCGCGGCGGCGTCGAGCGCCGCGTCCACCTCGCTGCGCGAGTTCACGGGCACGTCGCCCACGAGGCGCCCGCAGTAGGGATCGAGCACGGCGATGCGCTGCTGGATCACGCGTTCAGGAGCAGGTCGTGGACATCGGCGTTCGTGCGACCGCGCGGGCTGCGCCGCAGCGGCACCGAGAGCATCAGCGGCACGGCCTGCTCGTGGCGGCCGCCGTGCGAGCGCAGGCGCCCGACGAGCGCCGACAGGTCGTGCTCGCCCTCGCGACGGCCGAGCACGGTCGCGCGATCGCCGAGCACCACGAGGTCGCCGATGCGATCGGGCGGCAGCGAGAGCACGCGGGCGGCCTGATCGCGGTCGAGCACGTCCTCGACGCCCGGAAGATCGCCGAGCAGGTCGCGCGCCCGCTCGCGCTCGGGCGCGGGGACGTAGACCCACGCGCACGATCCGAGCGCCGCGTGGTGCACGACGTGCGGGTCGGTGATGGGCAGCACGACCTGCGCCCCGCGCACGACGCCGTCGAGCTCGTCCGCCAGGTAGCGCACGTTGGGCGCCCCGTCGTGGCCGGCCTTGTCGTTCATGCCGTGATCGGCGACCAGCGCGACGTCGAAGCCCGCGTCCAGGTAGGCGCCGACGACCTGGTCGAGCGCGACGAGGTAGGCATCGCTGATCGCCGATCCCGGCGCGTGCGCGTGCTGCACGTAGTCGGTCAGCGAGACGTAGGTGAGCAGGCTCCCGAGGCGCTGGGCGAGCGCGAGCCCGAGCTCGAGCGCGTAGGGCGAGCACTCCCACTCGTAGACGCCGGGGACGGGCCGCGCGACGAGCCCGCCGAGCGTCGCGCCGCCCGGCACGTCGTGCAACTCGGCCCGCTCGACCGACGCGCAGGGGACGCCCGGCGCGGCCAGCAACCGCCGGAGCTTGTCCTTGACCGTGACGACGAGCACCGGCACGCCGGCGGCGTGGAATGCGCTGGGGATCGTCTGGGCGCGCAGGTCGGCCGGATCGGTGAGCGGGTGCTCCTCGCCGTCGTCGCCGAGCACGTGATTGCCCGAGATGCCGTGACCGGCCGGGGTGACCCCGGTCACGATCGAGACGTTGTTCGGGTTCGTGAAGCTCGGCATCTGCGAGCGCGCCTCCACGAGCGCGCCCTGCTGCACGAGCTCCGTGATGCGCGGCACGAGCGAGCGCTCGAAGGCGTCGTCGAGGTAGGCCGGATCGCAGCCGTCGATGCAGACGACGACCGCGGGGCGCCGGGGCCGGCGGTAGGTCCGGCCGTTGACCGTGATCAGCCCCTCCTGGCTCGAGCCGTCAGACCCCGAGGGCATCGAGCGTCTCCCGTGCGAGGTGTTGCGATCCGGTCACGCCCATGCCGCCGGTACCTGCCACCGCGACGACACCGGGAGCGATCTGCTCGCGCCAGACCCAGTCGCGGCCGTCGCAGCGGCGCAGGTAGGCGCCCTCCCAGCGGCGTGCGATCGCGGGCGGCGGCGCGCCGAAGGCGAGCGCGGTCTCGCGCTCGAGGTAGGCGTGGGCCTCGTCGTGCGAACCGAAGGCGCCCGGCGCGTCGAAGGCGTGCGTGTCGCCGAGCGTGACCGATCCGTCGCTGCGCGGCGCGAGCAGCAGCTGGGCCTCGAAGCGCTCGACCGCCGGGTCCGGCGGAGGCAGCAGAGCGCGCGCCGGCAGTGCGAAGCCCGGGTAGTAGCGCATCGAATCGGCGTTGGCGACGGCGGTCGTGAGCGGTGCGGCGAGCGGGACGCTCTCGGTCATCTGCAGCCGGATCGTGCGCAGCTGCGCTGCGGCCACGCGCTCGGCGCCGTAGAGCTCGAGCTGCGCTCCCGTGCACACGACGGCGACGTCGCCCTCGTGCACCTCGCCGAGGTGATCGCGCACCGAGGAGCCCTCGGCCTCGATCACCGTGCGACCGGGCAGGAAGGTGTACGCGCCGGAGGCCGCGGCGAGGCCGCGCAGCACCGGCAGGATCCGGCGCGGCTCGACCACGGCGTCGAGTTCGCAGTACAGCGCGCAGGCGAACGACCCGCCGAGGGCCGGGTTGAGCCGCCGCGCCTCGTCGGGCATCACGAGCGAGAGCCCGCGCGCGCCCGCATCCGGCTGGGCGCACGCCTGCTCGATCAGCGCGGCCTCCTCGTCCCCGCGCGCGAGCAGCAGCGAGCCACACGCGCGCAGGCCGATCTCGGGCGCTCGGCCGGCGAGCTCGAGCCAGCGCCGGCGGCTGGCGAGCGCGACGTCGAGCTCCCGCCCGGGCGCGCGCCCCGAGATCCACAGCAGCCCGAAGCTGCGCACGGTCGCGCCACGCGGCTCGTCGTCGCGCTCGATCTGCACGACCTCGTGTCCCTGCTCGACGGCGACCAGCGCGAGCGAGGTGCCGACGATGCCGGCACCGACGACGACGATGCGCGCCACCCTCAGCCTCGAATCCGGTGGGGGCGCAGCGGGGCAGGGCGTCCCCCCAGACAGCCCTGCCCCGTGGATGCCGTCGGCGCTGTGTCGCCGGGCTCGCCCACTGGGAGATTCGGAAAGTGCACGCTCAGACGTCCAGCACGCGGGCGCTGTCGGGCGGGAAGCGCACGACGACGCGCTGGGCGACGGAGAAGGCCTGGGCGCCGGTGCTCGGCACGTTGGCGATCAGCTCGCTGCCGTTCTCGGCGGCGATCTTGAGGCGCGTGACCGCGCCGAGGAAGCTCTGGGCCGTGACCTCGCCCGCGATGCCGCCCGGCTCCGGCGGCTTGCCGTTGAGCGTCTCGAGCGTGATCGCCTCGGGGCGCAGGAGCACGAGGACGTCCTGGCCGGCGGGGCGCCCGCGCACCGCGTGGACCGGCACGATCGTCCCGTTGATATCCACCGCTCCCGCCTCGCTCTCGGCGACGCGGCTCTCGAGCCGGTTCATCGTGCCGATGAACTCGGCCACGAAGCGCGTCGAGGGCGCGCCGTAGATCTCTGCGGGCGTCCCGAGCTGCTCGATGCCGCCGGAGTAGACGACGGCCACGCGGTCGGAGACCGAGAGCGCCTCCTCCTGGTCATGCGTGACGTAGACGGTCGTGATGCCGAGTTGCTTCTGAACGCGCCGGATCTCCTCACGCAACTGCACGCGCACGAGCGCGTCGAGTGCCGACAGCGGCTCGTCGAGCAGCAGGACGCGCGGCTCGATCGCGAGCGCGCGCGCCAGCGCCACGCGCTGCTGCATGCCGCCCGAGAGCTGATGCGGAAAGCGGTCGACGGCATGCGAGAGGCCGACGATCTCGAGCAGCTCGCTGACCCGTGCGTCGCGCTTGGCGCCGGGCCACTTGCGCACCTTGAGGCCGAAGGCGACGTTCTGCGCCGCGGTCATGTTCGGGAAGAGGCTGTAGGCCTGGAAGACCATGCCGATGTCGCGCCGGTTGGGCGCGTGCGACGTCATGTCCTCGCCGCCGATCACGACGCGGCCGGAGTCGGGCTGCAGGAAGCCCGCGATGATGCGCAGCGCCGTCGTCTTGCCGCACCCGCTCGGGCCGAGCAGCGAGAGGAACTCGCCCTCGTCGAGCGAGAGCGAGACGCCGTCGAGCGCCGTGTGCGTGCCGAACTGCTTGCGCAGATCCTGCAGTTCGAGGTAGGCGCGGTAGGGCATCATTTCAGGCTTCTCCAAGCTTTCCGACGGCGGCTGTGGGCGCCACGCTCGTCATCCCCGCGCCGAGGGGGACTCTGCGCTTGCGCAGGCCCATGCGCCCGAGCACGAGGAAGACCGCGGCGGCGACGAACGTGAGGCCGACCGAGATGACCGTGAGCGCCGCAGCCGGGTAGGCCTGCGCCGAGCCGATCGTCGTGATGTAGACCGGGAACGTCTGGTAGAGGGCGATGCTGGCGATCGTGAACTCGCCGAGCACGATCACGAAGGTCAGCAGGCACGCCGCCAGCACGGCCTCGCGGAGGTTCGGGAGGATGACGCGGAAGAGCGTGCGGGTGCGGCTCGCGCCGAGGCTCTCGGCTGCTTCGGTCAGCGTCTGGATGTCGACCGCCCGGATGCCGGCGTCGAGCGCGCGGTAGACGAACGGCAGCGAGAGCACGACGTAGGCGGCGACGAGGAACTTCGACGAGAAGACGAAGTCCTGCAGCAGCCAGTCGGGCGAGAACGACTTGAAGAAGTCGAAGAGCCCGACGACGAGCACGATCGGCGGCACGACGAACGGCAGGATCGTGATCGCCTCGACGACCGGGCGGATCTTCGGCAGGCGCAGGTGCACCCAGTAGACGGTCGGCACCATCAGCGCCATCGTCACGACGGTCGTCTCGAGCGCGAGCTGCACCGAGAACCACAGCGTGTGACGGAACTGCGGGTCGTCGAAGATCTGCCGGTAGGCCTGGAATCCGAAGCCCGCGTGGCCCTGCTCGACGCTGAACTTGATCGTCGAGGCCACGGGGACGAGGAAGTAGAGCGCCCCGATCGTGAGCACGACGATCCCCGAGAGCGGCATGCGGCGCTTCACTTCATCCACCGCGCCGCGCGGCGCTGCAGCGGCAGGTAGATGAGCACGGCCACGGCGATCACGACGATCATGCCGAGCGCGAGCGCCTGTCCGAAGTGCGGATCCGACACGACGTTGCCGTTGAGCACGTTCGTGATCTCGAGCGGCACGATGTTGTAGCCGCCGGAGGTGAGCGCATAGGCCGTCGCCTGGGCGGCGAAGGCGTTGCCGAAGAGCAGCACCATCGCGCCGAGGAACGACGGCGCGAGCACCGGGATCCCGACGCTGCGCCAGTACGTGAGCGAGTCGCCTCCGAGGCTCTCGGAGGCCTCGCGCCATTCGGGCCGCAAGCCGTCCACGGCGGGCGCGAGCACGAGCAGCATGAGCGGGATCTGGAAGTACACGTAGGCGAGGAAGACGCCCCAGAACCCGAACACCGTCACACCGTGGGCGTAGATGTCGAGGCCGACCCAGTCCTTGAGGAACTGCGTGACGACACCGAGCGTGCCGATGCTCGAGATGAAGAAGAAGGCGAGCGGCACGCCGCCGAACTGCGATGCGACGGCCGCGAAGGCCGTGAAGACCGTGCGGATCCAGCGCGGCGCGGAAGGGTGGAGCGCCGCGTAGCACATGAGCGCGCCGAGCAGGCCGCCGACGGCGGCGGTGTAGATGCTGATGCGGATCGAGTTCTCGAACGCGTGCAGGTACTCGGCGTGGAAGAGCCCGCGGACGTTGGCCCCCGTCCAGCCGCCCTGCTCGCTGCGGAACGCGCCGATCAGGACGTCGCCGGCCGGCAGCAGCAGGAACAGCGAGGCGTAGACGAAGAACGGCAGCGCGCCGAGCCACGCCAGCGGCAACCGCCGCCGCGGCCGGGGCGCAGGCCCCGGCGCGGCGACGGTGTCGACCCGCTCTGCGACGATCGTGGACAGGACTACTGCCCCAGGACCTTCGGGCCCCACTGCGCTGCGAGCACGGTGCCGGCCTTGGTGATCTGGGCGACGGACGCGAACTTGACGGTCTTGTAGTCCTGCGCCGGCGGCAGCTTGGCGAGCAGGCCCGCCGGGATGACGCCGCGCTTGCTCATGTCCTGGAAGCGCGCCGGGTGCGTGTAGCCCTTGAGGAACAGGAGCTGACCGGCGTCGGAGTAGAGAAACTCCTGCCACAGCCGCGCCGCGTACGGGTGCGGAGCGTGCTTGTTGATGGCCTGACAGTAGTAGCCGCCATAGACACCGTTGCTCGGCACCGCGACGGTGATATTGACCTTGCCCTTCTGGAGGTCGCGGTCGGCCAGCTGCAGGTAGTCCCAGCCGCACACGATCGGCGTCTGGCCGCTCGCCTTGGTGGCGGAGGTCGCCTGCGTGGTGATGTAGTTGCCGGCCGTCTTGAGGTCGGCGAAGAACTGGATGCCGGGCGTGATGTCGTCGAGCGAGCCGCCGTTGGCGAGCGAGGCGGCGAACACGGCCGCGAAGGCCTCGCCGGCCTGGCGCGGGTCGCCGCCGAGGGCGACCATGTTCTTGTACGCGGGATCCTTGAGATCCGCCCAGCTCTTCGGGACGGTCTTGGCGACATCGGTGTTGACGCCGAACGAGATCACGCCCCAGTAGTCGCCGACCCACGCGCCGCCCGCGTCCTTGAGGTTGGCCGGGATCGTCGACCAGGTGGAGACCTTGTACTTCGCGTAGAGGCCCTGCTTGCGGCCGATCTCGGCGAACGACGGGCCGACGTCGAGGACGTCCGGCGCGCGCTTCGAGCCCTTCTGCGAGACGACCGCGGCGTTCTCCTGGGCGGAGGTGCCGTCCGGGATCGTGTCGGTCAGCTTCATCTTGAACTTGCTCTGGTACTTCTTCATGATCTCGCCGTAGTTGGCCCAGGTGGGCGGCAGCGTGATCGTGTTGATCGTGCCCTCCTTCTGCGCCTTCGCGATCAGCGCCGCAAGCGACAGCGCCTTACCGCTCGCCGGCAGCGTGTCGGCCGCGAAGGCGGAGCTGCCGGTCAGGAGCGCCGGCGAAGCGACGACGCCCATGCCGAGCAGCGTCGCGCGCCGCAGCAGGCTCTGGCGCGACACGCGCTCCTCGAGAAAGCCATTCCACGCCTCCTCGATGTCAGTGTCACGTACAGACATAGCTTCTCTCTCCTCGTCGGCTGTCAGCCGTCAGCTCGCGGCCCGGTCGGCACGCTAGGAAGAGAGTCCGCGCTTCGTCAATGAAAATGCGGTCGCATTTTCATCCCTGCAACCACATGGTCACCGCCTGGTCACCATTGGTGCCGAAGGGGCCCGAGAGCGTGTCGATCGGCACACGCGGCGCCCGCCGCCGATCTAGCGCGGCACGTGATCGAACGTCTTCGCGAGCGGGTGGATCCGGTGGACTTCCCTCAGGATCGGGCCGAGCTCGACGCGGTGCCCCCAGAAGCTCACGACGCCCGTGAGGGGGTCGAAGTGCTCGAACCACTCGCGCCCCTGCGAGGCGACCTCGAGGTCGGCGCTCTCGCTGACGACGCGGCCGACGAAGGTCACGAACGACCGGTCCCGCGTCGACTCCCACTCCTCGACGCGCACGTCGAAGCGCTCGGACGCGAGCTCGCGCCGGCGGCCGGCGAGCGGCGAGGCCTCATCGACCTCGAGGAAGCGCCGCAGCGAGTGCCGCTGCTCCCGCTCGCGCGGGGATTCGCCCCAGAGCAGCAGGGAGAGGTTCGCGGACGAGGTCAGGATCGTCTGCACGAGCGTCCAGATCTCGAGCGCGTCGCGTTCCGCCGACTGGCTCTCGCGGTCGAGGCGCGCGGCAGCCCTCGCGATGAGCGAGCACTGCAGATCGATCTCTGCGAGGTATGCGATCCGTCGTCCGTCAAGCATCTGGGGGCCCCAAGGTACGACCGAATCGCCGATCTGTCACGTCGCAGGTTGGTGCCTCGAGCCGGTGGGGGCCGAAGTCACCCCATCGCCATCCGTAAGGTTTCGCGCCCTTCGCCGGTAAAGGTGGTGAACAGGGAATCTTCGAGGAGGGCTCATGGCAGGACACGACGATCACGATCTCGAGCGCCGGCTACGCGAACAGCGCCCGGTGGCTCGCGACGAGTTCGTTCAGGGACTCGCCGCCGAGACGCGCAGCCGGAGCTATCCCTCCGCGCGCCCGCGTCTCACGCTTGCGTTCGCGCTCTCGCTCGCGCTGCTTGTAAGCCTCATCGCCTTCGGCGGCGTCGGCGCAGCGAAGACCGCGTTCCACTCCACGACCTCGTCGCTGAGCCAGGCCTGGGGCGGTCGCTCGCATGATCACAAGGGCGACAGGGGCGACAAGGGCGATGGCTCGCCCGCCCACCACCAGTACCACAGCAAGGTCGACATCTGCTACCCGAAGACCAAGTACATCATCACCTGGAAGACCGTCACGATCACGAAGACGGTCTGGCGGTGGCAGTGGCAGTCGGACAGCAAGTGGCAGTCCGAGAAGAAGTGGCGCCACCACGGGCATAAGGTCAAGGTCCCGGTGACGATCACCTTCACGAAGCACATCCGCGTGAAGACCCCGGTAACGATCTACTTCGACAAGCGCGTCCCGCAGAGCGAAGTCCCGTTCCTGGTCTCGAAGGGCGCGGTCTACCCGGTCCCGGCCGGCGGCTGCGACACGCTGAACACGTCCTCGACGTGATCTGATCGCCTGAACGACGCACTCGAGGGCGGGTGGCGCGCAAGCGCCACCCGCCCTCGGTCGTTTTCGGGGCTGGATCCGCGGGCGCGCTACCATCGGCATGCGTGCGCTCGCCCCGCTTCGACGCCGTCTACCGCCGCAGCCTCGAGGATCCCGAGGGGTTCTGGGGCGACGCCGCGCAGGCGATCGACTGGGACCTCGCGCCGGGTCGCGTGCTCGACCGCGACGCCACGCCGCTCGCGCGCTGGTTTCCCGGCGCGCGGCTCAACACGTGTCACAACGCGCTCGACCGCCACGCCGACGGCGGGCGTGGCGACCAGCCGGCGCTGATCTACGACAGCCCGGTCACGGACACGATCCGCACCTACACCTACCGCGAGCTCCGCGATGGCGTCGCGCGCCTGGCGGGGGCGCTGCGCGGGCTCGGCGTCGGGCAGGGCGATCGCGTCGTCCTCTACCTGCCGATGGTGCCCGAGGCGCTCATGGCGATGCTCGCGTGCGCGCGCCTCGGCGCGATCCACTCGGTGGTGTTCGGCGGCTTCGCGGCGCACGAGCTGGCGGTGCGGATCGACGACGCCCGCCCGCGCGTGGTGCTCTCGGCGTCCTGCGGGCTCGAGGGCGCGCGCACGATCGCCTACAAGCCGCTGCTCGACGCGGCGCTCGCCGAGGCCGGGCACGCGCCCGAGCACTGCGTGATCCTGCAGCGCCCGCAGCTCGCGGCCGAGATGACGCCCGGGCGCGATCTCGACTGGGCCGCCCTCGTCGCTGCCGCCGAGCCCGCTGCGTGCGTCCCGGTGCTCGCAACCGACCCGCTCTACATCCTCTACACCTCCGGCACGACCGGCCGCCCCAAGGGCGTGGTGCGCGACAACGGCGGCCACGCGGTGGCGCTCGCCTGGAGCATGCCGAACGTCTACGACGTGCACCCCGGCGAGGTCTTCTGGGCGGCCTCCGACGTCGGCTGGGTCGTCGGCCACTCGTACATCGTCTACGCCCCGCTGCTCGTCGGCGCGACGACCGTGCTCTACGAGGGCAAACCCGTCGGCACGCCGGATGCCGGCGCGTTCTGGCGCGTGGCCGAGCAGCACGGCGTGGCCGCGCTCTTCACCGCGCCGACCGCGATCCGCGCGATCCGCAAGGAGGATCCCGGCGCCGAGCTGCTGCGCGATCGCAGCCTGCCCGCGCTGCGCACGCTGTTCCTCGCCGGCGAGCGCACCGATCCCGACACCTACGCCTGGGCGAGCCGCGTGCTCGACCGGCCGGTGATCGACCACTGGTGGCAGACCGAGACCGGCTGGGCGATGGTGGCGAGCTGCCGCGGGCTCGACCCGCCGCCCGTCAAGTCGGGCTCCCCCAGCCTGCCCGTCCCCGGCTACCGGCTCGACGTCCTGGACGAGGGGGGCGCACCCGTCGCGGCCGGCGAGCAGGGTGCGCTCGCCGTGCGCCTTCCGCTGCCGCCGGGATCGCTGCCCACGCTCTGGAACGACGACGCGCGCTGCGTGGCCTCCTACCTCGAGCGCTATCCCGGCTGGTATCTGACCGGCGACGGCGGCCACATCGACGAGGACGGCTACGTCTTCGTGATGGGCCGCACCGACGACGTGATCAACGTCGCGGGCCACCGCCTCTCGACGGGCGCGATGGAGGAGGTCGTGGCCACGCACCCCGACGTCGCCGAATGCGCCGTGTTCGGCGTGCCCGACGAGCTCCGTGGCGAGCTGCCGCTCGGCCTCGTGGTGCTCAAGGCCGGCTCCGAGCGCGACCCGCAGGAGCTGTGCGGTGAGCTGGTGGCGCTCGTGCGCGAGCGCATCGGCCCCGTCGCGTGCTTCCGCGACGCGCGCGTCGTCGCCCGTCTCCCGAAGACCCGCTCGGGCAAGATCCTGCGCGCCACGATGCGCGACATCGCCGCGGGCCGCGACTACGCGGTCCCCGCGACGATCGACGACCCCGCGATCATCGGCGAGATCGCCGGCGCCCTCGGAAAACCGGGGGAGAACGGGGTCTGACCC
>CAZYYP010000049.1:0-2865 GCA_964651695.1 uncultured Gaiellales bacterium | reverse complement strand
GGGAGAACGGGGTCTGACCCCGGGTTCCCAGGCCTGACCCCGGGTTCCCATCGGCTCAACCATCCCGTTCTCGGGCGTGGGAGTGGGCCGCGCTAGGATCGGAGCCGTGTCCGAGGCGCGCTCTCCCGATCCCCTCGCCCTGCTCCAACGGGCCTCCGAGGGGCTCTCCGACGTCGAGGTGACCGAGACGCACGGCTGCGACGCCCTGGCGTCGGCGGGCCGGCCGTACGCGCTCGTCACGGGTGAGGGCCGCGTCGGTGTCCGCCTGCCCGACTGGGATCTCTTCGCGGCGGCCTACGAGCTGCCCGGCAGCGCGCCGCTCTACGTGAACGACGAGCGCGTGGGCCACTGGGTCGTGCTGCCGGACGAGGTGCGCGACGACCCGGGCGCGCTCCGCGACTGGCTGCGGCACGCCCACGCGCTCACCGCCGGGCGCGTGTGAGCAGCGAGCACGAGGAGCGGGCGCTCTCCTTCGGCCAGGTCGCCGAGGACTACGAGGCCACGCGTCCCGGCTGGCCGCTCGAGCCGTTCACGCAGGTGCTCGAGCACTTCGGCGTGCGCGAGCGCCCCGACGTCGTCGACATCGCCGCCGGCACCGGCAAGGTCACGCGCACGCTCGCGCGCTTCGCGGGCACGCTCGTCGCCGTCGAGCCCGACCCGGAGTTGCGCGCGCTGATGCAGCGCGTCCTGCCCGAGGTCGAGGTGCTCGCCGGCACCGCGGAGGAGCTGCCGCTCGCGCCAGGGAGCCGCGACGTGGCGTGTGCCGGTCAGGCGTTCCACTGGTTCGACCTCGACCGCGCATTCGCCGAGATCGCGCGCGTCCTGCGTCCCGGCGGGATCGTGATCGCCGGCTGGAACGTCCCGACCGACGATGGCTCCTGGTACGACGCGGTGATCGAGTACCTCGAGACGAAGAACCCGGCGCACCTGCCGGCCTCCGACCGCGACTGGCAGGCCGCGCTGGCATCGCCGTCCGGCTACGAGGGCTTCTACGAAGCGACGTTCCGCCACGAGCAGCCCTGCAGCTACGACGCGTTCGCGCGCCTCCTCGGCACCCAGAGCGCAATCGCGCGCCTGGCGCCCGAGCGCCGCGCGGCGCTGATCGAGGAAGCGCGAGCCGTCGCGGTCGAGCAGGGCGCGTTCGACGCGAACGGCCTGGCCGCCATCCCGTGGCGCTGCGAGCTCTACGCGCTGCGCCGCAAAGGCGGCTGATCCCGCCGCGCGCAACACTCGGGGTCTGACCCTCGACGTTGCAGGTCAGTCGAACGTGTGCCGAGGCCCGTGGGCGCGCGCGTGCAGGATCGCGCGGGCGAGCGTCCTGCCGGCGGGGGTGAGCTGTGTCGTGCCCTCCCAGGGGCTCCCCGTGGCACCGCCGAACGGCACGAGCAGATGCCACGCGGCGAGCGCGATCGTCGGGTCTGCGTCGACCACGAGCTGCGCGAGGTCGAGGTCGAGCTCGCGCGAGGCGCCCACGAGCGCGATGCCCAGGGCGACCTCGGCGAGGAGCTCGGGCGGGTCGGCGCGCAGGGCGCGGCCGCGCGGCGTGAGATCGAGCACTCCGCGCCGCGGCCGCGCGAGCTTGAGCCCGCTGATGATCCAGTGCAGCTCCTCGAGCACGCGGACGTCCATCTCGCGATTGGGGAGGGCGTCGAGCCGGATCGGCCACCAGGCGGGGTAGCGCTCGACGGCCGCGCGCACGAGCGCGCGGGGGAATGCCCCGGTCTGCGTCAGCTTCAATCCCCCGGCGAGCTGATCGAGCACCCACAGGAGCGGCTCGATCGCGGCCTCGGCCTCCGCCACGCTCGGGGGCTCACCCCCGAGCGGCACCGCGGCCTCCAGCAAGGCTCGCTCGTCACGGTCCTCGATCCCGAAGAGCCAGGCCTCGCGGCGGCCGGCGTGGATGCGCGCGAGAGGACTCGTCGCGCCCGCCTCAGGCGTCATCAGATGCCGCTCGACCGCCTCGATCTGCACCTCCTTCCAGCCCTTCGCCCCCGGCATCAGCCGGCCGGCGTCGATCTCCTCCTCGAGCATGTCCCCCACGGCGTCACGCTCGAGCGCCTCCTCGAGCGACATGTAGCCGCTCCACTCCAGCACCGGCGTGTCCGGGGGCTCGAGCCCGGACTCCTCCATCGCGTCGATGAAGCCCTCGGCGCGGCCGCGCACGAGACGTTCGGTCTCCCGGCCGCGGCAGACCCCGGCCAGGCCATCGGCTCGCGGCCCCAGCTCGTCGAAGAACAGCGCGAGCGCCTCGGCGACGGCGAGGCGCTCGGCGGCGGGGATGATCCACTTCGTCGGCAGCTCGTACCACAGGAAGACCTGCAGGCGGCGGCGCGAGAAGAGCGCCTCAGGGTTGTCCTCCTCCCAGCCGATCAGCGATTCCACGGCGGTGCGTGCGTCCTCGCCGGCGCGCTCGTCGCGGGCGCAAAGCCGATCGATGGCCCCCTCCACGTCCGCTCGATCCACGACGATGCGCACCGAACGATTGTGTCAGCCTCGAAAACGGCACTGGCACGCCGCGCAACCCCGCGATACACTGTGCCTGTCACGGAAACTGCATTGCCTATAGGGCAACAAGGAGTTCATGGTGCTCCCCGCTCGCACGAAGTACCTGATCGTCGGCGCCGGCCTTCACGGCCTCTCGACCGCATATCACCTCGGTAAGGAACTGGAAGCCCGCGGCACGGGCTCCGGCGCCGACATCGTGATCCTCGAGAAGTCGCACCCGGGCGCCGGCGCGTCCGGCATCGCGTGCGGCGTCGTGCGCAACAACTACTTCCAGCCTGCGATGCAGGAGCTCATGCAGGCCTGCGTCGAGGTCTGGGAGTCCGACCCGGCGGCCTACTCCTACAACCCGGTCGGCTACAT
>CAZYYP010000048.1:4857-17666 GCA_964651695.1 uncultured Gaiellales bacterium | reverse complement strand
CGCATCACCTCCTCGAACGCCGAGTGGGGCGGGCGTCCCGACGCGGGCGATTCCTACCGGCTCGTGCCCGGGCGCGGGATCTTCAGCGAGGAGCTGCAGGCCGAGCTCGCCGAGCGCGGTCTCGGCGACGTGCGCACGACCGGCATCGAGCACCAGCTCCCCGGTCATGACGAGGCGATCGAGCGCGAGCAGCTGAACGTCTTCCTGGGAGAGCCCTATGGACGGTGACCTGCGGGGGTTCCGCGTCGCGGTCTGCGCCGACGCGCTCGTCAATCCCGGGCCGGGCGGGCTGGATGCGCTCGCGGTGTGCGAGCGCACGGGCTTCGGCGTCATGCAGCTGCCGGCCACGTGGTACCCGGAGGACGTCGCCGCGGGCTGGCTGGAGCAGGTCGCCGAGCAGCTCGACGAGTACCTGCGCCGCGGCTACGCCGTCGTGCTCGTGACGACCGCCGGCGATCCGGCGGGCGCGAGCCAGCGCGATGCGCTCGGGGCCGCCCTGGCGAAGATCGGCCACGCGCTGCCGCCGCAGCTCGCGAGCGACGGCGATGCGGGCGCGCTCGAGGAGTTCCTGCGCTCCCAGCCCGTGCCCGCCGCGGCGGCGTGAGCAGCGCGCTCGCCGTACGCGGCGGCCTCGTCGTCGCGCCCGACGGCGTGCGCGAGGCCGATGTCCTCGTCGAGGACGGGCGCATCGCAGCCGTGACGGCGCCCGGCGAGGCGCCGGCCGCCGAGGAGATCGACGCGCGCGGTGCGATCGTGCTCCCGGGTGCGGTCGACGCGCACGTCCACGTGGGCCTGGACTACCGCCTCATGGACGGCACCACGACGACGTCGGCCGACAGCTACGAGGACGCCTCGCGCGCCGCCGCAGCCGGCGGCACGACGACGATCATCGACTTCGCCATGCAGGTCGAGGGCGAGGGGCTGCTGGCGCCGCTCGAGCGCCGGCTCGCCGACATCCGCCCGAGCGCGGTCGACGTCGCGCTGCACTGCTGGATGCTCGAGGCCAACCCGCAGGCGCTGCGCGAGATCCCCGAGCTCGTGGCGCGCGGCGTCCCGTCGCTCAAGGTCTTCCTGGCCTACAGCCAGCTGGGCGAGCCGATGGGAGACGAGGATCTGCTCGTCGTCTGGAAGGCCGTGGCGGCGGCGGGCGGGATCATGCAGGCCCACTGCGAGAGCTGGCCGATCATCCGCCCGCGGCTCGAGGAGGCGCAGCGCGCAGGCGTGACCGGCTACGCCGGATTCGCCGCCTCGCGCCCGCCGCTCTCCGAGGCCGATGCGGTCGGCCGGGCGCTCGCGCTCGCCGCCGCGAGCGGCGCCGAGACCTACTGCGTGCACCTCTCGGCGAGCGGATCGGTCCAGCACCTGCGCCTCGCCCGCATGCACGGTCTCGCGGTGCACGGCGAGGCCTGCCCCCACCACCTGCTGCTCGACGAGTCGCTCTACCTCGGCGAGCGCCCCGGCGACTTCGTCATGAGCCCGCCGCTGCGAGCGGCCGAGCACCGCGCGGCGCTCTGGGCCGCGCTGATCGACGGCACGATCGAGGTCGTCGCGGCCGATCACGCCGCCTGGCCGGCGTCCGTCAAGGCTCCGGGGCCGAGCTTCCTCGAAGCCGTGCACGGCGCCGCGGGCAACGGCCTCCTCCTGCCGCTGCTGGCCGCGCAGGTCGGGCGGGTGGACGGCTTCGGGTGGGAGCACGTCGCGCGCCTCACCGCAGCCAACCCGGCGCGCATCTTCCGGCTCCCCGACAAGGGCGCGATCGCCCCGGGCCGGCACGCCGACCTCGTCGTGCTCCATCCGGAGGACGTGCGAGGCGTGCCGCCGGTGCCGCCGTACTGGCGGGTCGACAACGGCATCTTCCGCGGTCTCCCGCACGTTCCGCCTCGCGTCGTCCTGCAGCGCGGGCGGGTGCTGGCGCGCGACGGCGAGTTCGCCGGCGAGCCGGCGGCGGGCCGGTTCCTCCCCGGCGCAACGTAACGTCAACGGGGTCGTGCGAGACTACCCACGGCACCCGATTCTGGAGGTCCGAATGCTGAATTTCCTGACCAAGAACCGCGACCTGGTCGCCGAGTCCGACGCGCTGCCCGGCCGCGACGAGACCATCCCCGTCCCCGCCCGCCACGTCGTCCTCGGCACGCCCCTCCTGCCGCCGTTCCCCGAGGGCATCGAGGTGGTGCAGTTCGGCCTGGGCTGCTTCTGGGGCGCCGAGCGCCTGTTCTGGCAGCTGCCGGGCGTCTACTCGACGGCCGTCGGCTACTCGGGCGGCTTCACGAGGAATCCGAGCTACGCGGAGGTCTGCTCGGGCCGCACCGGCCACACCGAGGCCGTGCTGGTGGCCTACGACCCCAAGGTGATCCCGTTCGAGGAGCTGCTGCGCACGTTCTGGGAGGGCCACGACCCGACGCAGGGCATGCGCCAGGGCAACGACATGGGATCGCAGTACCGCTCCGCGCTCTACTGGACGACCGAGGCGCAGCGCGACGCGGCAGTGGCCTCGCGCGAGGCCTACCAGGCCGCGCTGAGCGAGCGCGGCCGCGGTCAGATCACGACCGAGCTGCGCGAGGCCGGCGCGTTCTACCCCGCCGAGGAGTATCACCAGCAGTACCTGCAGAAGAACCCGGGCGGCTACTGCGGCCTGGGCGGTACGGGCGTCCTGTGCCCGATCGGCACCGGCGTCAGCGCCGGCGCCGCCTCTGCCTGATCCCGAGCGCGCGCGGGCGCGTCACACGGTGACGCGCCCGCCGCTCTGGAGCGCCTGCTCGCAGGCGAGCGCGGTCGCGAGCGACGCGGTGGCCTGCGCGGGCGTGCAGGCGACGGCGCCGGGGTCGCCGGCGCGCGCGGCGGCGAGGAAGCGCTCCATGCCGAGTGCGCTCGGCGCCTCCGAGCGGAGGTCGACGGGGTCGCCATCGACGATGCCCGTGGCGTGGAACTCCGGGTCGAGCACGCCCGTGACGCGCGCGCCGTCGCCGATGACGTCGATCTCGTAGGTGCGCGGCAGCTCCGTGCGCTGCCACACGACCTGCACCGTCGCGACGCCGCCGCGCTCGAGCTCGAGCGTGAGCGCGAGGACATCGTCGATCTCGCTCCCCTCGGGCCGGTCGGAGCCGGCCAGGGGCACATTCACGCCCGTGGCGGACACGCGCGCCGTCGGCCCGGCGATGGCCTGCACGAGGTCGATGCCGTGGCTCGCGCGCTCGAGCACCTGGCCGCCGCCCGCGGCCTGATCGGTGAACCACGTGCGGCCGGCGGTCGAGCCGAACATCCGTACGACGATCAGCCCGAGCTCGCGGTGCGCGAAGAGATCGCGCACCGCGCCCACCCAGTCGACGGCGCGCCACTGGTAGCCGATCGCGCACACGGCCTGGGCGCGCTCGACCGCGGCGACGATCGCACGGGCGTCGCCGAGGTCGCGCGCCACCGGCTTCTCGAGGTACACCGGCAGTCCGCGCTCGATCGCCGCGAGGGTCACCTCGCGGTGCAGTCGCGGGGGCGTGAGCACGAGCACGGCCTCGGGCCGCCCGTGCTCGAGCAGCGACTCCCAGTCGCCGAACGCCTCGGCGCCCGTCTGGCCGACTGCCCACGCCAGGCGCTCCCGGTCGGGGTCGCACACGCACGCGATCTCCTGCCGGAGCGCCTTGAGGCTCTCGATGTGTGTCTCCGCGATCCAGCCGCAGCCGATCAGGCCGATCCTCATGCCACCACCTCGCCATTCCTGAGCACGGCGCGCGGGCGTCCGCGCACCTCGGTTCCCTCCCACACGGTTGCGTCGAGCCCCTCGGCCAGCGACGACGGGGTGAGCGTCCAGGACGGCGCGGGATCCCACACGACGAGATCGGCCTGTCGCTCGGCCTCTACCACCCGGCCCGCGCACAGCAGCCGGACTGCGAGCGCGAGCGGCAGGCGGGCGTCGTGGAGCGCCGCGGTCAGCATCAGGGGCATGCGCGCGGCGACACCCGGACCGCCCGACACGATCTCGTCGAAGGCGGCCGATGCGCGCGACCCGCGCTGCGAATGGTCGGAGCCGATGGCGCTCAGCGTTCCGTCGAGCACGCCGCGCCAGACGGCCTCGGCGTGGGCGCGCGGGCGCAGCGGCGGCGAGATCACTCCCATCGCCGCCAGGGGCCCCGAATACACGCCGTCGTCGAGCAGCAGGTACTGCGGGCAGGTCTCGCCGGTGACGTCGAGACCGGCGGCACGCGCCTGACGGATCGCCTCGACCCCGCCCGCGGTGGAGACGTGCACGATGTAGACGGCAGCACCGGCCAGGCGCGCGAGGTCGATCGCCCGGCGGATGCCCTCCTCCTCGACGAGCGGCGGACGGGAGCGCGGGTGCGCCGCGACGCCGGTGTCGCCGGTCTCGCGCAGCCGCTCGCGCAGCACGTGGATCGCACCGGCGTTCTCGCAGTGCAACCGGAGCACCACACCGTGCGCCCGGCCCCAGAACAGCGCGCGCAGCAGCAGCTCGTCGTCGGCGTCCATGCCGAGCTCGCGGTAGGCGAGGAAGAGCTTGATGCCCCGGACGCCCTGAGCGGCGAGGGCGGCGAACGAGGCCTCGTCGAGCGCCCCCGGCTGGTACACGGTTGCGAGCGGATGGATGCGGCAGGCGGCGCCGGCGGCGAGCGCATCCCAGCGCGCGCAGGCGTCCTCGACGCGCTCGCCGGGCTCGGGCGGCGCGTAGGCCTCCACCTCGGTGGTGCCCGAGCGCACCGCAGCGAGCGGCGCCGACGCGAGCCCCTCGTAGAGGTGCGCGTGCGGGTCGACGCCGCCGGGGAGCACGTAGCAGCCACTCGCGTCCAGCTCGCGTGCCCCGTGCGCCGTGTCGCCGACCGCGACCACGCGCCCATCCTCGACCAGCACGTCGGCCCCGTCGAGCACGCCCGAGCGCGTCACGACGCGGCCGCCGGCGATGCGCAGCGAGCTCATGCCGGCTCGTCACACGCGACGGCGGCGCCGGCGCGCACGACGCTGCGCGCGACCAGCCGCTCGCTCGCGTGCTCGGTCACGTTGCCCGACAGGCGGTGCTCGCCGTCGGTCAGGTCGAAGCGCCCGCGCTGGCGCTCGAGCAGCGTGAGATCGCCCGGCGCCCCGGGCGCCAGCGTGCCCAGGCCGGGCGGTGCGACGTGTGCGAGGTGCGCGGCGACGCGCGCGGTCGCGGCGGTGACGACCTCGCTCAGCGGCATGCCGAGGTGCAGGAGCTTCGAGAGCGTGCGCGGCAGGTCGTAGACGGGGCCCGCATGGTTGTAGGTGTGGATGTCGCTCGAGATCGTGTCGGGCGGGAAGCCCTGGGCGAGAGCCGCGCGCGCGACGCGCCAGGTGAACGAGCCGGAGCCGTGGCCGACGTCGAACACGATCCCGCGCTCGCGGGCCGCGAACGCCTCGGGCCAGACGCGGCCGTCGTCGTCGAGTAGGCCGCCGGCGTTGCCGTGGAAGCAGTGCGTGACCACGTCGTTTCGGCGCATCTGCGCGAGCAGCTCGGGCAGCGGCATCCCCATGTCGATGACGTGCACCATCAGCGGCAGGCCGAGCGCCTCGGCGGCCTCGAGCGCGAGTGCCACGGCCGGACGCGGATCGGGCCCGACCATCTGGTGGCCGGCGCGCAGCTTGACGCCCGCGATCACGTCGCGGTTGGCCTCGGCGACGCGCACGCACTCCTCGACCGACGCCCAGCGCAGATCCTCGAGCTCGCCCACGAGCACCGAGATCATCCCCTCGACGGCGATGTGGAGGTAGGCGTACACGCGCGTCTGCGCCCGGTCGACGACGAGCCGGCGCAGGCCCGGGAACGTCTGCGCGCCCGCCGAGCCCACGTCCACGCCGGTCGTGGTGCCGCGCCGCAGCAGGTAGCGGTCGGCATCGATGCCGTAGTGCGAGACGCCGTCGTAGACGTGCACGTGCAGGTCGACGAGCCCGGGGACGACGAGGAGGCCGGCCGCGTCCACCCGCTCGCGCCCGGAGAGCCCCGGGCCGACCGCGGCGATCCGCCCCGCGTCGATCGCCACGTCCGCGATGCCGTCTGAGCCCGTCGCCGGGCAGAGCACGTGTCCGCCGGCGACGACGAGGTCGTGCCTCACGGGATCAGGCCCTCGTCCTGGAGGCGCTCGAGCGCGCGCGCGAACGCCCGGGCGGTGAGCTCCACCTCGCCGGCGCCGTGCGCGATCGAGAGCAGGCCGCAGCCGTGGAAGAGGTGCACGCCCTCGAGCAGCAGCGCGCATTGCAGTGCGCTCGCGAGGGGTTCGCGCACGCCCCGCTTGAGGGTCACCGGGTCGTCGCTGCGTTCGCCGAAGATGAGGCAGAACGTCGATGCCTGCCCGTAGGCGTACCCGGGGGTCGAGCGCGCCTCGAACACGGCACAGAGTGCGTCGCGCAGTTCGGCCGCGACCGCGGTCGCGCCTGCCAGGCCGCGTCCGTCGGCCAGCAGGTCGAGCGTCGCGCTACCGGCGGCGGCCGCCAGCGGATGCCCGTTGTGCGTGCCCGGGTGCTCGACCTTGGCCCGCCCATCGTGGAAGGCGAGTACGTCCATGACGTCCGCGCGGCCGGTCAGCGCGCCACCGGGAAGCCCGCCGGCGACGACCTTCGCGAGCGCGGTGAGGTCGGGTGTGACCCCGATCAGGGCCTGTGCGCCGCCGGGCGACCAGCGGAAGCCGGTGACGACCTCGTCGAACACCACGAGCGCGCCGGCCGCACGCGCGGCGGCGGCGATGCGCGCCACGTGCGCGGGGGCGAGCGGCACCGCGCCCCAGGCGGCGCCGGTCGGCTCGAGGATCACGCAGGCGACGTCGCCGCGCGCGAGCTCGGCCTCGAGCGCGCCCTCGCTGAACGGGTCGACGACCGTGAGGTCGGGGTTCGGCGGCGACCCCTTCGGCGGCTCGCGATCGACCGGGAGCGCCACGCCGGGGGTCGCGTCGTCGTGCCAGCCGTGGAAGTGCCCGGCCAGCTTGAGCACGCGGTTGCGGGCGGTGAAGCCGCGCGCGACGCGCAGCGCGAGCAGCGTCGCCTCGGTGCCGCTCGAGGTGAAGCGCACGCGCTCGGCGCTCGGCACGAGGTCGACGATGCGCGCAGCCCAGCGGGCCTCCCGCTCGCTGCTCGCGCCGAGGTGCTGCCCGAGGCCCGCCTGATGCCGCACGGCCTCGACGACGCCCGGATGGGAGTGGCCCGCGACGAGGGCGCCGTGCCCCATCACGTAGTCGAGGATGCGATGGCCGTCGAGATCCCATTTGTAGGCGCCCTCGGCGCGCGTCACGCAGAGCGGGAAGGGGTCCTGACGGCGCACGTCGTGCGTGAGGCCGCTCGGGAAGAGCGTCAGCGCGCGCTCGTGCGCGGCTCGCGAGCGGGGATTGGCGTGCGCGTACTCGGCCCGCGTCGAGAGGGCGATGCTCATGGCGGGATACGCTACCGCGGGCCCTGCGCGCGTGTAGCGTCCCGCCCATGGATCTCGATCTCGTAGGCCGCCGGGCGGCCATCATGGCCTCCAGCGACGGCATCGGCAAGGCGATCGCGTGCGCCCTGGCGCGCGAGGGCGTGCACGTGATGATGTGCGGGCGCGACGCCGACAAGCTGGCGGGTGCCATCGACGAGGCGAAGGCGGCGGCGCGTGACGGCGCCCAGGTCGCCGGTGAGCGCATCGACCTCGGCACCCCGCATGGCCCGCAACTGCTGATCGAGGCGGCGGTCGCGGCCTACGGCGGGCTCGACATCCTCGTCACCAACTCGGGCGGCCCGGCCGCCGGCCCGATCCTCGGGTTCGACGACGAGGCCTGGCAGCGGGCGTTCGAGAACGTCCTGCTCTCGGTCGCGCGCGGCGCGCGCGCCGCGTTGCCGCACCTCGAGGCCTCGGAGCAGGGGCGGATCATCTCGATCGCCTCGTCGTCGATCAAGGCGACGCTCCCGACGCTCGGCTTCTCGAACGTCTTGCGCCCGGGCATCCACGGCCTCGTCAAGACGCTCGCCGAGGAGCTCGGCCCCAAGGGCATCACGGTCAACCTGATCGCGCCCGGCAAGATCGACACCGCGCGCGTGCGCTGGCTCGACGACGTGCGCGCCGAGCGCTCGGGGCTGAGCGGCGCCGAAGTGCGCGCCTCGTCCATCCGCGACATCCCGCTCGGCCGCTACGGCGAGCCCGGGGAGCTCGCGGAGGTCGCGGTGTTCCTCTGCTCGAAGGCCGCCCGCTACGTCTCGGGCACGGCGACCCTGGTCGACGGGGGCTCGATTCGTGCGCTCTAGCACCGCGTAGTGCAGCGCCCTCTCGTCCTGCTGCTGTCGGGCGAGCTGCTCACCACATCGTCGGCGCTCGCAGTCCAGACCGCCCTCGGATGGGAGGGGTACGTGCGCAGCGGCGACCCGCTCGTACTGGGGCTGATCGGTCTCGCCGAGTTCATCCCCGCGCTGCTCTTCGCGCTGCCCGCGGGGCATGCCGCCGACCACCGCGACCGCCGCTACGTGACCGTCTTCGGCCTCGGCGTCATCGCGCTCGCGACGGCGGGCATCGGCCTCGACACCGCGTCGGGCGACGGGCGGGTCTGGCCGCTCTACGCGCTTGCGCTGTTCATCGGCATCGGGCAGTCGTACGCGTCGCCCGCCTTCGGGCCGATGCTGGCCGCGTCGGTCACGACCGAGGAGCTGCCGCGCGTGATGGCGATGAACGCGTCCGTGTGGCAGTTCGGGACGATCTTCGGGCCGGCCGCCGCCGGCCTCCTGCACCTGCTCGGCTCACCCGCGCCGTTCGTCGTGGCCGCCATCGCCGCCGGTCTCGCCTGCCTCTTCGTGCTCGCGACGCCCAGGGTCATCGGACGGGCGCACCTCTCGGGCGGCGAGCGGCACTCGGCCACGCTCGCCGATGCCCTCGAGGGCGTGCGCTTCATCCTGCGCACCCCGGCCATGCTCGGGGCGATGTCGCTCGACCTCATCGCCGTGCTGCTCGGGGGCGCGACAGCGCTCCTGCCCGTGTTCTCGCAGACCGTGCTGCACGTCGGCGCGCTCGGCAACGGCGTCCTGCGCGCGGCGCCCGGCGCCGGCGCCGTGATCGTCGCCCTCAC
The DNA here is from genome assembly GCA_964651695.1 of uncultured Gaiellales bacterium. Classification (GTDB taxonomy): domain Bacteria; phylum Actinomycetota; class Thermoleophilia; order Gaiellales; family JALYLC01; genus JALYLC01. Next base: position 8,637 of record CAZYYP010000048.1, on the reverse strand, counting down.
GCTCACGGCGCGCCCGCTCGACCGCCGCATCGGCCCGATCCTGTTCGCCGCCGTGGGCGTCTTCGGGGCGTTCACCCTCGTCTTCGCGCTCTCACGCGTCTACGTCCTCTCGCTGCTCGCACTCGCCGGCCTCGCCGCCGCCGACATGCTGAGCGTGTTCATCCGCTCGACACTCGGCCCGCTGCTGACGCCGCCCGAGTTGCGGGGCCGCGTGGGAGCCGTGGAGCGCGTGTTCATCGGCGGCTCCAACGAGCTCGGCGCGTTCGAGTCGGGCACGGTCGCGGCGCTCATCGGCGCCGTTCCCGCAGTCGCGGTCGGCGGCATCCTCGCCATGGGCTGCGCCGCGTTCTGGGCCTGGAAGTTCCCCCAGTTGCGCGGGCTGAATCGGTTCGGGGATGCCGCCGAGCTCTCGCGATCAGGCGGTTGAAGCCGGCGGGCGCATGAGGACGATCGCCACGCTCAGCGCGAGCGCGAGGAAGATCGCCGAGCCGGTCAGCGCCGTGGCGACCGCGTGCGCCAGCTCGTACCGGGCCTCGACCGCCGCGGACGCGCCGGCGAGCGGGTGGTGCGCCGCGCTGCGCGTCGCCGAGGCGAAGACCGTGATCAGGATGCCGAGGCCGAGCGACGCGCCCAGCTGCTGGGCGACGTTGAGCAGCCCGGAGGCCGCGCCCGCATCGGCCGCTGCGACACCCGCGATGCCGGCCGTGGTGAGCGGCGCGAAGGCGATGCCGATGCCCGCACCGACCATCGCCAGGGGGATCGCGATGTGCGGGAAGTACTGCGTGCCGGCCGTGACGCGGCTGAGCCAGGCGATCCCGGCGACCGCCATCACGAGCCCGGCGAGGAGCAGGCGGAGATTGCCGAAGCGCTGGACGAGCCGCGGGACGACACGCCCCATCGTGAACATCACGGCCGTCATGGGCAGGAACGCAAGGCCGGCCCCGAGCGGGCTGAAGCCCCTCACCCCCTGCAGGAACTGGGTCAGGAAGAAGAACGTCGAGAACATGCCGCCGACGACGAGCAGGCGCGCAATGTAGGCGCCGAGGCGCTGCCGATCGGCGAACAGGTGGAGCGGCGTGATCGGCTGCTCGGCGCGCCGCTCGATCTGCACGAACGAGGCGAGCAGGAGGACGCCGGCCGCGAACGATGTGACCGTCCAGCGCTCACCCCAGCCGTCGGACGCGGCGCGCACGAAGCCGTAGACGAGCGAGGTCATGCCGAGGGTCGATGTGATCGCGCCCATGAGGTCGAAGTGGCCGCTGCGCCTGGGCGTCTCGGGCAGGAAGCGGGGCGCGAGCGCGATCACCGCGAGCCCGACGGGCACGTTGATGAAGAGGCCCCAGCGCCAGGAGATCCAGTCGGTCAGCATGCCGCCGAGCACGAGGCCGACGCTGCCGCCACCGCCTGCGACGGCGCTGTAGTACGCGATCGCGCGCGTCCGCTCCTGGCCCTCGCGGAAGGTGGTCGTCAGGAGCGCGAGCGTGGAGGGCGCTGCGATGGCGGCGCCGACGCCCTGCACGGCACGGGCGCCGAGCAGCCACGCGGCAGAGGGGGCGAGACCGCCGGCGAGCGACGCGGCGGTGAAGAGCGCGATGCCGGCGATCAGCATGCGGCGGCGGCCGAGGATGTCGCCGGCGCGCGCTCCCAGCAGCAGCAGGCCGCCGAAGGTGAGCGTGTAGGCGCTCTGCACCCACGAGAGGCCCGTGGACGAGAAGTGCAGCGAGCTGTGGATCCTGGGCAGCGCGGCGATGATGACCGAGATGTCGAGCACGATCATGAGGTACGTGGCGAGGATGATCGCGAGCACGGCCGTGGTGTTCGGCCTGATCGCGAGCTTGGGGCGGACGAGCGGCTGTGCGGGAGCTTGGGCGAGCGTGGGAGTCACGGGAAACGACGCCACCTTTGAATCGCGGTTGGATCGGCGCTAAAATGGAGGAAGTCTCCAGATGTTCCGGAGTGTCCCTCCGTTTCAGTATATGGAGCATCCCTCCGTTTTTCAAGTGGACGATGCCGTGAACTCCCAGACGATCCATTCCGACCTCCCGCAGCGGCCCCAGCGCGCCGATGCGCGCCGCAACTACGAGAAGCTCCTCCTCGCTGCGCGCGAGGCGTTTGCCGAGGACGGCACCGACGCCACGCTCGACGACATCTCGCGGCGCGCGGGGGTCGGCATCGCGACGCTGTACCGCCACTTCCCGACCCGGCAGCATCTGCTCGAGGCCGTCTACGTCGACGAGGTCGAGGCGATGTCGCGCCGCGCCGCCGACCTCGCCGGCCTCTCGCCCTGGGACGCGCTCGTCCAGTGGCTGCGCGAGTTCGTGCGCTACGCGGCGACCAAGCGCGCACTCGCGCAGGAGATGCTCACGTCGATCGACCGCGACGCCGAGGTCTTCCGCGTCTCGCGCGCGGCCATCATGACGGCCGGTGGGACGTTGCTCGGGCGTGCACAGGCGGCCGGCGTGGCGCGTGAGGACGTGGAGTTCGGAGACGTCTCGCGTCTGATCTACGGCATCGCGGGCTCCGGCGCCGAGCCCGATCAGGTCGAGCGGCTCCTCGACATCGCGCTCGACGGGCTGCGCCACCGCGCCCCCGGCGCGTGAGCGCGGGCTACTCGCCGCGGTAGAAGCGGTTGGTCGCGCGCTCGCGCGACGCGATGAGCTCGAGCGCGCGCTCACGGTGGTCGAGCTGCAGCGCGTCGGCGATCGCCGCGCGCGTGGCGAGGCGGTTGGCCGTGCGCACCGCCGTGTGATCGTCGCCCGCCGCATCGACCCAGACCGCGATCAGCAGCACGAGGTCGTCGACGTGCTCGAGCGGGATAAGGCCCTCGTCGACCGCATCGCACACGCCCTGGCCGATCCCGAGCTGCGCGGCGCCCCAGGTCAGGAGGCCGAGCTGCTCGCTGTCGATCGTCGTCTTGTTGCGCACGACCGTGGCCGGCCGCACGAGGTTGCCGGCGCCGAGACAGAGCAGCAGCGGGGCGTGGCCGGGCCGCACGTCGGCCATCGCCGATGCGGCGGCGGCGGCGGTGGGGGATCCGCGGCGGCCGATCACGAGGTTGATGTGCGTCGCGTTCGGCGTGGTGCCCCCAGCGGCCTCGCCGAAGCGCCCGTCGACCTCGTCGAGGTTCACCGCTCGCCCGCGAGCTCGAAGAACGTGTGCAGGATGCGCGCGCCGTCCGGGTTGGCCGAGCGGTACGACTCGGGGTGGAACTGCGTGCCCCACCACGGCAGCTGCTCGTGCGCGAACGCCTGCACGCGGCAGCGATCGGTCGAGGCCAGCAACCGGAACCCGGCCGGCAGGCCGGTGAGCTCGTCGGAGTGGTACTGCCAGACGCGCGGCCGGTCGCCGACGTCGCGGAAGAGCCCTTCGTGGTCGACGACCTCGACCTCGAGCTCGCCGATCTCGGCCTCGGCCGCGTGGTCGATCTGGCCGCCACCGAAGCGCCCGAGCAGCTGCATGCCGGCGCAGATGCCGAGCACGGGCCGGCCGCTCGCGCCCACGACCTCCCCGAGCCGGTCGAGCGCCGCCGGGTCGTGCGCGGCCCAGGGCGCCGACGATCCCGAGAGCACGATCGCCTGCGCGTCGCGGAGATCCCGGGCCTCCAGGTACGGAACGACCTCGACGGGCCGTCCCGACGCGACCGCGAGCCGTCGCCGCAACCGCTCGCGCCAGCGAGCCGAGGGAACTCCGTACCGGCTGGGATGCTCCGTATCGATCTGGACAACGGCTCGCGAATCCACGCCGCGAGCTTACGCCCCCTGCAAAACCCGCAGATCCACC
>CAZYYP010000048.1:0-4757 GCA_964651695.1 uncultured Gaiellales bacterium | reverse complement strand
GAGCAAGGCGTTCGTGCGCCGTGCGTAGACTCCGGAGATGCTGGATCTGGTTGTGCGCGGGACGTTCGCCCTGCCGGGGGGAGTGGTCGCCGAGGGCGAGATCGGCGTTGCGGACGGCCGCATCGCGGTGCTCGCCGACCGCGGCGAGCTGACGGCCGCGCAGCGCATCGACGTGCCGCGGGGGCAGCTGATCCTGCCCGGCCATGTGGACGCGCACGTGCACACCGGAAGCGCGCCGGGGGAGGGCGTCGAGCGCGCGACGCGGTCGGCTGCGGCCGGCGGCGTGACGACGATCATCGACATGCCCTACGACGACCCGGAACCCGTCAACTCGCTGGCGCGCTTCGAGCAGAAGGTCGCGCGCGTCGAGGCGGAGGCGGTCGTCGACGTGGCCCTGTACGCGACGGTGGCGCCGAGCGGCGGACTCGACGAGATCAGGCCGCTGCACGCGGCCGGGGCAGCCGCCTTCAAGGTCTCGACGTTCGAGACGCACCCGGTGCGCTTTCCGCGCGTGCCCGACGGCGAGCTGCTGCTCGCGATGGGCATCTGTGCCGAGATCGGCGCGCTCGTGTGCTTCCACCCCGAGAACGACGACATCGTCCGCCGGCTCACCGCGCAGCTCGCCGCCGAGGGCCGCGTCGACGCGATGGCCCACGCGGATGCCCGCCCGCCGGTTGCGGAGACCGAGGCGATCGGGCGCGCGCTCGAGCTCGGGCGCGCCACGGGCTGCAGGACGCACCTCTGTCACGTCTCGGTCGAGCGCGGCTTCGCGCTCGTGGGCCACGCGCTGAGCGATGGCGTCGACGCCACGGCCGAGACGTGCACGCACTACCTCGTGATGGACGAGGACGACCTGCGCAGGCTCGGCGGGCGCGCGAAGATCAACCCGCCCCTGCGCCCGCGCACGCAGCAGGACGCGCTCTGGCGGCTGCTCGACGCCGGGCGGGTGGATCAGGTCACGTCCGACCACGTGGGCTGGGCGCGCGAGCTCAAGGACACCACCGACATCTTCGCGGCCCGCTCCGGCGTGCCCGGTCTCGAGACGACGCTGCCCCTGCTCTACAGCGAGGGCGTCGTGCGCCGCGGGCTGCCGCTCGGCACGCTGCTGCACGTGCTCAGCGAGGGGCCGGCGGCCCGCTACGGGCTCGCGCCGCAGAAGGGCGCGATCGCCCTGGGCGCCGACGCCGATCTCGTGATCTTCGATCCGGGCGAGCGCTGGACGATCGACGAGCGCGAGCTCGTCTGCCAGGCGGGCTGGAGCCCGTACCATGGGCATGACGTGACCGGGCGCGTGAAGCAGGTGCTCGTGCGCGGCGCGACCGTCTACGCGGGCGGCGAGGTGCCGGCTCGGGCGGGCTCGGGGCGTGTCGTGCGTCCCGCGCGCAAGGAAGGGGGTTCCTAGTGGCGATCTCGGCCGACCGGAAGATCAGGGCGCAGCGCGGCGGCGAGCTCCGCTGCAAGGGCTGGCGCCAGGAGACGATCCTGCGCATGCTCGAGAACAACCTCGAGAACGCCGAGCGCCCCGAGGAGCTGATCGTCTACGCCGGCTCCGCCAAGGCGGCGCGCGACTGGGAGAGCTTCGACCGCATCGTCGAGTCGCTGAAGACGATGGAGGAGGACCAGACGCTGGTCGTGCAGTCGGGCAAGCCGGTCGGCGTGTTCACGACCCACCGGCTCTCGCCGATCGCCGTGATCGCGAACGGCAACCTCGTCGGCCGCTTCGCAACCATGGCCGGCTGGCAGGAACTGATCGACGCGAACCTCTCGATGTTCGGCGGCATGACCGCCGGCGCGTGGCAGTACATCGGCTCGCAGGGGATCCTGCAGGGCACCTACGAGACGTTCATGGCCGCCGGTCGCAAGCACTTCGGCGGAACGCTCGCAGGCCGGCTCGTGCTGACGGCGGGACTCGGGGGCATGGGCGGCGCGCAGCCGCTCGCGGGCGTGCTCGCCGGCGCATCCACGCTCGTGGTCGAGGTCGACCCCGAGCGCGCCGACCGGCGGTTGCGCGAGGGCTACCTGCAGCACCGCTCCGACGATCTCGACGGCGCGCTCGCCATGGTGCAGGGCGCGAAGGAGCGGGGCGAGGCGATCTCGGTCGGCCTCGTCGCCAACATCGCCGACGTCATGGACGCGCTGCTCGCGCGCGGCATCACGCCCGACATCGTCACCGACCAGACGACGACCGATCCGATCCGCGGCTACATCCCGCGCGGCATGACGGCCCCCGAGGCCGACGAGCTGCGCGCGCGCGACCGCGACGAGCTGATCCGGCGCGCCGACGCCACCCTGATCGACCATATCCGCGCGATGCTCGAGTTCCAGCGCCGCGGGGCCGAGGTCTTCGAGTACGGCAACGGGCTCCGCGCTCGCGCCCAGATGCTCGGGGTCGACGACGCGTTCGACATGGGCGTCTTCACGGAGCGCTACATCCGCCCGCTCTTCTGCGAGGGCGTCGGGCCGTTCCGCTGGCTCGCGATCTCGGGCGAGCCGGAGGACATCTACACGGTCGACGACATCATCCTCGAGCACTTCGCCGGCGAGCCGATCACGCACTGGATCCGAGCCGCGCGCGAGGCCGTGCAGTTCACGGGCCTGCCCGCGCGCATCGGCTGGCTCGGCTACGGCGACCGCCGCAAGCTCGGCCTGCTCGTCAACGACGCGGTCGCGAGCGGGCGCATCGCGGGGCCGATCGCATTCACCCGCGACCACCTCGACTCGGGCTCGGTCGCGGCGCCGGTGCGCGAGACCGAGCGTATGCTCGACGGCTCCGACGGCATCGCCGACTGGCCGATCCTGAACGCGCTCCTCAACACCGCCTCCCACGCCGACCTCGTGGCCGTCCACGGCTTCGGCGGCCAGGCGCAGTCCGCCGGCGCGACGACGATCGCCGACGGCTCCGAGCAGGCGGCCGACAGGCTCAGCGCCGTGCTCACGAACGACCCGGGCATCGGCGTCCTGCGCCACGCCGACGCCGGCTACGAGACCGCCATCGCAACTGCCGCTCGCAACGGATTGGGGTACTGACCTATGGCAATCGCACGCGACGACGCACTCGGCCTCGACGAGGTCGCGGAGGCACTCGACAACGGCTGGACGCTGCCCGCCCGCTGGTACTCCGACCCCGACGTGTTCGAGCTCGAGCACGAGCGGATCTTCTCGCGCAGCTGGACGCTGCTCTGCCCCGAGGCCAAGCTGGCCTCGCCCGGCGACCACGTGGTGGGCACCTCCGGCCGGGTGCCCGTCATCGTCACCCGGGATGCCGAGGGCGAGCTGCACGGATTCGTGAACGTCTGCCGCCACCGCGCCCACCCGGTTGCGCTGAAGGACGGCTGCCGCAAGCTGCTCCAGTGCCGCTACCACGGCTGGACGTACACGCTCGACGGCCGCCTCCAGAACGCCCCGCGCATGTCGCGCGAGATGGACTTCGACCGCAGCGAGCTGTCGCTGATCCCCGTCTCGGTCGACACCTGGCGCGGGTTCGTGTTCGTCAATCCCGACCCGGCGGCGACCCCGCTGCTCGAAGTCCACCCGGCGCTCGAGCCGCTCGCGGTCGAACGCAACCTCGGCTTCGCGGACTGGAAGTTCCGCGAGCACTGGGTCTATCCGATCGAGGCCAACTGGAAGGTCTTCGTGGAGAACGCCACGGAGTGCTACCACTGCCCGACCGTGCACACGAAGAGCTTCAGCGACGCGTTCATCACCGACGCGAACGTCTACGAGCTCGTCGAGACCGGCGGGCTCCTGTGTCAGTTCACGCCCTACAACGCCCGCCGCGCCAACACGCGCTGGGGCGGTCAGACGGGCGACGGGTTCCGCTTCATCTACCTCTGGCCGACGTCGTTCTGGGCCCAGGACGACCAGGTCGCCTTCACCGGCATGATCGTCCCCACCGGCATCGAGTCGTGCGCGTTCCACGCCGACGTCTACTCCCACCCCGAGGCCGACGAGTCGTTCGTCGCCGACTGGATGGAGATGTACGACAAGACGTTCGAGGAGGACGCCGACGTCGTGCGCGTGCAGCAGGCGGGCCTGAAGTCGCAGATGGTGCCGTACGGGCGTCTCCTGCCGAAGAGCGAGAGCCCGATCCGGCATTTCCACCGCCTCGTGCACGAAGGACTCTCGGCCGATCTGTGATCGGCGGTCGCGACGGAGCTAACCGCGAGGCCGATCGCTCGTCCCTAGTCAGCAACCGGGGTTCCTGGTAGCGTCCCCCGATCCGACCGACCGCCCTAGGGAGCCAGCCGTGAGCACTCCGTCCGACGATCCGAAGAAGCCCGCGCGCGTCAGCCGCGGGACGCTGCTCAAGCGCACCGCCGGCATCGCGCTCGGCACGAGTCTCTACTCGATGGGCGATCCGCTGACGGTGCTCGCGGTGCAGACGACCTCGAAGGCCCTCAAGCCCGACGGCGATCTCGAGTACTTCAACTGGGCGCAGTACATCAATCCCAAGCTGCTGACCGGGTTCTCGAAGGAGTACGGCGTCAAGGTCAACGAGTCGAACTTCACGAACATGGAGTCGATGCTCGCGAAGCTGCGCTCCGGTGTGAAGTACGACGTCGCGTTCCCCGAGGCGCAGACCGCCGCGCAGCTCGTCAAGGCCGGCTTCCTCGCGCCGCTCGACCACTCGAAGATCACGAACTGGAGCCAGGTCAACCCCGCGTTCCACAACCCCTGGTACGACGCGGGCGCCAAGTACACCGTGCCGTACGCGATCTGGACGACGGGCATCGCCTGGCGCACCGACAAGGTCAAGG
>CAZYYP010000047.1:6961-17735 GCA_964651695.1 uncultured Gaiellales bacterium | reverse complement strand
CCTGCACGGTGTGCCCGGCGTTGTTGCCGCCCTGGTAGCGGGCGACGACGGCGAACGCCTCGGCGAGCAGGTCGACGATCTTGCCCTTGCCCTCGTCGCCCCACTGCGCGCCGACGACGACGGTCGCTGTCGCTCTGCCTGTGCTCACCGCGGCAGGGTAAACAGGTCAGGCCCGGGCGGCGGCGTAATCGTCGACGAAGCGCGTGTAGCGCGACTGGAAGCGCAGGTTGATCGTGCCCACGGGGCCGTTGCGGTGCTTCGCGACGTGCAGCTCGGAGAGGTCGTTCGACGGGTCGTCGGGGCGCACCTCCTCGCCCTCCGAGCGCCGGTAGTAGGCGTCGCGGTAGATGAACATGACGACGTCGGCATCCTGCTCGATCGCGCCCGACTCGCGCAGGTCGGAGAGCACCGGGCGCTTGTCCTGGCGCTGCTCGACGGCGCGCGAGAGCTGCGAGAGCGCGATCACGGGCACGTCGAGATCGCGCGCGAGCATCTTCAGCGAGCGCGAGATCTGCGAGATCTCCTGCACGCGGTTGTCGGTCTGCGTCGAGGCCTGCATGAGCTGGATGTAGTCGACGACGACGAGCGCGAGCCCGCCGGGCTGGCGCGCCGACAGCCGGCGCGCCTTCGCGCGCATCTCCATGACGGTCATCGCGCCCGAGTCGTCGATGTAGAGCGGTGCGCTGCCGAGCGTCTCCATCGCGCCCGTGACGCGCATCCAGTCGCCGTCCTCGAGCTGGCCCTGCTTGAGCCGGCTCTGGTCGACCTTGCCCACCGAGCAGAGCAGGCGCTGGGCGAGCTCGGCCTTCGACATCTCGAGCGAGAACAGGGCGACCGGTTTCTGCAGCGTCACCGCGACGTGCTCGGCGACGTTCAGCGCGAGGCTCGTCTTGCCCATCGACGGGCGCGCGGCGAGGATGACGAGGTTCGACTTCTGCAGCCCGGAGGTCAGCCGGTCGAGCTCGCCGAAGCCCGTCGGGAGCCCCGTGACGCCACTGCCGTCGCCCTGCTCGAAGAGCAGCGTGAGGCGGTGGAAGGCCTCGTCGAGCGGCTGCTTGATGAGCGTGAAGTCCTCGGACGTGCCGTTCTGGGCGATCTCGTAGACCTTCTGCTCGGCCATGTCGAGCAGCTCGCGCGTGTCGCCGGGGCGGTCGTAGCCGAGCTGGGCGACCTCGGTGCCGACGCGGATCAGGCCACGCAGGAGCGCCATCTCCTTGACGATCTCGGCGTAGCGGCGCGCGTTGGTGACCACGGGGACGGCCTCCGCGAGCGCGAAGACCGCCGGGCGGCCGCCGACCTGCTCGAGCGTCCCGCGCTGGTCGAGGCGGTCGCACACCGAGACCTGGTCGACGGGCTCGGACCGCTGGTAGAGGTCGACCATCGCCGCGAAGATCTCGCCGTGGCCGCCGCGGTAGAAGTCCTCGGCCTTGAGCACCTCGGTCGCCTCGGCGACCGCGGCCTCCGCGAGCAGCATCGCTCCGAGCACCGATTGCTCGGCGTCGAGGTCCTGGGGCGGCAGGCGCCCCGACACGTCATCTCTCCCGGGCACGCTCATCGTTGTCGCCGCTCCACCGCGGCAGCCTAACGGCGCGGTCGCTCACCAGGCAGAGCGCCGAGTGACGCTCTCCCGCTCTTTGCGGCGAGAACGCGCACGGTGATCCGGTCACGGCTCGTGATCGCGGCAGGGCCAGATCCCGCGCGGTGCCTCACCCGTGTCACAGCGCTGGGCCGTCCACCGCCGCCACATCGCGCCCGCACCGGCGGCACCCCGCCTTGCACCCGCACGCCGCGCACATCTCGCGGCAACGCCAGCCCTTCCTGCGGGCGGCGAGCGCGACGACCATGCCCAGCGCGACTCCCACCACGATCTTCTTCATGGCTCATTCCTGCTCTCTGGGAAGCGCGCCGCTCCCCGTTCGTGGATGCATTCGACGTGCGCGTGGAGTGAGCGTCGCGCAGCGCGCGGCCACGCGCATCGGCGACGGCGCCCAGCGGCGTTGCGGCTTGACCGCAGCCGGCGAATGCCGCCGCGCATGGCGTAGGAACCCGCAGTGGCCGTGCGCGGAGACCCCGATGGAACCCGTGCCCGACGCTCCTAGCGTGACGAGCGACACCGCCGCACGTCTCGAGGAGGACGCCTTGAACACGCTCGCAAGCAATCCGATCCTGGTCTGCTACGACGGCTCGCCCGGCGCCAAGCGGGCGATCGAGATCGCAGGAGGACTGTTCCCAGGGCATCGCGCCGTCGTGCTGCACGTCTGGTCGCCGCCCACGACACTCAGGGCTCCGTACAACGTCATCACCCCGGCGCCGATCCCCGAGTTCAACGACCAGGAGATCCGCAGGGCCGCCACGGAGCTCGCCGAGCAGGGTGTCGAGGCCGCCTCCGCGGCGGGCCTCCATGCCAAGGCCGACGTCGCCGAAGCAGCTCTCGCCGGCGTGTGGTCGGCCGTCCTCGAGGTCGCCGACGAGCATGACGCGGCGCTGATCCTGCTCGGCTCGCGCGGGCTCTCGACCTTCGAGTCGCTCCTGCTCGGCTCGGTCTCGCACGGCATCGTCCAGCACGCGCGCCGGCCGGTGCTCGTGGTGCCTCCGACCGCCGCTGTCGCGGGGATCGCGGCGCCCGCCGCCGCCTCGTCCGCGAGCGCATAGCTCGCGGGCGGGTCAGCGCGGAGAGCGTCGCTCGACGGACCTCCCGACGGCCACGAGCAGCGACGCAGCAGCCCCCGCGGCGGCGATCAGCGCCCAGTCGCCCGCTCGTGGCGAGGCGAGCTCGAAGAACCGCCGGACGGGCGGCAGCGCCAGCCCCGCGAGCGCGGTTCCGCAGGCCAGCGCGAGAATCCCCCAGACCCAGGGGCGCACCGTGCCCGCGCGGCCTCGCTCGACCGCGACGACGATCGCGAGGCCCGCCGCGATCGCCGCCCCGACCGCGATGGTGCGCGCCTCCACGAGCGGCCTGTCGAGGGGCCCCCGGGCCACGAGATAGGCGCCCGCGATGATCGCCGCCGCGCCCGTGCCGAGCGCGATCGAGAAGCGCGCGAGGTCGGGAACGAAGCGCTCGCGGCGAACCGGCCCCTCGCTCCTGGCGAGCGCCAGGAAGAACCCCGGGATGCCGACGGTGAGCGTGGAGACGATCGTGAGGTGGCGCGGCAGGAAGGGGAACGCGATCGGGAGCAGGCCGACCGTGAGCACCAGGACAGCCGAATACACCGACTTGGCGACGAAGAGGCGCGCCACGCGGTGGCTGTTGCGCAGGATCCGGCGCCCCTCCTCGATCGCGGCCGGCACCGTCGCGAAGGCGTTGCCGAGCAGCACGAGGTCGGAGACCCCCTTGGCCATCTGGCTGCCGTTCCCCATCGCGATCGCGAGCCGCGCCTCCTTGAGCGCGAGCACGTCGTTGACGCCATCGCCGATCATCGCGACGTACCTGCCACGGGCCGTCAGAGCCCGCACGAGGCGGCGCTTCTGATCGGGGCTCACCCGCGCGAAGACCGTGTGGGCAACGGCGACATCGGCGAGCGCGCCGTCGTCGACCGGCAGCGCATCCCCCTCGATCGCCCGATCGGCCCCGGGGATGCCGACCGCGTGCGCCACGGCGCGCACCGTCTCGAGCCCGTCACCCGAGATGACCTTGACCTCGACGCCCTCCCGGGCGAGGTATGCGATGGTCGCGGGGGCGTCTGCGCGCACCCCTTCCTCGAGCACGACGATGCCCTCCGCCGCGAGCCGTGCGGGAAGCGCCGTGCCGGCGATCGACTCGGGCGTGGCCGCGAGCAGCACGACGCGCCGCCGCTGCGCGGCGTGCGCGCCGATCGACTCGGCGAGCGACGGCGTGAGCGGCACGCCTCGACCCGCGAGCACGTCCGGCGCACCGAGGACGAGCGTGCCCCTCCCCTCGATCTCGACGGCGCTCCACTTGCGGTCCGAGCGGAACGGGATCTCCGCCCGCACGCCCTGCCGGTCCGCCGGCGCGAAGTCGTGGATCGCCTGCAGCGTGCCGTTGCGCGTCGCAGAGCTCGCCGCGAAGGCTCCCGCGTCGGACAGCAACCGGTCGCGTTCGCATCCGTGCGCGGCTTCCACCGCGACCACGCGCAGGCGGTTGTCGGTGAGCGTGCCCGTCTTGTCGAGGCACACGACGTCGACGGCGGCCAGGCTCTCCACCGCGTTCAGCCGCTGCGCCAGGGTGCCCAGGCGGGCCAGCCGGACGGCGGCGACAGCGAACGTGAGGCTCGTGAGCAGCACGAGGCCTTCGGGCACGAGCGGCAGGAGCGCGGCGACAGCCGTTCGCCCGGCCTCGGCGAGCGGGCGGTTGCGCAGCGCGAGCACCGCGACCAGGAGCAGCGCGAGGGGCGCCATCACCCTCACGATGGCGCGCAGGACGCGGTTCACGTCCTCCTGGAGCGGGCTGAGCTGCGCGGTGGTCGCCCGCGCCTCGGCGGCCAGCCGCTCCGCGAAGCTGTCGCTGCCGACGGCGGCCGCCAGGTACTCGCCGGATCCGGCGACGCAGTAGGAGCCCGACAGGACCGGCTCCCCGGCGCCGCGCTCGACGGTGTCGCCCTCGCCGCTCAGGATCGACTCGTCGAGCGAGAGACCTCTCGCCTCGATCAGGCTCCCGTCCGCGACGACCTGGTCGCCCGGCTCGATCCGCAGCCGGTCTCCCACGACGACCTCGCTCCCCGGCACCGTGCCGAGCGCGCCGTCCCTCCAGGCGCGAGCGCGTGGGGCGACGAGCAGCGCGAGCCGGTCGAGCACGCGCTTGGCCCGCACCTCCTGCACGACGCCGATGGCGATGTTGGCGACCAGCACGCCGGCGAACAGCCCGTCGCGATAGTCGCCCAGCACGACGACGACGGCGAGCAGCGCGGCGAGGATCGCGTTGAACAACGTCAGCACGTTGGCGCGGACGATGTCGGCGTAGCTCCTGCTTCCGGGCGCCCGCCGGGCGCGGGGCCGCGCGGCGAGGCGCCGGTGCGCCTCCGCCGAGGTCAGGCCGGGTGGCGGAGTCGTGCCGTCTGCGGCGCTGCCGTGAGGTGTGACCGCAGGCTCGGCACCGCCGGGCACCGGCTCAGTGGCGCGTGTCGGCGTGGCGCGGGGCCACGCCGTGGGCCGGAGAGAAGATCGTCCGTCCGGCGCAGGGCGGCTTTCGTGCATGTCCGGTTGGCGACCGCACGATCTGCGGACTCCTGCAGAGGCTCGCAGCGGCCGGCGCCGGCGGCATCGCTGTTCGCGCTCTCGCCGCGTGCACGATTCCCGCAGTCGCCGGACCCGGTTTCCCGCAGACGCTCACGCCGCGGACCGCGCCTGCTCGGCGTAGGTCACGAGTTCGTCGAGCGTCGAGAGGCGGCCGTAGTCCGCCTCCGGGATCTCGATCTCCAGCCTCTGGTGGATGCTGATGAGGTAGTTGAGCCAGTCCATCGAGTCCAGGTCGACCTGGTCGCGCAACGGGACGTCGCCGATCAGCGCGGCGGGATCGAGCTCGGGCGCGATCTCGGCCAGGAGTTCGAGCACGGCGGCGTGGATCTCATCTCGGGTCATAGGTTCGCAGGCTCCTGGAGAAGGCGGTCGACGGTGCGGAGGAAGGCGCTTCCGCCATGCCCGTCGCTGACTCGGTGATCGGCCGACAGCGTCGCGCGGACCGTCAGGCGCGGCACCACGGCGCCGTCGACGACCCACGGCCGCTCGACGATGCGCCCGAAGCCCACGAGCGCGACCTGCGGGGGGAAGATGACACCGTAGACCTCCTCCGCGCCACCCTCGCCGAGACTCGTGACGGTGATCGTCGGATCGGAGAGCTCGGATGCTCGGAGCCCGCCCCGCCGGGCGCGCGTGACGAGGTCGCGGAAGGCTGCCATCAGGTCGCCGAGCGAGGATCCGTCGGCATCGTGGAGTGCCGGCGCAACGAGGCCGCCCTCGCGCAGGGAGACGGCGACGCCGACGTGGATCTGCTCGCACCTGACCGCCTGGCCGTCCTTCCAGACGGCGTTGAGCTCGGGGTGGCGCCGCAGAGCCAGCGCCACCGCCTTGACGAGCAACACGCCGATCAGGAGGCGATCGGGGAGGGCGCGGCGCTCGTTCTCGCCGGCGAGCCACACGGCCGTCGCGCCGAGGTCGATCGTCTCGCCGACGTGGTAGTGCGGGATCTCGGCGTTGGACCTGCTCATCGCAGCAGCGATGGCACGCCGCATCCGCAGCTGTGGAGTCTCCTCGGCACGCACCGGAGCCGCCGCCTCGACGTCGCTGCGCATGACGCGCCCCCCGGGGCCGGTCCCCGCCAGCGCGGCGATGTCGATGCCGCGGGCTCGGGCGAGCTCGCGCGCCCGCGGGGTACTGCGGAGGTGTGGAACCGGTGGCGCGCGGTGTGCTGCAGCCGCCTCGACATCGCGCAGGACGGCGCGCCCGTGGGGACCCGTGCCCGGCACGGCCGCGATCTCGACACCGTGCTCGCGCGCGAAGCGGCGCGCGAGCGGCGAGGCGTAGTGCTGGGACATTCCGTCCGGCGCGATCACCGGCGGCGGCCGGAGCGCAGGAGCGGGAGCGGGAACCGGCGTCTCGGGAGGGGCGGCCGGGACGTCCGTCACGGGAGCCGGAACGGGCGGCGCAGGCGGTGTCGCGGGCGCAATCCCGGCAGAGGCCTGCGGCCCCGCGGCCGCATCGGCGCTGCTGAGGATCGTGGCGAGCGGCGTGCCGACCGGCACCTCCTCGCCCTCGCTGACGAGCTGCTCGCCGACGACGCCCGACGCGAAGCACTCGACGTCGATCACGCCCTTGTCGGTCTCGACCGCGGCCACGATGTCTCCGCGGCGGATCTCGTCCCCCGGCGCGCGGTACCAGTGCGCGAGGCGGCCGGCGGCCATGTCCGCGCCGAGCACCGGCATCACGAACGTCGTCGCCGTCACGGCCCCTCCACCGCGTCGAGCGCCGCGGCCAGGATGCGCGCCGGGCTCGGCAGCGCGGCCTGCTCGAGGTGCGCCGGATACGGGATCGGCACCTCCGCGCTGCAGACGCGCGCCACGGGCGCGTCGAGCTCGTCGAACGCACCCTCCATGATGCGAGCGCTGATCTCTGCGGCGAAGCTCCCGGTCAGCCAGCCCTCGTCGACGACGACGGCGCGGTGCGTGCGACGCACGGAGGCGACGACGCCGTCGACGTCGAGCGGCCGCAGGCAGCGCAGGTCGAGCACCTCGGCCTCGATGCCCTCATCGGCGAGTAGCCCGGCGGCCTCGAGCGTGCGGTCGAGCGACCCGCCGTAGGTGATCAGCGAGATGTCCTTCCCGGGCCGGGCGACGCGTGCGCGCCAGAGGTCGGACGGGCGCGCGTCGGGATCGATCTCGCCCTCGACCGGGTAGTGGGCGGAGTGCTCGAAGATGAAGACGGGATCCTCCTCGGCGAGCGCCGCGGCCGTGGCGAGCCGCATGTCGGTCGCCGTGCCGGGGGTGAGCACCTTGATGCCAGGGATGTGCCCGTACCAGCCCTCCAGGCTGTGGGAGTGCTGCGCTGCGAGCTGCCGGCCTCCGCCCGTCGCCATGCGCACGACGAGCGGCACGCCGAACTGGCCGTCCGACATGTGCCGCATGGTGGCGGCGTTGTTGACGATCTGATCGAGCGCGAGCAGGCTGAAGTTGATGGTCATGATCTCGACGATGGGCCGCATGCCCCCGAGTGCGGCGCCGATGCCCGCGCCGACGAACCCGGACTCGCTGAGCGGGGTATCGCGGATGCGCTCGGGACCGAACTCGTCCAGCAGGCCCTTCGTGACCGCGAAGGATCCGCCGTAGCGGCCGATGTCCTCGCCCATCAGAAAGACGCGCGGGTCGGCCGCGAGCGCCTCGCGCAGGCCCTCGCGGGCCGCCTCTCGGAAGGTCGTCGTCACGCCGCGCCGCCCGGCGCGTAGAGGTTGTGCGTGAGCTCCTCGACCGGCTCCCACGGTCCCGCCTCGGCCTCGGCGACGGCACCCTCGAGCTCGGCGGCGATGTCGGCCTCGATGCTCTCGAGATCGGAGTCCTCGAGGATCCCGTCGGCGCGCATCTGCGCCTCGAACAGGACGATCGGGTCGCGGTGCATCCATTCGCCGACCTCCTGCTTGCTGCGGTAGAGCTCGGCGTCGTACATCGAGTGCGCGCGGAAGCGGTAGGTGCGGAGCTCGAGGAACTGGGGCCCGCCGCCCTTGCGCGCAGCGCGCACCGCACGTCGCACGGCGCCTTCGACCGCGGCCACGTCCATGCCGTCGACGACCTTCGACGCAATGCGGTAGCTGCGCGCCTTGACGTGGATGTCGGTCTCCGACTCGGAGCGCTCGAGCGCGGTGCCCATCGCGTAGAGGTTGTTCTCGCACAGGAACACGACGGGCAGCTTCCAGAGCGCCGCGAGGTTCAGCGACTCGTGGAACTCGCCCTCCGCGGCGGCGCCTTCGCCGAAGAAGCAGGCGGTGACGCGCGGCCGCTGCTGCAGCACATCCGCGAGCGCCAGGCCGACGGCGACCGGCAGGCCCGCGGCGACGATCGCGAAGCCGCCGTAGAGGTGACGCTCGGCGTCGAAGAAGTGCATCGAGCCGCCCCGCCCGCCGCTGCAGCCGTTGGCCTTGCCGAAGAGCTCGGACATGAGGGCGCCGGCCGGGACTCCGCGCGCGAGCGCGTGCCCGTGCTCGCGGTAGGTGCCGACGATGGCGTCGTCGGGCCCGAGCGCCTGCATCGCGCCGGCAGCGATCGCCTCCTCCCCCACGTAGAGGTGGAGGAAGCCGCGCACCTTGCCGAGGCTGTAGAGCTCCGCGCAGCGCTCCTCGAAGCGCCGGATGCGGAGCATCTGGCGGAGGAGCGTGAGTGCGTGCTCGCGCCTGGCGGACTGCCTGACCGCGCTCACGTGTCGTCCTCCAGCGTCGAGGTGTCGCCCTCTTCGAGCCCGAGCTCGCGCGCCTTCAGGAGGCGCCGCATGATCTTGCCGCTGCGCGTCTTGGGCACGTGATCGACGAACTCGATCTCCTTCGGCGCGACGACGGCACCGAGCCTGGCACGCGCGAACCCCACGAGCTCGCGCTCGAGCGCGTGGCCGGGTGTCGCGCCGGGCCGCAGCTCCACGAAGGCCTTGACGCTCTCGCCGGCGATCGGATCGGGCTTGCCGATCACGCCGGCCTCGGCCACCGCGGGATGCTCGAGGAGCGCGCTCTCGACCTCGAACGGCCCGATCAGATGCCCCTGGCTCTTGATGACGTCGTCCCCGCGGCCGATGAACCAGAAGTAGCCGTCGGCGTCGCGCCGCGCCAGGTCGCCGGTCAGGTACCAGCCGCCGGAGAAGCACTTGGCCGTGCGCTCCGGATCGCCCAGGTAACCCCGGAAGAGCGAGGGCCAGGGCGTTCGCAGCGCGAGCTCGCCCTCGGCGTTCGCAGCCGTGACCTCCTCCACGCCGGCGTCGAGGCGGTGCACGATCCCGGCAACCACACCGGGCAGCGGCCGGCCCATCGAGCCCGGGCGGATGTCCATGCACGCGAAGTTCGCGATCATGATCCCGCCGGTCTCGGTCTGCCACCAGTTGTCGTGGAACGGCAGGCCGAGGGTGGCCTGCCCCCACGCGACGCATTCGGGGTTCAGCGGCTCGCCGACGCTGGCGCAGAAGCGCAGGTCGGGCAGGCGGTGGGCGCGCGCGAGCTCGTCGCCGGCGCGCATCAGCCTGCGGATCGCCGTGGGCGCGGTGTACCACACGCTCACGCGCTCCTCGCGCAGCGTCTCGTACCAGCGCCGCCCGTCGAACTCACCCTCGTCGACGATGCTCGTGACGCCGTTCGTGAGCGGGCCGACGATGCCGTAGGAGGTGCCGGTGACCCAGCCGGGATCGGCGGTGCACCAGAAGATGTCGTCCGGGTGCAGGTCGAGCGCGAGCTTCGCCGTCACGTGGTGGGCGACCACCGCGCCGTGCACGTGCAGCGCGGCCTTCGGCCGCCCCGTCGTGCCGCTCGTGAAATGCACGAGCGCGACGTCCTCAGCGTCCGTGGGCTCGATCTCGAACTCGCTGCTGGCAGCGCGGAGGAGCCGCCGCAGGTCGCGCGTGCCCTCGACCGCCGTCTCGCCGCCGTCGTCGCCGACCAGCAGCACATGCCGGAGCTCGGGCAGCGTGGACCGCAGAGCCTCGACCTTGCGGCGGTAGAGCGCCTCCGTCGTGACGAGCACGCGCGCGCGCCCGAGCTCCAGCCGCGTCCGGATCGGCTCGGGGCCGAACGCGGAGAAGAGCGGCGAGAACACGCTGCGGGCCTTGAGCGTGCCGAGCGCTGCGACGTAGAGCTCGGGAATCCGTCCCGCGAGCGCGCACACGAGCTCGCCCGGCTCGACGCCGAGGCTGCGCAGCGCATTCGCGAAGCGGCTCGTGTCGCGCGCGAGGTCGGCATAGGTCCAGTCCTCGCGCGTCCCGTCGCGCCGGATGAACCGGAGCGCGACGCGGTCGCGGACCGGCCCCGCCAGGTGCCGGTCGACGGCCTCGTGGGCGATGTTCAGGCCGCGGCCCCCGGGCAGGCCCGCGAGCTCCGCGCGCGCATCGGCCCAGAACGTCGCGGGATCCACCGCGGCGTAGCGCTCGAGATTCGGCCGGATGGGCGCCGCGCCCTGCCCGGCGATCGTCGGTGTGCGTCCGTGCGCCATGGGTGCAATCTCGCAACGCCCGCTCGCGGTGACGTCGGCGGATGCACGCTCCGCATCTGCGGAAAGCCCGCAGATCCCGGCCCTCGCCTGCGCCGCAGGTCGGCCGCCGCTCGGTATTGCTGCACCCGCGGTTAGGCGTTGCCACCGATGCC
>CAZYYP010000047.1:0-6861 GCA_964651695.1 uncultured Gaiellales bacterium | reverse complement strand
GGTCGGCCGCCGCTCGGTATTGCTGCACCCGCGGTTAGGCGTTGCCACCGATGCCGCCGCGCCCGCGCGCTCGCACGATCCGGGCACGGGACCAGGACGGGAGTGTCGACGTGAGGACGAACGACGAGAGCGCCGGGGCAGTCGCGCAGCCGCACGGCTTCGCGTTCGGCGGCCGGGTGCCGCTCGCGCGGCGCAACCTGCTCGCGGAGCGCGTGCGCTTCGCGATGTCGGTGCCCGGCGTCGCCCGCGGCATCGGGGGCGGGCCGGCGTGAACGCGTTCCGCTTCGGTCGCACGACTCCCCCGTTCAGCGACCGGCACGATGCCGGCAAGCAGCTCGCCGGCGCGCTCGCCCACCTGCGCGGCGAGCGCCCCCTCGTCGTGGGCCTGCCGCGCGGCGGTGTCGTCGTCGCCTACGAGGTCGCGGTCGCGCTCGCGGCCCCGCTCGATGTCGTGATCGCGCGCAAGCTCGGCGCTCCGGCGCGGCCCGAGCTTGCGATCGGTGCGATCGGCGAGGATGGCGTGGTACTCGTGGACGAACGCACCGCCGCCGCGTGCGGCCTGGATCGAGCGGGCGTCGAGGCGATCGTGTGGCGGGAGCGCGCCGCGCTCGCGCAGCGCGCCCGGAGCTTCCGCGGCGCGGACGCAGCGGAGGCGGTCGCCGGCCGCACGGTGGTGCTCGTCGACGACGGCATCGCGACGGGCTCGACGGCGCACGCGGCCGCGCGCGTGCTCCGCCGCCGCGGCGCGTCCCGGATCGTGCTCGCCGTGCCGGTCGGGCCGCCCGACGTGCGCGCCCGCTTCGCCGGAGTCGTCGACGACGTGGTCTGCCTGGAGACTCCTGCGCAGTTCCAGGCGGTCAGCCAGGCGTATGCGAGCTTCGTGCAGACGAGCGACGCGGAGGTCGTCGAGCTGCTGCAACGCGCACGGACCCGGGCGGCGTCCGCCGGCGAGGTGACGATCCCCGCCGGGACTTCCGGCCCCGGCCTTGCGGGCGTGCTCGAGCTGCCGCCATCGCCGTCGGGTCTCGTGCTCTTCGCGCACGGCAGCGGCTCCACTCGGCTCAGCCCGCGCAATGCCGCGGTCGCCCGGTCGCTCCAGGAGGCCGGGCTCGCCACGCTCCGCTTCGACCTGCTGACCGAGCGCGAGGCGCGCGATCGCGCCAACGTCTTCGACGTCGAGCTGCTCGGGCGGCGGCTTGTCGCCGCGACCCGCTTCGCGGCAGGCTGCGAGCCGACCTCGGCGCTCCCCGTGGGCTACTTCGGGGCATCGACCGGAGCGGCGGCCGCCCTCTGGGCGGCGGCCGAGCCCGGCACGGGGGTGCGCGCCATCGTGTCGCGCGGGGGGCGCCCCGACCTCGCGCTCGAGCGGTTGCCGGCGGTCACCGCGCCGACGCTCCTGATCGTGGGGGGCGCAGACCAGGAGGTGCTGGCGCTCAACCGCCAGGCGGCGGCGTGTCTGCGCTGCACCCACGAGGTCGCAGTCATCCCGAACGCCACGCACCTGTTCGAGGAGCCGGGCGCGCTCGAGCAGGTCGGACGACTCGCCACCGCCTGGTTCTGCCGGCACCTCGTTCCCGCCGGCTAGCCATTCGGCACGGCCGCGCCCCCGGCGGCAGCTCAGCGGATGCGACTCCCGACCCGGGTCGTTCTCATCGAGTGCCTGCTCCAGCGCGGCAACGGGAGCCGGCGCGACTCTTCAGAGCTCGGCGAGCGCGTCGAGGAAGGCCCCGGCCACCGCGTGTCCCGAGAACTCGCGCAGGACACGGGCGCGAGCCCGCGACGCACGTGCGCGCGCCTCCGCCGGCTCGGCGACGACGCGGCGCAGCAGCGCCGCTGCGTGCTCGATCGACGGCTCGGCCCAGTGCTGGTCGCCGGTGTACGACCCTCCGCCGGCGGGATCGTCGACTGCGACGAGCCGGTAGTCGACGAGAAACGCGCTCTCGGCATCGAGGTAGGCGAGTTGCCCGCCGAAGCCGGTGATCACGACCGGATTGCCCCACGCGGCGGCATCGCAGGGCGGGATCCCCCAGCCCTCCGAGCGGCACAGCGACACGTAGCAGTCGCCGCGGGTGTGCAGCGCCTCGAGGTCGCCCTCCTCCAGGACGCCGGTCACGAGGCGGACGGGAGCCGGCCGGGCGAACTCCGCGAGCACGTGTGCGAGCCGCGAGGCGCTCGTGCCCGCTGCGATCGGGCTCGCTCCGACCGGGCCCGCGTGGGTGAAGTCGCGCGGCGAGGTCTTGATCACGAGCAGCGTGTCGTCCCGTCCCGGGAATGCCGTCTGGTAGGCGCGAACGACGTCGTCGAGCGCCTTGCGGGCGGTCCACGGCGCGATCGTGTAGGCGACGAAGACCCCGCTCGGGATGTCGCGCCAGACGCTGCTGGACACCTTCCGCGGCACGGCGGCGACGTGGGGCACGACCCTGCACGGCGGGCGCACGCCCGAGCGTTCCATGAGCTCGCGGTTCCCGGCCGTCGGAACGACGACGAGGTCGGCGGTGTCGAGCAGCGGCCGCCAGTGCGCAGGCAGCCGATCGGTCTCCCACACCGTTTGCCCGACGAGCGGGACATCCGCCCACAGAGCGCGGACGATCGGCCAGTACTCGGGCACGAGGTGCGCGACGACGACATCGCACTCCTCGGGGCCGGAGAGCAGGTCGCGGAGCGCCGGGTCGTCCAGCTCGCCCGCGGATGCCGGCCGATACCCCAGGCCCCAGTCCGGCCCGGGCACGAGCGGAATCCACCGCACCTCGACCCCTGCGGCGATCAGCGCCCGCATCCCGCGACGGGCGCTCGTGGCATAGCCCGACGGCTCGTGCAGCGCGAGGTAGTGCACCCTCACGGGAGGAACCCGCGGGCCAGCACGTTGTAGGTCGTGTCCACGCGCCGGATGAAGTCCTCGCCGAGGAGTGCGGCGTGCATCGAGCTGAAGTCCGTGCGCCCCGCGTCCCACCAGAGGTGGGCCCAGAGGTGGATCGAGTACACGCCGCTCGTGTCGCCCTCGAGCTGTTCGAGCAGGCGCGAGAGGTCCCGCCTGTTCGGCCCGTACGCGTAGAACGAGCGCCGGGGCTCGACGCGCACCGCGTCCGGGAGCTTCTGGCTCAGCTCGTACGGCAGCAGCGTCGAGTGATTGCTCCAGGTGCCGTCGAGCGCGGCCGCGGCGGTGCGGCGCCACGCGACGGCGAAGAGCGAGCGGGGCTCGGACAGGAGCAGGGCGTTGCAGAGGGACGGGCGCAGGACACCGGTGAGCTCGTCACGCACGTCGTCCTCGCGCCCGAGCACGAACTTGGCCGCGAGGAGCTCCGGCGGGAACGGGCGCACGAAGAGCGTGTCGATGTCGGCGTAGATGCCCCCGGTCGCGATCAGGGCGTCGAGCCGGACGAAGTCCGAGTGATGCGCATAGCGGTAGCGCGCCGGCACCAGCCGCTCGTCGGCGGTCGCCGCCGTCACCTCCGCGACGAGCTCGGCGGGGGCGACCGTCACGTGCGGCTCGAGCAGCTCCCAGTACCGCCCGTACGGGCGGTGGCGGCAGTGGACGACGATCCGCTCGGGACGCTGGATGCGGCGGCACGACTCGATGCAGAGGTAGTGCACGAGATGGAACGGCTCGGCCTCCTCCTTGAGTCCCCACACGAAGTGCGCGATGTTCGGGATTGCCAGCGTGCCCTCCAGTCGGCGACACTATGACCATGCTCGACGCAACCAGGCAACCACTGACGGCCGCGGGACTCGATGTCCAGGAGGCCGAGGACGGACTCGTCGTCTACGTCGCCGCGACCGACACCGTGCATCACCTCAACAAGACCGCGGGCGTGATCTTCGGCCTCTGCGACGGTACCCGGGACGCCGCGGCGATCGCCGCCGAGCTGGCCTCGCTGTTCGGCCTCGGCGAGCCACCGCTCACCGAGACCGTCGCGTGCCTCTCAGAGCTCACCGAGAGCGGGCTGGTCGCCTGAGCGCGGCGCGGGATCGAGGGCGATCGCCAGCTCCCGCAGGTGCGCGCCGACGATCGCAGAGCTGAAGCGCCCCTCGACGAACGAGCGGCCCGCGCTCACGAGGGTGGAGGCGAACTGCTCGTCGAGCACGACCCGGGCAACCGCTGCCGCCAGCTCATCGGCATCGCGGCCGACCAGGAGGTGCCGGCCGCTCTCGGCGCCGAGGCCGGCCGCCCCGACCGCCGTCGTGACAACGGGTACTCCCGCGGCGAGCGCCTCGAGCAGCTTGATGCGCGTGCCCGACCCGCGCAGGAGGGGCACCACGGCGGCATCCGCGCTCGCATAGGCGCCCTCCAGATCGGCGACCTGCCCGCGGACTGCAACACCGTCGTGGCCGGCGAGCGCCTCCACGCGGCCACCGCGCTCGTAGGAGCCCACGAGCTCCACGCCGACCGGCCGGCCCACCAATCGCCGCACGCGCGGGAGGACATCCCGGACGAGCGCCTCGGCCGCCTCGGCGTTCGGCCCGTAGGTCAGGTTCCCGACGAAGAGCAGGGATGCGCGCCCGGCCTGCCTCCGTGCCCGACCCGTGATCTCGGACGGCACCGCCACGGAGTTCGGCACGACGACCGTCGGGAGCCCGCGGCGCGCCGCGACGCGCGCCGCGTCCTCGGGCGATGCCAGCGAGAGCCAGCTGAACTCGCGCCCGAACGTCTCGAGCAAGCGCGCGTAGGCCTGCGCCTCGGCGGTGCGGCCCTCGCCCTCGAGCAGGTGCTCGTCGTCGTCGTCGAGGTCGAGTGTCGTCCACGGCGCCGCCACCTGCTCGCCAACGGCGACGGCGAGCGGGGCGAGGTAGGCGCGCAGTGCGTGCACGCGCGCCGGCCGGATACCCCCGGCGGCCTCGGCGACCCGGCCGGCGAGCGCCGGGCCGGCGTGGGTGACGGCGGCGGGAAACGGCTCGCAGCGGCGGAGGCGGTCGCGCCACGCCGCGTCGCCCACGAGCCGCATGAGGCCGGCGCGCACCTCGTCGGGCCCGCCGGGCAGCACCAGCGCGACCGACGACGCGTACCGCTCGGCCCAGGAGGCATCCGGCGAGCCGCCGGCGACGGGAACCACGACGACCGCGACGTCGTAGTAGGCCGCCAGCGCCACGAGCTGCGCGCCGGCTCGCATCGCCAGGCCGTTGCCGCCGGCAGCGGGCATGACCGGGGTGAGCAGCAGGAGCGCGCGCGGGTTGAAAACATCCACCTGCTCGGGCCTTGTAACAGAAATCGCCCGGAGGATAGACTCGATCTGTTCTCAGGGGGCCGAGGCAGGAGGAATTTCGTGTCGGATCGGGATAACGACGCCGCGCAGGTGAGATTGGATCGTCGCGCACTCGTGACGAAGCTGGCCGTCGGCGCCTTCGCGGTTCCCGCGATCGTCGCCTTCAAGCTCGACTCGCTGGCGCGGGCCGGGGGGTTCTCACACCACCCACGGCACTCGGATCCGGACTGTCACCTGCCCAACGGGGCGCAGCCGAACGGCACGCTTCCGGACAGCGGGAACATCCCGAACAGCACGGTGCCCGACCCGCCCGATGACGACGATCGCAAGAAGAAGAAGAAGAAGCGCAAGGGCCACGGGCATTAGCTCGGAGCGCGGCCTGCTCGCAGCTGCGCTGATCGTCAAGAACGAGGCGGCGGTCCTGGGCGCGTGCCTGGAGTCGATCAAGGGCGTCGTCGACGAGATCATCGTCGTCGACACCGGCTCGACGGACGAGTCCGTGGAGATCGCCCGGCGGCACGGCGCGATCGTCCACGAGCACCCGTGGACCGGGGATTTCTCGGAGGCGCGCAACGAGGGCCTCGAGCGGGCGACGTGCGATTGGATCCTCTACATCGACGCCGACGAGCGCCTCGATCCGATCGACCGTGCGACGGTCGAGGAGGCGCTGAGGGACGCACCCGAGGTCGCGTTCCGGCTCCTCCTGCGGCCCAACAGCCGTTCGACGCCCTACCGGGAGTACCGCGTCTGGCGCAACGACCCGCGCATCCGCTTCGAGGGCGTGATCCACGAGAAGATCATCCCGGGGATCCAGCGCGTGGCCGAGCAGGACGGTCGCGACATCGGACTCGTGGATCTGCTGCTCACGCACGTCGGCTACGAGGGCGACCAGACCCACAAGCACCGCCGCAACCTGCCGCTGCTGCGGCGTCAGCTCGAGGCCGAGCCGCACAACCTCTTCAATCTCCACCACCTCTTCCGGGTGCTCGACGGGCTCGGTGAGCACGAGGAGGCCGAGCAGGTTCTGGAGCACGCCGTCGACCTCGTCCAGATGACCCCGGTGCCGGGGAGCGACCCGCTGGGCTCGCTCGCGATGCTCGACCTCATCCGCCTCCGCCACTACCGTGGTGAGCAGGTCGGCGACCTGCTCACCGATGCCCGGAGGCGCTATCCAGGCAACTGGCTGATCGTGTTCTACGAGGGGCGCTACCTCATCGACACCGGCCGTTACGAGGAGGCGCTGGAGCGCTTCCGGAGCTTGCTGGCCGTCGACCTCGTCACCCTGCCCGATGCGTGGCTGGGCGCCTTCGACGCGCGCATCTTCGGCTCGCTCTCCCACGACGCCTGCGGGATCTGCCTGTTCCGGCTCGGCCGGCACGCGGAAGCCGCGGACGCCTGGGATGCCGCTGCGCACTGCGGGGAGGAGGACCCCTCGTTCGCCGCCAAGCGCCAGCTCGCGCTGGCGCACGCGGGCCGCGAGCTCAGCCGCTCGGCGTGAAGCACCGAGGCGCCTGCGCGCCTCGGTGGTATCAGTCCTCGGGGACCGGCAGATCGAACGTCGAGCCCTCGGCGGGCACGACCATCGTCTTCACGGTCGCCACGACCTCCGGGAAGACCTCGATGTCGACCTGGTAGGTGCCCAGGCGGCGGATCGGCTCGTCGA
>CAZYYP010000046.1:1514-17780 GCA_964651695.1 uncultured Gaiellales bacterium | reverse complement strand
TCTGATGCACGTCACGCTCTGCGACGTCGGTCCCCGGGACGGGCTGCAGAACGACCGGGTCACGCTGGAGCCGGCGGTGCGCGCGGAGCTCTGCGACCGGCTGGCCGCGACCGGCCTGCCGCGCATCGAGTGCGGGAGCTTCGTCAACCCGAGCGTCGTGCCGCAGATGGCGGGGACCGAGGAGGTGTTCGGCGCGCTCCGGCGCGTCGACGGCGTCGTCTACGCCGCGCTGGCCCTCAACGGGCGCGGCGTGGAGCGCGCCGTCGCCGCCGGGGCCGACGAGATCCACCTCGCCTACCCGCTCTCGGACACCTTCTGCGCGCGCAACCAGAACACGACGCTCGCGGCTGCGGCGGCGGCGCACGAGGCGATGATCGCGTCGTCGCACGCCGCCGGGGCGCGGGCGAGCGTGACCCTCGGGGCGTCGTTCGGCTGCCCGTTCGAGGGGCCCGTGCCGGAGGCGCGCGTGATCGAGCATGTCGGGCGGATGGCCGCCGCAGGCGCGGACGAGATCATGCTTGCGGACACGATCGGGGTCGGCGTGCCCCGCCAGGTGCGGTCGCTCGTCCCCGCCGCGCTGCACGCGGCCGGCGGCGTCCCGATCGGCCTGCACCTGCACAACACGCGCAACACGGGCTACGCGAACGCCGATGCCGGGATCGAGGCCGGTGCGACGCTGTTCGACGCCTCGATCGGCGGGCTGGGAGGCTGCCCGTTCGCTCCGCGGGCCACCGGCAACATCGCGACCGAGGATCTCGTCTATCTCCTGGACGGCCTGGGCGTCGAGACGGGCGTGGACCTGGAGGCGCTCATCTCCGTCTCGGCGTGGCTCGCAGGCGTGCTCGGGCGGGAGCTCCCGGGTCAGGTCTACAAGGCCGGCCCGTTCGTGCCCACCGGCTGAGGCGGCCCGGTGGCTGTCGTCGCATTCGTCGGGCTCGGTCGCATGGGGCGGCTGATGACGCCGCACCTCGTCGCGGCCGGGCACGAGGTGCGCGGGTTCGACGTCGACCCGGGCGCAGTCGTCGACGGCGTCGAGCGCTGTGCGAGCGCGCGGGACGCCGCGCGCGGAGCGGATGCCGCGATCACGATGCTGCCCTCGCCCGAGGCCGTCCGGGAGGCGACGCTCGGGCCGGGAGGGCTGGCGGAGGGCCTCGCGGCGGGCGCGCTCTGCATCGACATGTCCACCGCCCCTCCGGCGCTCGCGCGCGAGCTCGCCTCGGCGCTCGCCCCGCGCGGCATCGACGTGCTCGACGCCCCGGTCTCGGGCGGCACGATCGGCGCGGCGGCAGCCACGCTGACGATCATGGTCGGTGGCTCGCAGGCGGCCGCCGAGCGCGCACGGCCGCTCCTCGCCGCACTCGGCACGCTCGTCGTCCACGTTGGCGATCACGGGCTCGGGCAGGCTGCGAAGCTGTGCAACAACCTCTGTGCCGGCGTCAACATGGCGGCCATCGCGCAGGCGCTCGCGCTGGCTCGGCACGAGGGGCTCGATCCGGCCGTGCTGTACGAGCTGATGCTGAGCTCGACGGGCGACTCGCGCGTCCTGCGCACGCGCTTCCCGGCTCCGGTCACCGACACGACGCCGGCGGCGCACGACTTCGCCCCGATGTTCACCATCGACCTGATGGAGAAGGACCTCGCCCTGGCCGAGCGCCTCGCGGCCGCCCACGGCGTCGAGTCCGAGCCGCTGGCTGCCGCGCTCGCGCTCTACCGGCGCGCGCAGGCGGAGGGCCACGGCTCGCTCGACTACTCGGCGGTCGCGCTGACGACCGGTGGAGCCGAGCGGTGACGATCGACCGGATCCTCGACGAGCTGCGCAGCGAGCTGCGGGTCCAGCGCGCCACCGTCCGCGTGGACGTCCCCGGCGCGGCGTTCCCCGTCGCCTACGAGTCGCTCGCGCCCGGCACGGGCAGCCTGCGCGACGACACCACGGACATGACCGCGCAGCCGGTGCCGCGCGTCCTCGCCGAGCACGGCGGTCAGGTCGTGCAGGAGGACGCGGCGGCCGCCTTCCCGGACGATCCCGGGTTCCACGAGATGCGCGCGCGCTTCGGCGGGATGTGCGCGCAGATCGTGACCGGGTGCTACCGCGACGGGCGCCTGGTCGCGCTGCTGTCCATCCACGACCTGCGTGGCCCGCGCCGCTTCGGTGAGCCCGAGCGGCAACGCTGCCGGGCGGCTGCAGCCACCATCGCCGAGGTGCTCGATGACACTGCATGAGCTCAAGCCCCCCGTGCGGCGCCCGCTCGTCGACGCGCCCGAGACCGGGCACAATCGCTGGCATCCCGGCCTGCCGCCGGCGCTCACGATCGATCCTGGCGACGAGATCGTCGTCGACTGCCGCGACGGCCTCGACGGGCAGATCACGCCGGCGACGATCGATGCCGACCTTGCGACCCTCGATCTGGACCGAGGCCACCCGCTCACGGGGCCGATCGAGGTGC
Source organism: uncultured Gaiellales bacterium (assembly GCA_964651695.1). GTDB lineage: Bacteria > Actinomycetota > Thermoleophilia > Gaiellales > JALYLC01 > JALYLC01. The sequence goes on along the minus strand of CAZYYP010000046.1, from coordinate 15,336 downwards.
GCGGCGCCGAGCCGGGCGACGTGCTCAAGGTCGAGATCCTCGCGGTCGACACCGACAGCTTCGGCTCGACTGCCGTGTTCCCCGGCTTCGGGCTGCTCGGCGACCTCTTCGACGAGCCCTACCTCGTCACCTGGGGCCTGCACGACGGCAGCGCGACGTCGGGCCGGCTGGAGGGCATCCGCATCCCGGCCGATCCCTTCGTGGGCGTCATCGGCGTCGCGCCGTCGCACGAGCGGCTGGAGCGGTTCCGCGCGCGGGAGGCGGCGATCGCGGAGGCCGGTGGCGACGCGCTGCCCCCCCAGGCGCGCGGTGCGGTGCCGGCCGTCGAGCCGTACGCGTCGACGGCTCTGCGCACGATCCCGCCGCGCGAGACCGGCGGCAACCTCGACGTTCCCCAGGCGCGCGCGGGAGCGACCCTGTTCCTGCCGGTCGACGTGCCGGGCGCGCTGCTCTCGCTGGGCGACATCCATTTCGCACAGGGCGACGGCGAGGTGTGCGGCACCGCGATCGAGGCCCACGGCCGTGTCACGCTCCGTGTCGACGTGCTTCCCGCGGCCAGGCTCGGCTACCGTCCGCAGACTCCCGCCTTCGAGTCGGTCGAGCCGGCCTGGAAGGGCGGGCGGCGGCACTTCGTGACGACGGGGCTGCCGATCCGCCCGGACGGCTCGAACGCCGATATGGACACGACGCTCGCGGCGCGCAACGCCGTGCTCGCGATGATCGACTGGCTCGGGGCCGAGCGCGGCCTCACGCGCGAGCAGGCGTACGTGCTGTGCTCGGTGGCCGTCGACCTGCGCATCTCGGAGATCGTCGACATCCCCAACCCGGTGGTGTCGGCGCTCTGCCCGCTCGATATCTTCCATTCGACCCCTCCCCGGCGTGGAGCATGAGATGACGGACGCGGCGATCGATGATCACGACCTCTACGCGCGCCAGGGCATCGGCTCGCAGATCGGCTTCGGCGATCACCCTGCGGTCGTCGTCGTCGACTACCAGCTGGCGTTCACCAGGGGCGCCCTCGCGGGCGACCATCCCGAGGCCGCCCTGCGCTCGACCGCCCGCATCTGCGAGGCCGCCCGCGCACTCGGAGCGCCGGTCTCCTACTCGTACTGCGCGTACCGGCCCGATCTCTCGGACGCCGGTCCGTTCGGCGTCAAGTGCCCCGGGCTGATCGCCTGCCTGCGCGGGAGCGAGGGCTGCGAGATCGATCCGCTCGTCGCGCCCGCGCAGGGCGATGTCGTGTTCGAGAAGCAGCAGCCCTCGGCGTTCTTCGGCACCGACCTGCACGAGCGCCTGAGCGCTCGCGGCGTCGACACCGTGATCGTCTGCGGAACGACCACCTCCGGCTGCGTCAGGGCGACGGTCGTCGATGGCATGTCGCTGGGCTACCGCGTCGTCGTGCCGGTCGAGGCCGTCTCGGATCGGGCACGCACGCCCCACCGCTCCGCGCTCTTCGACATGGGGCACAAGTACGCCGACGTCGTGCCCGAGCGCGACGTGCTCGCCGCACTCGCGGGAACCTAGTCGCCGCTCGGCGCGGGTGCCGCGGACATCGTGAATTCATCCGCGCTGTCCTCCGTGATCGCCCGGGCGCGCGAGCGGCGGACAGCGATCCCGCTGACGACCAGGAACAGCGCGATGAGGACGAATGAGAACAGCGTCGTGAGAACGCCGAGCGCGAAGATGTACGGCTGGAACACGGCCGAGGTCATCACCGAGTAGAGCTGGGTCGGCAGCGTCGCGACGGGACCCGTCACGAGGTAGGTGCGATCGAACTCGTTCCAGGCGAGTGTGAACCCGAACAGCGCCGCCCCGAAGACGCCGACCCAGACGATCGGCAACGTGATTTCGCGGAACGTCCGCAGCGCGCTCGCCCCGAGGTCGCGCGCGGCCTCCTCGGCCCGCGCGTCGTAGCGATTGAACACGGTCAGCATGACGAGGAAGCCGAACGGCAGCGCCCACACGACCTGCACGCCGAGCGCCGTCGTGTAGATGCCGACGTCCTGCCCGATGTAGGAGCTCAGCAGCGTGGTGCCGAGCGAGAGCAGCAGGCCCGGCGTCATCAGCGACAGCAACACGAGGTAGAACAGCGGGCCGGAGCCCCGGAACCGCTCGCGGAACGCCATGCCGAGCATGAGCGAGAGCACGGCGGTGATGATGCAGACGATCGCGCTGAGCTTGAGCGAGACGACGATCGAATCGCGCAGCGCCTGCTGGGTCGCGTCCTTGAGCAGGATGTCGTACCAGTAGGTCGAGAAGATGCCGGAGGTCGGGAATGCCGTCAGTCCCCGCGATCCCTGGAACGACAGCAGCGTCATGAGGATCGTCGGGCCGTACATGAGCACCAGGAAGCCCGCGAAGAACACTCCCAGCGCGCGCTGCAGCCTGCGCCCGAGCGCCACGTACAACCCGGCCAGGAGGGCGCCGATGGCGGCGATGCCGACCGCGAACTCGAGCAGCGTCGCCCACGACGCGTAGAGCGTGTACAGGGCCAGGACCACGAGCACGCCGGTGAGCAGCCATTTTCCGATCGCATCGAGCGCGCGATTGCGCTCCTTGGCCGAGGCGACGACCGAGACCGAGTCGCGGATCTTCGCGAACTTGAGCAGGACGACGACGCCGATCATCATCGCCACGACCAGCAGCGAGGCGCCGGCCGCGGCGGTCGGCAGGTCGACGTTGTTGTAGTAGACGTTGACCTCCGCGCCGACGGAATCCACGGTCGATCCGCCGATCAGCCGGACGGTCGCGAAGTCGCCCATCACGAGCACGAAGATGAAGATGAAGCCGATCATCACGCCGGGCAGCGAGAGCGGGAGGATGACCTCCCGGAACACCTTGACCGGCGAGGCCCCCAGATCGCGCGCCGCCTCGACCGCGCTCGTGTCGATCGCCGCCAGCTGGAAGAAGACGGGCGTCACCATGAAGAGCACGTACAGCTGCACGAGCGTCAGGTTGACGGCGAAGTCGGAGTAGAGCAGGAAGTCGAACGGACCCATGCCGATCTTGTGCGCGAGGTAGTTGATCGCCCCGTTCTGGCCCAGGACCGGGCTCCACGCGATGACGCGGATCAGGTACGCCGTCCAGAACGGCGCCAGCACGAGGATGAAGAGCGCGATCTGCTTGCGCAGGCTCTTGATCTGGGCCAGGAAGTACGCGATCGGGTAGCCGATCGCGAGCGACAGCAGGCACACGAACACGGCACGCTGGAACGTCCGCAGGAGCGCCGTGCGGAAGACGTCGGTGTTCCAGAGCGTGCGGTAGTTCTCGGTCGTCCAGCTCCAGGCCTGGAAGCCGTTGACGTCGCGCTTCCAGAGCGAGACGAGGACGATCATGACGACCGGCGCGAGCAGGAACACGAAGAGCCAGACCGTCGCCGGCGCGGCCCACAGGAACGTGGAGAGCGCGGAGCGCTTGACGCCCGAGGTCGCGGTGACCGCGAGCGGTTGCTCGGCGAGCTGCGACTCAACCTCGGCGACCTCGGCGAGCGCCGTCTGCTGCGCCGTGGGGACCTGGTCAGAGCTCAAGGAGATGCCCGTCGTCGACGTTCCAGCGCACCGTCACGTCGCTGCCCTCGCGGTCGCGTATCTCCGCATACCGCGTCTCCGCCACCTTTGCCGTGAAGGGCTCGCCGGCGACGTCGAGGTGGAGCTTGACCGAGTCGCCGAGGTACTCGGCGAAGTTGAGCCGCGCCTGCCCGCAGTTCGGCCCGGTCTCGGGCGACCCGCCCGTCGTGACGTCGACCATGCTCGCGCGGACCGTCATCGCGGCCTCGTCCCCGACCGTGCCCGTGCCCTTGACGCGAGCCGCGAGATGGGCACCGCGGATCGTGATGGTGTCGCCTTCGACCGACTCGATGGGTCCGCGCACGGTGTTGTTGTCGCCCATGAAGCGCGCCACGAAGACGTTCTTGGGAAAGCGCGCAAGCTCCGTCGGCGACCCGGTCTGCTGGATGCGCCCGTCGTTCATCACGACGATGCGGTCGCTCATCGAGAGGGCCTCTTCCTGGTTGTGCGTCACGTGGATGAACGTGATACCGAGGTCGCGCTGCAGCGCGCGCAGCTCGACGCGCATGCGCAGCTGCAGGAGGCGGTCGAGGTCGCCGAACGGCTCGTCGAGCAGGATCGCCTTCGGGCGCGTGACGAGCACGCGCGCGAGCGCGACGCGCTGCTGCTGGCCGGACGAGAGCTCGCGCGGCTTGCGCTGCTTCATGGATCCGAGTCCGACCATCTCGATGGCGTCACCCGCGGTCTTCTCCCGCTCCGCCTTGCCGATGCCGCGCATCTTGAGACCGAAGGCGACGTTCTGGAGCACCGAGCGGTGCGGGAAGAGGGCGAAGTGCTGGAACACCGTCGTGACGGGCCGCTTGGCCGGCTCGACACCGTTCAGGATCTGGCCGTCGAGGCTGATCGTGCCGGCACTCGGCTCGTCGTGGCCGCCGATCATGCGCAGCGTCGTGGTCTTGCCGCAGCCGGACGGGCCCAGCAAGGTGACGTACTCGCCGTTCTCGACCCGCAGGTTCGCGTTCTCGACAGCCGTGATGTTGCCGGGGAAGACGCGGTAGACGTCCTTGAGAACCAGACCCGAGCCGTCGTCGCTCGCGGGAGCGGTGACCTCTGGGCCTTCGGAGGGTGTGCTCACGAGTCAGGCACCTTCGACGGGGGTTGAACGGGGGAGAGTAGTGCACCACAGCGTGCAGCGGGCGGCCATCAAGGCCGCCCGCTGCGCCGTGGTCGCACCGGCTTCGCGCGTGAGAACAGCGGTCAGGCGGTGATGAACTCCTGCCACTTCTGCAGCAGGTAGTCGCGGTTGACGCCCTGCGAGTTCCAGGCGTAGAACCGGCCCGAGCGCTTCTCGTAGGAACCGCCGTCGCGCTTGGCGCCGACCTTGATGCCCGGCTTGCCGTCGGGGCCGACGAGCGGCGTCGTCGCCGCCTTGCCCTTGAGCCAGTAGTTGTCGGCCGAGACCCCGCCGAGCGCCTTGTTGCCGGCCAGGCCCTGGTGCGCTGCGGCGATGTTGGCGTTGTAGTACCCCTGCGTCGCCATGAGGCCGGCGGGCACCGGCGTGTTCCACCAGTTGAGGTAGTCGTAGGCGGCGTCGAGCTTGCTGCCCGTGACGTGCGTGAGGATGGCGTTGCCGCCGCCCCAGCCCCGGAAGCCCTCCTTCGGCGCGGCGTAGCGCACCGGGAACTGCGACTCCTGGAGCAGCGTCACGGCGGGCGACCACATCGACTCGACGACGACGGCGCCGGTCTGCATGAACGTCACCGACTCCTGGAAGGTCGACCAGAAGGCCTTGAAGTGCCCGGCCTTCTTGAGATCCTTGAGGATCGTCGTGAGGCCGTCGATCTCCTTCTTGGTCGGATTGCCGAGATCCTTCATCGTCATCTTGCCGGAGGCCTTGGCCGCCATGCCCGCGTCGATGAAGCCGATGTCGGGGTCGCTGATCAGCGCGACGTGACCCTTGAAGTGGCTGTCGAAGAGCGCGGCCCACGAGTCGAGCGTGCCGCCGACCGCCTTCTCGTTGTACCCGAACGAGTCGGAGTTGTGGTTGCCCGGGATCATCGTCAGCCACTTGGTCGCGCCGGTGGCGAAGTGCTTCTTCGAGCTGTCGAGGAAGATCTTGCGGAACGGCGCGTCCCCCTGTCCGGGCGGCACGCCGGGCTTGAGCGAGCCGTGCGTGATCAGGCGCGAGTACTTGTTGAACGCCGTGACCTTCTCGACCGGGATCGGGATGAGGTTCCCCGAAGGCCAGACCTGGTCCAGCTGGTGGTAGTAGCCGGACATGATGTCCTGGGTCGTCGGCTGCGTGAGGACGGTCTGGCCGATGCCGGGCGTGTCCTTGACGGTGAACTGGAGCTTGATGCCCGGATGCGTCTTCTCGTAGGCCGTCTTGATCTGGGGGATCAGGTCGACTCCGAGACCCACGACGCGGATCGTCCCCTGGTAGGCCGAGGTCGCCTTGTACCCCGCGCTCGCCTCGGCGGCGAACAGCGCCTCGGTCGAGAGGGCGGCGAGCCCCGCGAGCGCGGCGCCTCGTCCCAGCAGCTGGCGCCGATCCATTCGGTTGTCGCTCATGCTTTTCGGTCTCCTTCCGAAAGTGGTCGAACCCGAACCTCGTACACCGGGCGCACCGCACCGGCGTCCCGTCGATCAATGTGTCCCCTCGTGCGGGCGCACGGCGATCTGTCGATCCGCGATCTGCATGCGTTTATAGACTCCTCGCCCGGGCGTGTCAACAGACGTCATACCGATCGATCGGCCCTCGTTGGGAATACGTCAGACCATTTGCTGCGACGAGCACCTCCCGGCCGGTCGCCCGCAATCCGAATTGCCGATTATGACGCTGCGCGGTTCCGTTGGTTAGCCGCCGCGCCCTTGTCCGAACGGCCCTCGGCGCGGCGGCGCTGGGCTACAACTTCGCCGACGTCGGCCCATTCGCCGACGCGCTCGCGCGCCACTTCGGTGTCGGTCTCGGTGCGATCGGACTCATCACGACGGCGTTGCTCGCGACGCACGCCGCCGTTCAGCTGCCGGCGGCGAATCCGATCGCCCGTTACGGGCCGGATCGCGTCGCCCGCGCGGCGTTCGCGCTCCTGCTCGTCACCAACGCCGCGGCCGCCTCGGCGCACCAGCTCGGCGTGCTCGAGGGCGTGCGGGCGCTCATGGGAGTCGGGACGGGAGTGGCCTTCGTGGCCTGCCTCGAGGCAGCTCGCCGCGACGGCGGAGCGGTGCTCGCCGGCGTCTTCGGCGGCGTCGCGACGTTCGGGGTCGGGCTCTCGCTGGCCGTCGGAGCGGCCCTCGCGAGCCACGGCGGGTGGCGCGCGTCGTTCGTGATCGCGGCGCTGCTCGCGCTCGCCGCGGCGGTCGCCATTCCCGCGCGGGAGCCGGATGCGGGACGCCGCCTGGCGGCACGCGGCGACGTGCGGGCAGTGCTCGGGCACCGCGCCCTGTGGCGCCTCGGGCTCGTTCACATGATGACCTTCGGCTGCTCGCTCGTACTGGGCGCCTGGATCGTCTCCTACCTCGTGCGCGGCGGCGCCCACTCGCACGCGGTGGCCGCGCTCGCCGGCTTCGCGGTGCTCGCCATCGGCGGCCTCGTGCGCCCGCTCGGCGGGGTCCTGCTCGTGCGCGGCGCCTCCTGGAGCGTGCTCGTGCCGGCCGCTGCCGCGGCCACCTCGCTCGGCCTGCTCGCGCTGGCGCTGTCGCGCTCGCCCCTCGCCGTCGCGCTCGCCGTCGTGCTCTGCGGAGCGGGCTTCGCGTTGCCGTTCTCGTCGATCTTCATCGCGGCCGCGCGGGCCGAGCCCGCTCGCGCAGCGGCGGCCAGCGCCTTCGTGAATCTGATCGGCGGCGTCTTCGCCCTCGCGGTCACGCCCCTGGTCGGCGCGGACATCGACCGCTCGGGCGGCGGGCGCGCCTTCCTTGCCCTGGCCGCACTGGCGGCCCTGGCGGCGTTCCTCAACCGCCGCGAACCGGTCGCCCCGTAGACTCGCCGGAAACGTCGGACGTGAGGGGGAGCCGTGGCGGAACGCATCGACCGGGAGCGCTCGCGGGCTCGCATCGAACGCGACATCGAGACGCTCGCGGGCCCGGGCTACACCCTCACGGACAGGGCGATCTGCCGCTACGCGTACACGGACGTCTATCGCAACACGCTGGCACACTTCACTCGCGAGCTCGAGGCGATCGGCTTCGCGGTCTGGCAGGACCCGGTCGGGACGCTGCTCGCCTCCAACGTCGCGCCGGACGCGGCCGCCTTCGGCGTCGGCTCGCATTGCGATTCGAATCGCAACGGAGGCAAGTACGACGGCACGCTCGGCGTGTGCACGGCGCTCGAGATCTGCCGCCTGGCCGCCGAGGCGGGCGACGGGCTTCCGCTGCGGCTGATCTCCTTTCTCGAGGAGGAGGGCTCCGGGTTCGGGCAGATGCTGCTCGGATCCCGGATCATGCTTCAGCGCGTCACGGAGGAGGAGTTGCGCGAGTCGATCCGCGACGAGCACGGCGTCTCGTTCTGGGACTGCGCCGAGGCCGCCGGCTACGAGCCGCGGCGCTGGCGCGAGTCGATCCACGCGCTCGACAACCTGACCGGCTGGGTGGAGGTGCACATCGAGCAGGGCCGGGTGCTGCAGGACACGGGCACGCGCCTCGGCATCGTCGAGGCGATCGTCGGCTACATCCACGGGGATCTGCGCTTCACGGGCCGCGCCGACCACGCCGGCGCCACGCCGATGAATTTCCGGCTCGACGCGGCGATTCCCGCCGCCGAGACCGTGATCGAGCTCGAGCGCATCGCAAACGAGCTGGGTGGTGGGGTCGTCGGCACGGTCGGCGAGCTCGAGGTGACGCCTGCGCTGATCAACGTCATCCCGGGCGGTGCGCGCCTCTCGCTCGACCTGCGCTCCACCTCGACGCTGCACGCGGAGCTGCGCGACCGCATCGTCGCGTTCGCGCAGGAGCGCGGCCTGGCGCGTGGCGTCGGCGTCGAGTACGCCCAGCGCCAGGAGCTGGCCGTCCAGCCGATGGACGCGGGCGTCGTCTCCGCACTCGTCGCGAGCGCGCAGGACAGCGGCGAGACGTTTCGCCAGATGCCGTCGGGTGCCGCGCACGACACGCAATGCGTTGCCTCGCGGGTGCCGAGCGCGATGGTCTTCGTCCCCTGCGTGGACGGCCTCTCGCACACACCGCTCGAGCAGGCCGACCCGGCCGATGCGGCGCTCGCCGCGGAGGTCGTCTATTGCGCGATCAGGGCGCGGGCAGCCTGCGCTACTTCACGCGCGGCGAGCGCTTGACGAAGTCGTCCGCCAGCTGGTCGAACGTACACCAGCGCACGCCGTCGTGCTTGTTGATGTGCTCGATGATCCGCTCGTGCATCATCAGCACGCCGGGCCGCCCGGAGACGTCGGGGTGCACCGTCATGGTGAACACGGCGTAGTCCATCTCGCGGTAGACCCAGTCGAACTGGTCCATCCACATCCGCTCGATGTCGCGCGGATTGACGAAGCCGTGCGAGTTCGGCGATTTCTTGATGAACATCATCGGAGGCAGGTCGTCCAGGTGCCAGCTCGCCGGGATCTCGACGAGATCGGTCTCCTCGCCGCGCTCGAGCGGGACCATCCACTCCTCGGCCTTCTTCGAGTAGTCGATCAGGGTCCAGGTGTCGCCGACGCGCACGTAGTACGGCGTGAAGTCGTCGTGCATGAGCGAGTGGTCGTACTTGATGCCGAGCTTGAGCAGCAGCTCGTTCGTGATCGTGGAGAACTCCCACCACGGCGCGACGTAGCCGGTCGGGCGACGCCCCGACACCTTCTCGATGAGGTCGACGCACTTGCGCATGACGGCCTCCTCCTGCTCGGCCGTCATCGCGATGGGGTTCTCGTGCGTGTAGCCGTGCATGCCGATCTCGTGGCCCGCCGCGACGATCGCCTCGACCTGCCTCGGAAACGTCTCGATCGAGTGGCCCGGGACGAACCAGGTCGCCTGGATGTCGTTGCGCTCGAAGAGCTTGAGCATGCGGGGCGTGCCGACCTCGCCGGCGAAGAGGCCGCGCGAGATGTCGTCGGGCGAGTCGCCGCCGCCGTAGGAGCCGATCCAACCGGCGACCGCGTCGATGTCGACGCCATAGGCGCAGAGAATCTCTTTGGCCATGCTCTCCCTCGCGAAGTCCGACGTTGACAAGCAGGGACGCTACCCGCTCGCCGCAGCGGCGACAATGCCTGCGTGTGCTCGCTCTGCGGAACGCTCTATTCGACCAGGCACTGGGCCGAGGCGCCGGGCGCCGGCGCCGGCGCCGGCGCCGACGCGCGCCGGGAGTGGCTGCGCGACCGCCTGCGCCGCGTCGACCTGCTCAACCGGGTGCTGCGACCGCTGGCCCTGTCGGTCGACGAGTGGGAGGGCACGGCCTACGTGCTGCGCACGCGTACGGGGGAATCCGCCCTGTGCGCCGACCTGGCGACGCTGTTCCGCGAGGCCGAGCGCCTCGCCGGTCGTCGCCTCGACCCGCTCGACGGCGAGCTGCTGGAGCGCTGGGGCTCGCTATGAGCAAGGTTCCGATCACGCTCATCACCGGGTTCCTCGGGAGCGGTAAGACCACGCTGCTGCGCGAGCTCCTGGCCGATCCGGAGCTGGGGGAGACGGCGGTGCTCGTCAACGAGCTCGGCGAGATCGCACTCGATCACCACCTGCTCTCGCGCATCGACGAGCGCACGGTGGTGCTCGCGTCGGGCTGCGTCTGCTGCACCATCCGCGCCGACCTCGCCGACGAGCTGCGCGACCTCGAGGCGCGCCGGTCGCGCGGCGAGATCCCCGGGTACGAGCGCGTCGCGATCGAGACGACCGGGCTGGCCGATCCCGCGCCGATCCTCTCGACGCTGCTCACCGACCCGATGGTCGAGGCCCAGTACCGCATCGACGGCATCGTCACGACGGTCGACGCGGTCAACGGCAGCGCGCAGCTGCGCGCTCAGCCGGAGGCAGCCAAGCAAGCCGCGGTCGCAGACCGGCTGCTGATCACGAAGACCGACCTCGTCGAGCCTGCCGAGCTCGCCGAGCTGACCCGCCGGCTCGCCCGCGTCAACCCGGGGGCGCGGCAGATCGAGGTCAGGCACGGTCGCCTGGCCGCACGGGAGGTGATCGGCGCCGCAGCACGCGACGACGCCGAGATCCTGCGCGACGCGCTGGCGTTCGGCGCGGCCGTCGCGTCGCACGACGACGGCGCTCACGTGCACGAGGGCTCGGCGCACGACCATCGCATCCGCGCGTTCGCGCTGCGCTTCGAGCGACCGCTCGACTGGACGATGTTCGGCATCTGGCTGTCGATGCTGCTGGCCGCCCGCGGCGAGGACGTGTTGCGCGTCAAGGGCCTGCTCAACGCGGCGGGCAGCGACGGACCGGTCGTGATCAACGGCGTGCAGCACGTCGTCCACCCGCCGGTGCACCTCCCCGCGTGGCCCGATGACGACCGCTCCTCGCGACTCGTCCTGATCGTGCGCGAGATCGCTGCCGAGGCCGTCGAGCGCTCGCTGCTCGCGTTCCAGGATCTGGCGTCCTTGAGCGCCGGCACGGCGGCGGGTAGTATCGGCTCGTCAAACGTCTGACCTATTGGGAGGTCACCATGGCCAGTGCGCCCGCCGCGGTCTCGTACGAGACGCTCGCGAAGGCCCCCGACACCTACTTCAAGGCCGTCGACGCGATGGATATCGAGGGCGTGATGGCGTGCTTCGCCGAGGACGCGACGCTCACGGTGCAGACCGATCACGTCACGTTCAACGGGGTCGCCGAGATCCGCCGGATGTTCACGGACTTCTTCGGCGCGTCGGTCTCGATCGGCCATGAGATCCGCAACATCGTGGTCGAGCCCGGCAGCGCGAAGGTCGCGACCGAGCAGGGGTACTTCGGCGAGCTCAAGGACGGCTCGAAGAACGACATGCACAACTGCAACTTCTTCGACTTCGACGCGGACGGGAAGTTCACCCGCGTGATCATCTGGATGGCGGGGACGAACCCGCTGCAGTGAGCTCGAAGCGCTAGGTCGTCGTCGCGGGCGGCAGTTCGCGCTCCCAGGCGAGAGCTGCCGCCAGCACGGTCGCGTCGCTGCGCCCCGCGAACATCACGCCGTCTCGCGTCGTCGCGGCCGGCCAGCCCAGCCAGTTGAACGGACGGACGGTGGCGGTGACCCGCGCTCGGTACTCCGGCGTCTCCTCCTCCTCGACGAGCGGCAGGTCGCACGGCAGCGTCGGGGCGACGAGGACGTCGTAGTGCAGCTCGAGCGCGCAGCGTGCCCGCCACGCTTCGACCTCGTCCCAGAGCGCCCGGTACGCCACGGCCGGCAGCTCGAAGCCGGGGGCGAGCTTGCGCTGCAGGTCGGGCGAGTACTCGTCGCGCCGTGCGGCGTAGAGATCGCGGTGGACGTACGCGCACTCGGCGGCGAAGATCGGGAGCGCGTGCTCCCAGGGCGGGAGGGCAGTCTCCTCGCAGTCGGCGCCGGAAGCCGCGAGGCGATCCATGTCGGCAACGGGCTCGAGCACGCCGATGCGCAGTCCCGCGAGGCGGGGGTGGGGGCGCGCTACGCCGGCCAGCACCTCGAGTGCGAGGGCGCACTCCTCCATCGTCCTCGCCATCGGGCCGGCGTGATCGAAGCACGGGGCGAGCGGGAAGCAGCCGTCGATCGGCACGAGCCCGTGACTCGGCTTGAAGCCGGCCGTCCCGCAGGCGAAGGAGGGGATGCGGATCGAACCGCCCGTGTCCGTTCCGATGCTCAAGGCTGCGAGCCCCGCAGCGAGCGCCGCCGCGCTGCCGCCCGAGGAGCCGCCTGCGATGTGGTCCGGCCGGCGCGGGTTGCCCACGGTCCCGTAGAAGGGGTTCTTGCTCGTCACCCCCCAGGCGAACTCGTGCAGGTTCGCCTTGCCGACGATCACGGCGCCGGCGTCGACGAGGCGCTGCACGGCACTCGCGGTGCGCGCCGGCACGTGGTCGCGGAAGAGCGCAGAGCCGTAGGTCGTGCGCAGGCCCGCCGTGTCGAAGAGATCCTTGGGCGCGAACGGCACGCCCGCGAGCGCTCCGAGCCGGCCCTGGCGCGCCAGCGAGCGGGCGTCCGCCAATGAGCGCTCGCGGTCGGTCGTGATGAAGGCGTTGAGCTCGGGCCGCGCCTCGATGCGGTCGAGGTGGTGTGCGACGACCTCCTCGGCCGAGACGTCGCCGCCTCGCACGCGCTCTGCGATCTCGTGACAGGTCCATTCGTGCATCGCCGCCGGTTCTACCATGTCGCGGCTACCTGCTGATCCCGATCAGCACGCCACCGGCGACGACGAGCACGGCCGCCGCGAGCAGTCGCGGCCCGATCGCCTCGCGCCTGCCGAGCAGCGCGGCGGCGAAGATGACGCCCCACAGCGACTGGGTGGCGTTGAGCGGTGCGACGATCGTCACGCGCCCGCGGTCGAGCGCGACGATCAGGCACAGGTAGGCGGCGCCGAGGCAGATGCCGGCGGGCGCGAACGACCGCAGCGCCGCGCTCTTCTGCACCGGAGCACGGCTGCGCCGCGTCAGCCACGTCCACGTGCCGACGACGAGCGCGGCCGCCGCCAGCGAGACCACGGTGCGCACGAGCGGGTCGAGCACGGCCTCACCCGAGGCCCAGCGGACGAGCGTGTCGCGCACCGCGAAGAGGCCCGCGCAGATCACGGCGAGCAGCGCGCCGAGGGCCTGGTAGCCGGGCGGCTTGCGCCGCTCGAACGAGAGCGAGGCGCCTGCGGCCACGATCAGCGCCGCCCCGGAGATCAGACCCGCGTTGACGCTCTCGCCCAGGAACGCCGCGGCGAGCACGAACGAGAGCAGCGGCGCGACGCCGATCAGGACGGCCGTGCGCGCGGCGCCCGCGTGGCGTATGGCCTGCACGAACGCGATCTGGGAGAGGCCCGGCACCCCCGCCCCGATGGCCGCGAAGACCAGGACGTCGCGCGCGTCGATGCGGCCGCCGAAGGCGCCCGTCGCGAGTCCGATCGCGCTGACCACGACGAGGGCGACGACCGCCGTGACGCTTGCGCCGACCTCGGCGGGCACGCCGCGCGAGAGCCCCCACCGCACGGCCACGGCGAGCGCGCCGAAAAGGGCGCCCGAGAGCGCGCCGAAGAGCAAGGCGTCCACGGGCGCGACAGCTTAGGGCCCGTCTCGGTAGGCGTGGTGCCTGACTCCTGCCACTCGCCAGAGGCAAACGCCCTCCCGAGACGGGCCTTTGGGTTCTTAGGTCAGACACCGCGCCGCGGCCAGGGCGCACCGATATCATCGGCCGCGAATCCCCACCCGATCGGGAGGCGCCTCATGTCGAAGAA
>CAZYYP010000046.1:0-1414 GCA_964651695.1 uncultured Gaiellales bacterium | reverse complement strand
CGATATCATCGGCCGCGAATCCCCACCCGATCGGGAGGCGCCTCATGTCGAAGAAGATCATCCGCGGCGGCACCATCGTGACGGCCGTCGACACCGTGCTCGCGGATGTCCTCATCGACGGCGAGAAGATCGCAGGCGTCGGCAGCTTCGACGGCGTCGATGCCGAGGTGCTCGACGCGAGCGGCTGCTTCGTGCTCCCGGGTGCGATCGACAACCACACGCATCTGTCGATGCCGTTCGGCGGCACGACGACGGCGGACGACTACGACACCGGCACCCGGGCGGCGGCGGCCGGCGGGACGACGTGTCTCGTCGACTTCGCCCTGCAGATGGAGCCGAACGGCCTGCGTTCATCGCTGGACGCATGGATGGGCCGCGCAGAGGGCGCCGCGCACGTCGACTACGGCTTCCACATGGCCATCACCAAGGCGGACGCCGGCACCTTCGCCGACATGTCGGCGATGGTCGATGCGGGCGTCTCGACGTTCAAGGTCTTCCTGGCCTACCCGAACGTGCTGATGGTCACCGACGACCTGTTCCTCGCCGTGCTCGAGCGCAGCAAGGAGACGGGCGGGCTCGTCATGGTGCACGCCGAGAACGGCTTCGCGATCGACCATCTCGTGAAGAACGCCCTCGCGGCGGGCAACACCGACCCGATCTACCACGCCCTCACGCGACCCGAGGAGTTCGAGGCCGAGGCGACGGGGCGCGCGATCCGCCTGGCGGAGTACGCGGGAGCCCCGGTCTACATCGTCCACGTCTCCTGCAAGCGCGCGGTGGACGAGTTGATCGCGGCCCGCGCACGCGGCGTGCCCGCCTACGGCGAGACGTGCATCCAGTACCTGTTCGCGTCGATCGAGGATCTCCGCCGCCCGAACTTCGAGGGCGCCCGCTACGTGTGCTCGCCGCCGCTGCGCGACGCGGCCAACCAGCCGCACATGTGGGATGCGCTGAACTTCGACCACCTGCAGTCGATCTCGACCGACCACTGCCCCTTCACGGACGAGCAGAAGCGCCTGGGCTTCGGGGACTTCTCCAAGATCCCGAACGGGCTGGCCGCCATCCAGCACCGCTTGCCGCTGCTCTGGGAGCACGGCGTGAAGAGTGGCCGCATGTCGCCCAACCGCTTCGTCGAGGTGACCTCGACGGCGATCGCCAAGATCTTCGGCCTGTATCCGCACAAGGGCACGATCGCGCCCGGCGCCGACGCCGACATCGTGATCTTCGACCCGGCCCGCGAGCACGTGTTCTCCACGGCGACGTCCTTGATGAACGTCGACTACGACCTGTGGGAGGGTCAGAAGGTCGCGGGCTCGCCGCGTCAGACGCTCAGCCGGGGCACGGTCGTGTGGGACGACGGGAAGATCCTCACCCGTCCAGGTCACGGGCGCTTCGTCAAGCGCAGCGTGTTCAA
>CAZYYP010000045.1:0-18066 GCA_964651695.1 uncultured Gaiellales bacterium | reverse complement strand
GGGAACTCGGGGTCAGACCCCGAGTTCCCGACCTGTGGTCCCGATCCCCGAGCGTTGCAGCGCGGCGGCGCAGGCACAGGGAGTCCACAGGGATGTGCGTCATGGTTCTTTCGTGGTCGAATAAGGGAACGACGTTCAGCGTTGGACATTCACATGGCGATCTCGAGGGACACATGCGGCACCTGCGCGACCCGCTGACCGGGCGACTGCGGTCGGTGCGCGCGCACCCGTTCGGGTTCCTCGCGCTGACCGCGACCGTTGCGCTCATCCCGTGGACGCTGATCTACATCACGCAACTCCCGGATCGGCACACGGCGAAGCACTGGAGCCTGGCCTGGGTGGGCTTCGACCTCGCGCTCTGCCTGGCGCTCGGGCTCACGGCGTGGTCGGCGCTGCGTGAGCGCGCGCTGCTCATCGTCGGGCTGATCGTCTCGTCGACGCTGCTCGTGTGCGACGCCTGGTTCGACGTCGCCACCTCGCTCGACACCAGCGAGGAGGGCATCACGCTCGTCACGGCGCTCGCGATCGAGCTCCCGCTCGCGATCTACTTCGCGGTGCTCGCCTACCGCTACCTGCGCACCGCGATCCGCATCAGCCGGCCCGAGTACGCCGACCACGCCCTGCACTCCGTGCCCCTGGCGCGCGACGAGGGCGCGCCGGCGCCGCTCGGCGAGAAGGTCTAGGAGGCGCTCGCGACGCGGGCGAACGCCGCGACGGCGGCGTCGACGTCGGCGTCGGAGAGTGCGGCCGAGAGCTGGGTGCGGATCCGCGCCTTCCCCATCGGCACGACGGGGAACGAGAACGCCACGGCGTAGACACCGCCCTCGAGCAACTGCTCCGCCGCGGCGCCCGCGCGGTGGGCATCGCCGAACATCACGGGCACGATCGGATGCTCGCCGGGGACGACGTCGAGGCCGAGCTCCCCGAGCTCGCGCCGGAAGCGCGCCGTGTGGCCGAACAGCCGCTCCCGCAGCGCCGGACCCTCGGCCTCCAGGAGCTCGAACACCGCGAGGCTGGCGGCGACGATCGGCGGCGCGAGGCTGTTGGAGAAGAGGTACGGGCGCGATCGCTGGCGCAACAGCTCGATCGCCTCGCGGCGCCCGCTCGTGTAGCCGCCGCTGGCACCGCCGAGGGCCTTGCCGAGCGTGCCGGTGATGAGATCGACGCGGTCGCTGACGCCGTGCAGCGCGGGCGTCCCGCGGCCATCGGGCCCGACGAAGCCGACGGCGTGCGAGTCGTCCACCATGACGATCGCGTCGTAGCGCTCGGCGAGCTCGCAGATGCGCGGCAGCGGGGCGACGTGGCCGTCCATCGAGAACACGCCGTCGGTCGCGATCATCCGGCGCCGCGCACCGGCGGCCTCGACCAGTCGCTGCTCGAGCTCATCCATGTCCTGGTTCGCGTAGCGCAGGCGGCGCGCCTTGCAGAGCCGCACGCCGTCGATGATCGAGGCGTGGTTGAGCGCGTCCGAGATGATCGCGTCGTGTTCACCGAGCAGGGTCTCGAAGAGCCCGGCGTTGGCGTCGAAGCACGACCCGTAGAGGATCGTGTCCTCGGTGCCGAGGAACGCGCTGATGCGCTCCTCGAGCTCGCGGTGGATGTCCTGGGTGCCGCAGATGAAGCGCACCGAGGCCATGCCGTAGCCGCGCTCGCCGAGCGCCGCCCCGGCAGCCGCGAGCACCGCCGGGTGGTTCGCGAGACCGAGGTAGTTGTTGGCGCAGAGGTTGAGCAGCTCGCGGCCGTCGGCAAGCGTCACGTGCGCGCCCTGCGCCGAGGCGATCACGCGCTCGCGCTTGCCGAGCCCGGCGGCGGCGATCTCGTCGAGTTCGCCCTGGAACTGCTCGAGCACTCCTTCGAACATCACTGCTCCCAGTCGAGGACGACCTTGCCGCTGTCACCGCTGGCGGCGACGGCGAAGGCCTCCTCGAAGTCGCGGTAGGCGAAGCGGTGCGTGATCACGGGCGAGATGTCGAGGCCCGATTGCAGCATCACCGTCATCGCGTACCAGGTCTCGTACATCTCGCGGCCGTAGATGCCGCGGATGGTGAGCATGTTGAAGATCACGCGATCCCAGTCGATGGCGATCTCCTCGGTCGGAATGCCGAGCATCGCAATGCGCCCGCCGTGCGCCATGTTGGCGAGCATGTCGTGGAGCGCGGCCGGACTGCCCGACATCTCGAGGCCGACGTCGAAGCCCTCGGTCATCCCGAGCTCGCGCTGCGCGTCTGCGACGGTGCCCTGGCGCACGTCGAGCGCATGGGTAACCCCGATCCGCCGTGCCAGCTCGAGCCGGTAGGGGTTCATGTCGGTCACCACGACGTGACGGGCGCCGGCGTGCCGCACCACTGCGGCCGCCATGATCCCGATCGGCCCCGCGCCCGTGATCAGCACGTCCTCGCCGAGCACCGGGAACGCGAGTGCCGTGTGCACGGCGTTGCCGTACGGATCGAAGATCGAGGCGACGTCGAGATCGATGCCCGGCGCGTGCTTCCAGACGTTGGTCATCGGCAGCGCGATGCGCTCGGCGAAGGCGCCGGTGCGGTTGACGCCCACGCCCTGGGTGTACGCGCAGAGGTGACGGCGGCCGGCCATGCAGTTGCGGCAACGGCCGCACACGAGATGCCCCTCGCCGCTGACGATGTCGCCGGGGGCGAAGTCGTTGACGTTCGAGCCGACCGCGACGACCTCGCCGGCGAACTCGTGGCCGACGACCATCGGCACGGGAATCGTGCGTTGCGCCCAGGCGTCCCAGGCGCGGATGTGCAGATCGGTTCCGCAGATGCCGGTGCGCAGCACGCGGATGAGGACGTCGTTGATGCCGACCTCGGGCTCGGGCGCGTCGACCAGCCAGAGCCCGGGCCGGGCCTCCGATTTCGCGAGCGCCTTCACGCCGCCCTCTTCACCGCGGTTGCCACCGTGGGCACACGAGCTCCTGTCCATGAATCGTTAGGCTCGGGGCATGATGGCACCGGCCGATGCGACGCGGCGCGGCCAGTTGCTGGTCGCGGCTGCCGCCATCGCCTGGTCGACGGCGGGGCCCGTGCAGCGCGCCGTCGATGCGACGCCCGCGACGCAGGTGGCGATCCGCGCCGGCGTCGCGGCGGTCGCGCTGTTCGCGTACCTCTGCCTGCGGCGCGGCCGCGGGACGCCGGCCGCCTTCCGCAGCGTCGGCCGCGCCGGCGTGGTGGTCGCCGTCACGCTCGCGATCGTCTCCTCGGCGTTCATCCTCGCGCTCGCGCAGACGACGGTGGCGCACGTCCTGCTGTTCCAGGCGATCGCACCGTTCCTCGCCGCGCTGCTCGCGTGGATCGTGATGCGCGAGGCGATCGCGCCGCACACGTGGGCCGCCATGGCGGCGGCGCTCGCGGGCGTGGTGATCATGGTCGGCGGCTCGCTCGGATCGGGCGACCTGCTCGGCGATGCGCTCTGCGTCGTGATGTCGTCCGGATTCGCCGTCGTGATCGTGATCACGCGACGCCACCTCGAGATCTCGATGACGCCTGCGACGGCACTCGGCATGGTCATCGCGTTCACCGCCACCGCGCCGTTCTCGCACTTCGGCGGCATCTCGGTGCGGGACCTCTCGCTGCTGGTCGCGCTCGGCGCCGGGCAGATGGCACTCGGGCTCATCCTCTTCACCGCGGGCGCACGCCTCATCCCCGCGGCGCAGGCGGGCCTGATCACGCTGCTCGAGGTCGTGCTCGGCCCGCTCTGGGTGTGGCTGATCTACCAGGAGGACCCGGGCGCGCCGACGCTCGCCGGAGGGGTGGTCATCATCGCCGCGGTGCTGCTCCACGCCGTCGCCGAGCTGCGCCCGGCACGTCTCGCGCCGCGCTCCGGGATCACCTAGCCTCAGCCGGCGAGCACGCGCTCGAGCCAGTTCCCCGCGAGCCTGCCGGCCTCGCTCGCAGGGTCGAGGTGTTCCATGTGGCCGCAGCCCACGAGCTCGACGTAGACGGCGTGCCCGCCGGCGGCATAGCGGCGGCTGAGCTCGACCGGGACGGCCTCGTCGGCATCGCCGTGCACGAGCAGCACCTCGCTCGATGGCGGGTCGTCGATCGGCGACGGCGCGCCGTGGGCGAGCAACCGCTCGACCGCGCCCGCGCAGGCGCCGAGCTCGGCCGCCAGGCGGAGATCGCTCACGGGGGCCTGGGCGAGCACGCCGCGCACCCGTAGCCGCTTTGCGGCGAGCAGGGCCAGGTGCCCGCCGGCGCTGTGCCCCGCGATCGCCACCCGCCCTGCGTCGATCTCCGGCGGCAGCGCGGTCGCGGCCGTGACGACGTCCTCGAGCGGCACGGGCCAGTCGCCGTCGCAGTCGAGCCTGCGGTACTCGACGTTCCAGACGGCGAGGCCACGGGCCGCCAGATCGGCCGCGACACCACTCTCGAGGTCGCGGCCGTACTGCGCGCGCCAGCAACCGCCGTGGACGAGCACGACGCCGGGGTGCGGCCCCGGCCCGTCGGGCAGCCAGAGATCGGCCACCTGCTCGGGATGCGGCCCGTAGCTCGCAGTCGAGAAGGGCGGCACCGGCCTACCGCGCAGGCAGCAGGTCGTGCAGCGCGTTCGCAGCCCGCCAGCAGTCGTAATAGCTCGAGTAGAGCGGGCTCGGCGCGAAGCGCACCACGTCGGGCTCGCGCACGTCGCAGACCACGCCGTGCTCGGCGCGCAGGCGCGCGGCGAGCGCCCGGGCGCGCGGAACCGCGAGCGAGAGCTGGCAGCCGCGCCGCTCCTCCTCGCGCGGCGTGATCACCCGGGCGCCGCGCTCGGCGACCACGACATCGAGCAGCGACTCGAGGTAGCCCGTGAGCCGGATCGAGCGCGCGCGCAGCGCCGGCATGCCGACGGCGTCGAAGAGCTCGAGCGATGCCCGCAGCGGCGCGTATGCCAGCACCGTGGGGGTCGAGACCTGCCAGCCGGCCGCGCCCGGCCGCGGCACGAAGCCCGGCTCCATGCGGAAGCGCGTGGCGGGGTCGTTGCCCCACCAGCCCGCGAGCCGCGGCAGCGAAGCGTCGCGGGCGTGGCGCGCGTGCACGAATGCGCCCGCCGGCGCCCCTGGCCCCGCGTTGACGTACTTGTAGTGGCACCAGGCGGCCCAGTCCACGCCCCACTCGCTGAGCCTCAGCGGCACGTTGCCGATCGCGTGGGCCAGATCCCAGCCGGCGACAGCGCCGATGTCGTGCGCCGCAGCCGTGATCTCGCGGATCTCCAGGAGCTCGCCCGTGAGGTAGTTGACACCGCCGAGCAGGACGAGCGCGACCTCGCCGCGCAGCCGCTCCAGCTCGGCGACGACATCCTGGGTGCGCAGCGCGGCCTCGCCCACGCGCGGCCGCAACCGCACGACCGCGCTCGCCGGGTCGAGCCCGTGGTGCACCGCCTGCGACGCCACGGCGTGCGAATCGGACGGGAATGCCGCGTCCTCGATGACGATGCGGAAGCGCTCGGCCGTCGGCCGGTAGAACGTCGCCATGAGCAGGTGGAGGTTGACGGTGAGCGTGTTCATCGCGACCACCTCGTCCGGCTGGGCGCCGGCCAGGCGCGCGAGCGACGGGCGCAGGTCGTCGGCTGCCGTCAGCCACGGGCGCGCGCCCTCGAACCAGCCCTCGACCGCGAGCTCGGCCCACGCCGCGAGCTCCTCCTCGACCGCCGAGGCCGCCGAGCGCGGCTGCAGGCCGAGCGAGTTGCCGGCGAAGTACGCCCACTCGCCACCGCCGGCCACGGGCCACGGCGGGATGCAGAAGTCGGCCCTGCGCGAGGGATCGGCGACCTCGCGCGCGTGGGCATCGCTCTCGGCGAAGCGACGTCCGATGGTGAGAGCCACGGCGGTGACGATACCGCCTGGCGCTATCGTGCGCCCGCATGCCGGCTGAGATCGATGGGCTGTTCCGCCTCGACGGGCGCGTCGCGATCGTGACGGGCGCCTCGCGCGGCCTCGGCGCGCGGTTCGTGCGAGTCCTGCGCGCTGCCGGGGCCGAGGTGGTCGCGGCCGGGCGCGACACCGCCGCGCTCGAGCAGGTCGCCGCCGAGACCGGGGCCACCATCGAGGCCGGCGACGTGCGCGACGACGCGCACCTCGAGCGCCTCGTGCAGCACGCGCTGGAGCGTCACGGACGGCTCGACATCGCCGTGCCCAATGCCGGCATCGCCGACGTCGTGCCGTTCGAGGAGCTGGATCTCGCGCAGCTGCGCGACCTCGTCAACGTCAACCTCGTGGCCGTGATGGTGATGGCGCAGCTGGCCGGGCGGGCGATGCTCGCCGGGGGCGGCGGCTCGATCGTCAACGTGGCCTCGATCCTCGGCCTCGTCGCGCCGGGCGACACGGCGATGGCCGGCTACACCGCGGCGAAGGCCGGTGTGATCGGCGTCACGCGCGACCTCGCGGCCGAGTGGGGCCGCCGCGGCGTGCGCGTCAACGCGCTCTGCCCCGGCTACTTCCCGACCGAGATGACGGGTGGGCTGACGCGCCCGGCGGCGATCGAGCGCATCGAGCGGCGCACGCTGCTCGGTCGCGTCCCCCGCAGCGACGAGCTCGACGGTGCACTGCTCTTCCTGGCCTCGGATGCGTCCAGCTACATGACGGGCCAGACGCTCGTGATCGACGGCGGATGGACGGCCTGGTAGAAGCAAGACATATCAACGACTAGTCAATGATATAGTGACGGCATGGCTACCACCGAGACGACATCCACTGCACTTTCGACCGTCCTCCAGCTCGCCTATGCCCGCACCGTCGTCGTCCGCGACGTCGATGCGACGCTCGGCGGCCACCACGGCCTCGGCCTCAACGACCTCGCGCTGCTGCTCGAGTTGCACGGCGCTCCGAACGGCCGTCTGCGGCGGCTCGATCTCGCCGAGCGCCTCGGGATCACGCCCTCGGGCGTCGCCCGCCAGCTCGCGCCGCTCGAGCGCCGCGGCCTCGTCGGGCGCGAGTCGCATCCGGGCGATGCCCGCCTCGCGATCGTCGTCCTGACCGAGGCCGGCTCGCGCGTCGTCGGCGACGTGCTCCCGACCGCCGAGGAGGCCGCGACACGCGTACTCGGCAAGGTCTGGAACAGCGCCGAGCAGCAGCAGGCGCTGTCGCTGTTGCAGCGCGCCCGGACCTAGGGCAGACTCGGCCGATGAGGGTCGCGCTGCTCGGGACGGGAACGATGGGCGCGCCGATGGCCCGCCATCTCGCACGCGCGGGACACGACGTCCGCGTCTGGAACCGCACGCGGGCGAAGGCCGACGAGGTCGGCACGGCGGTCGCGGCGACCCCTGCGACCGCCGTCGCCGGCGTCGAGGTCGTGATCACGATGCTCGCCGACGGACCGAGCGTCGCAGAGGTCATGCGCGACGTCCTGCCCGTGCTCACCGCGGGCGCGATCTGGGTGCAGATGAGCACCGTCGGGGCGGAGTGGGCCGACCGGCTCACCGCGCTGGCCGCCAAGCACGACGTCGACATCGTCGACGCGCCCGTCATGGGCTCGCGCCCACAGGCCGAGGAGGGCAAGCTCGTGCCCCTCGCCTCGGGGCCCGAGCGCGCGTGCGCGGTCGTGGCACCGCTCTTCGAGGCGTTCTCGCGCGACGTCATGTGGCTGGGGAGCGAGCCCGGGCTGGGCTCGCGCCTGAAGCTCGTCGCCAACCACTGGATCCTCAACAGCGTCGAGAACCTCGCGCAGACGATCGCCTTCGCCGACGCGCTCGAGCTGGATCCCCGCCGCTTCCTCGAGCTCATCTCCGGCGCCCCGTTCGACATGCAGTACGCGCACTGGAAGGGCGCGCTGATGCTCGAGCGCGAGTTCCCGGTCGCATTCGCGCTCAAGCTCGCGCGCAAGGACATGCAACTCGCGATCGCGGCCGCGACCGACGCGGGCATCGAGCTCGCCCTGGCCGAGGCCACCGAGCGCCGCATGGGAGAGGCGGTCGAGGCCGGCCTCGGCGAATCCGACAACGCCTCGACCTACCTCGTCGCGCGCACGCCGCCGCACTGACGGTGCGGGGCGCGCGTCCCGAGTCCGGGAAGGGTCCGCGCGCCCCGCTCCTCTCTGCGGACGATCAGCGGTAGCTGGCCGGCTCGTCGCGGACGACCGCGGTCGTCGCGGCGCCGCGCCGGCCGAATCCGCCCCAGCTCGACCAGAAGACGAGCGAGAGCACGAGACCGACGGCCCCGACGACCATGAGCACGACGCCCACGGTGTGGAGGTTGACGCCTGAAGCGGTTGCCGACACGGCCCACTTGAGAATTGCGCCGGCGGCGATGAGGACGAGACTGGTGCTGATGCCCATGGAAGGCCTCCGTTTCGGTTGGCGACGGATGCTCCCCGGCTCTGCGCGCCCGAAACGTCGAAAACGTGCTCTGCGGCGGCTACCCGGAGGTGCGGGCATGGCGCGCGTCGGCGCCGAGCCTCGCGAAGCGCTCCGGATGCGCTTCGACCCACGACCGCACCGATTGGGGCGGTGTCCCCGTGATGCGCCGCACGACGCCGGAGGTCACGTCGAACTCGCCGCGGTCGAGCCCCTCGTAGGAGCCGACTCCGATGTTGGCGTCCCACGCCGGAATGCCCGCGGCAAGGCGCGACTCGATCCACGCCTCGCGCGTTCCGGGCTCGTAGCGGAACGGTCGTCCGAGGATCTCGCTGCAGAGCGCCGCGAGCTCGGCGAGCGAATGCGACTCCTCCCCCGTGACGTCGAGTGCCTCGTCCTCGTAGCCCGGGCCCCTGACGACCGCGGCGGAGACCGCGGCGGTGTCGGCGCGCGTGATCAGCGAGACCCTGCCGTCGCCGCCGGGGCCGCGGCAGACACCGTCCTGGTCGAACCAGAGCGGCAGCTCCTCGAGGAAGAGGTTCATGCGCAGGAAGGTGTAGGGCACATCGCTCGCGCGGATCATGCGCTCGGTCGCGTCGTGCGAGCGCGAATGGCGGAACGACGCGGTGGGCGACGGTTGCACGATCGAGAGGTAGGCCAGGAGGCCCACGCCGACGTCCGCAGCCGCATCGATGAAGGAGCGGTGCGCGGCGATTCGCGTCTCGACGTCCTCGTGCACGCTGACCATGAAGACGCGATCGCCGGGGCGCAGCGCTGCGCGCACCGCGGCGCCGTCCGTGAAGTCGGCGACGGCCACCGCAGAGCCCGGCAAGTCCGGGGCGCGGGCGGGATCGCGCACCAGGAGCGTCTGCGACACCCGCCGGCCCGCAAGCGTCTCCGCGATCATGCGGCCGACCTTGCCGCTCGCGCCGGTGACCACGATCCTGGGCTGATCCACGCCCGCCATCGGCGTCACGGTACCGCGTCGGGAAGCGCGAGCGACGCATGGCGCGCGAACGCCGCGAGTGCCGCGATGCCGACGCACGGGGCGGCGAGGCCGAGCGCCTCCGTGAGGCCGAGATGCTCCACCGCGACGCCGCCGGCCGAGGTGCCGATCGCGAGACCGGCGACGATGGCGGTCGTGAGCCAGGCGAAGGCCTCCGTCGTCGTGCCGGGCGGCGCGAGCGCCCCGACGAGCCCGTAGGACGTCGCGAACATCGGAGCGATCGGCAGGCCCGCGACGAGCATGAACACGCACATCACGGGCAGCGAGGGAGCGACCAGGGGCGGGGTCAGCGCGAGAGCGAGCGCGGCGAGCAGCACGCCGAAACGCGTGCCGAGGCGTCTCGAGGGTGCGCGCGTCCCGAGCCAGAGGCCGCCGAGCAGCGAGCCGGCCGAGAAGCTTGCGAGCGCGAAGCCGCCGTTCGCGCGCGAGCCGTGCGCCTCCGCAAACGCCGGCATGAGCACCTCGACGATGCCGAAGGCCGTGCCGACCGCGAGCGACGAGAGCATGACCGTGCGCAGGCCGGCCGAGCCGAGCGCACCGGCGCGCGACGCTGCCCGGGGAGACGGCTGTATCGCCCGCACCGCCGGCGCGAGCGCGAACCATGCGGTGCCGGTGCCCGCGAGCGCGGCCGCCGTCACTACCGCCACCCACGGAGCGGCGATCGCGACGATGAGCGCGACGCTCAGAGGGCCGCCGATGAAGAACACCTCCTGCATCCAGGCCTCGAACGCATACGCCGTATCGCGCATGCCGTCGCCGACGACGAGGCTCGGCCACAGCGCGCGCATGCAGGCGCCGATCGGCGCCATCGTGAGGCCGGACGCGGCCGCGCATGCGACGAGCGCGAGCAGCGGAGCGCCGATCACCGCGAACCCGGCCAGCGAGAGGAGCGCCGCGGGATAGGCGAACGCGAGCGACAGCAGGACGCGTTCCTGTCCCCTGCGATCGACGATGCGCCCCCAGAGCGGCCAGCCGATCGCGTTCGCGACGGAGGAGGCTGCGACAACGAGCCCGGCCGCGGCATACGAGCGACCCTCGCCGCGTACGAGCAGCACCGTCGCGAGCGGCGTCATGCCGTTCGGGATCCGCCCGACCAGCCCCGCCGCCACGATGCGCGCGACGCCCGGGACGGCGAACACGTCCGCGTAGCGGCGCAGACCCGCCGACTGCTCGCTCACGGCCACCGCGCCATCCTAGGCGCGGCGGGGCGGGCTACTCGCCGAGGACCGCGTCGAGGAGACCCGGGTAGCGCAGGTCGACCTCGTCGCGCCGCAGCGAGTTGAGTTTGCGGTTGCCCTCTTCACGCTGCTCGATGAGCCCGGCCTCGCGCAGCACGCGGAAGTGATGGGTGCGCGTGGACGGGGTGACGGTGAGCCCGAAGCCGCCGCACGGCACCTCGCCCTCCCGGGCGAGACGCTCGACGATGCTCCTGCGCACGGGGTCGGAGAGCGCATGCAGGATCGCGGAGAGGTCGAGCTCCGTCGCCGATCCGATCTGCTGCGGTGCGTCCACGATCCCTCCTCCCATTGTTTGACAATCGTCGTACAACATGTACGATGACCATCGAAACTACCTACGACAGTCATCGTACATGACGGAGAATCGCTTGACCACCCGCGCCACGCATATCTGGGCCGTCGCCTTGACCGGCGCCGCGCTCTTCATGATCACGCTCGACAACCTCATCGTCGTGTCCACGCTGCCGTCGATGCAACGCGATCTCGGCGTGTCGATCGATCGCCTGCAGTGGGTCGTCGACGCCTACATCCTCGTCTTCGCCGTCCTCATCCTCACGGGCGCCGCACTCGGCGACCGCTACGGCCGCCGGCGCATGCTGGTCGCCGGGTTGCTGGTGTTCACCGCCTCCTCGGCCGCCGGAGGGCTCTCTGCGAATCTCACGCAGCTCGTGATCGCACGCTCGGTGCAGGGCCTCGGCGCCGCCCTGCTCATGCCGCTCACGCTGACGCTGCTGTCGGCCGCCTTCCCGCCCGAGCGCCGCACCGCCGCGCTCGGCCTGTGGTCGTCGATCGCCGGTCTCGGCGTCGCGCTCGGGCCGCTCCTCGGCGGCGTTCTCGTCGAGACGCTCGACTGGCACTGGATCTTCTGGATCAACGTCCCCGTCGGGCTGACCGCGGCCGCCCTCGCCCCGCGCCGCCTGACGGAGAGCCGCGGCGCCCAGGTGCCGCTCGACTTCCCCGGCCTCGTGCTCGCAAGCGGTGGTCTGCTCGGCGTCGTCTGGGCCACCACCCGCGGCAACGCCGACGGCTGGACGGCGGCCTCCACGCTCGGCGCGTACGCGGCCGGCATCGCGCTGCTCGGCGCCTTCGTCGCGCACGAGCGCCGCTCGACGGCCCCGATGCTGCCGCCGGCGCTCTTTCGCCGGCGCGGCTTCGCCGCCGCCAACGGCGCGGGCTTCGGACTCCAGTTCACGATGTTCGCGGCGTTCTTCGTGATCATCCAGTACCTCACCCACGTGCAGGGCGACAGCGCGCTGCGCGCCGGCATCGAGACACTGCCGTGGACGATCCTGCCGCTCGTCGTGTCGCCCTTCGCCGGCGCGCTCGGCGGCCGCATCGGCAGCCGGCCGCTGATCATCGCCGGGCTGCTCCTGCTCTCGGCCGGCACCGCGTCGGCCGCCCTCGCGATGGGCGTCGGCGCGAGCTATCTCGAGCTCGTCGTCCCGCTCGTGGCGATCGGCTTCGGGATCGCCCTGGTTCTGCCGAACGTCGCCTCGGCGGCGCTCGGCTCGGCCCTGCCCGAGCACCTCGGCAAGGCGTCCGGCGCCAACAGCACCTTCCGCCAGCTCGGAGGCGTGTTCGGGATCGCCGTGGCCGTCCTCGTGTTCGACCGCGCCGGATCCTTCGGCTCGCCCGCCGGCGTCGTCGAGGGCGCGCGCGCCGCGATGTTCGTGGCCACCGCCGTCGGCGTCCTCGCCGCACTCGCAGCGCTGGCGATCCCGGCGGGGCCGCGCCCGAAGACCGCGCTCGCCCGCCCGGTGCGGGCCGCACACGGCAACGCGTAGGGCCCGTCTCGGCAGGGCGCGGCGGGCTTGACACCCGCCGCGCCCGCTCCTAGCGTCAACCGCTGTGACGATCCCGCAGGCGAACAGGAGCTGACGATGGCGAGCGCGTACTGGCACCCGTTCGCCGACATGGCCGCAGTTCCCGGCCACGAGCTCGTGATCACCTACGGGGAGGGCGTCTATCTCTGGGATGACAGGGGGCGGCGCTACCTGGACGGCACGGCCAGCCTCTGGCACGCCCACATCGGGCACGGCCGCGAGGACATGGCCGAGGCGATCGGCAAGCAGCTGCGCACGCTCGAGGCCTTTCAGACGTTCGGCGACGTCGCCAACCCGCCGGCGCTCGAGCTCGCCGAGCGCCTGGTCGGCCTCTCGCCGATGTCCGACCCCCGCGTGTTCCTGTGTCTCGGCGGCGGCGACGCGATCGATACCGCCGCCAAGCTCGCGCGCCAGTACTGGGCGGCCGTCGGTCAGCCCGATCGCATCCACCTGATCAGCCGCACCTTCGCCTACCACGGCACGCACGGATTCGGCACGAGCCTCGTCGGCATGGAGTCGATGCGCCAGGGCTACGGCCCGTTGCTCGGATCGGTGTCGCACGTCGACCACCAGTCGCCCGAGGCGCTCGAGGCCGAGATCGAGCGCGTCGGCCCAGCCAAGGTCGCGGCCTTCTTCTGCGAGCCGGTGATCGGCGCCGGAGGCGTCCGCCCCGCGCCGGAGGGCTATATCGAGGCGGTCGCGGCGATCTGCAAGCGCCACGGCGTGCTGCTCGTGATCGACAGCGTGATCTGCGCCTTCGGGCGGGTCGGCACCTGGCTCGGCTACGAGCGCTGGAACATCGAGCCCGACATGGTGGTGCTCGCGAAGGGCATCACGAGCGGGTACCTGCCGCTCGGCGCCGTGATGGTCGGCGGATCCGTCGCCGAGCCGTTCTGGGCGAGCCCCGGCGGCCCGATGTTCCGCCACGGCGCGACCTACGCCGGGCACCCGACGTGCTGCGCGGCGGCGCTCGCCAACCTCGCGATCCTCGAGCGGGAGGGCCTCGTGACGCGCGGGCGCGAGCTCGAGGGCGAGTTGATGGACGCCCTCGCGCCGCTCGCCGATCACCCGGCCTGCGGCGAGATCCGCGGCGGCCTCGGCCTCGCCGCGGCGGTCGACCTCTCGCCCGAGCTGCTGAAGAGCGTCCCGGGAGCGATGGGGCGCTACTCGAGCGCCATCCGCGCGGCCGGCGTGCTCCTGCGACCACAGGCCACAGGCGTCGCGGTCGGTCCCCCGCTGATCGTCGAACGCGCACACCTGGACGAGATCGCGACCGCGATCCGTGCGGGGCTCGACGCCGTCGCCGCTGCCGCGTAGGCGCGTCTATCGTCAGGGCTCAGCCCCTCTCCGCCGGAGCCTGATGTGGAAGCCGCGCCGCCGACGATGCCTCAGCGCAAGCAACTCGCGCTCATCGCGCACGACAATCGCAAGGCCGACATGCTCGAGTGGGCCCGCTTCAACCGCGGCACGCTCTCCCAGCACGAGCTGCATGCGACGGGCACGACGGGGGCCAAGCTCTCGAGCGAGCTCGGCCTCACCGTCCACCGCTTCCTGAGCGGCCCGCTCGGCGGCGACCAGCAGGTGGGCGCTGCGATTGCCGAAGGAAGAATCGACTTCGTGATCTTCTTCTGGGACCCGCTCGAGCCACATCCCCACGACGTCGACGTCAAGGCGCTCCTGCGCATCGCCGTCGTCTACAACGTGCCGATCGCGTGCAACCGGGCGACCGCGGACTTCGTGCTCTCGAGCCCGCTGATGGGCCAGGAGTACCACCGCGTGGCGACCGCCGAGAACAGATCACCGGCCGCCGGGTAACATCGACGCGGCCCCGAGGACTGGCGAGGCATGCGCGAATTCGACGTTGTGGTGGTGGGCGCCGGCGCGGCCGGCGAGGTGACGGCCGGACGGCTCGGGCAGAACGGGCTGACGGTCGCGATCGTCGAGCAGGCGCTCGTCGGCGGTGACTGCTCGTACTACGCCTGCATGCCGTCGAAGGCGCTCCTGCGCCCGGTCGAGCTCGCCAACGAGGTGCGGCGCGTAGCGGGACTCGCCGCCTCCCCGATCGACGCCGCCGCCGTGCTGCGCCGGCGCGACGAGGTCATCCACGACCGCGACGACAGCTCCCAGCTGCCGTGGCTCGAGCACCACGGCGTCACGCTCGTGCGCGGCCGCGCACGGATCGCGGGGAAGCTGCGCGTCGACGTCGACGGCCAGGAGCCGCTCGCCGCGCGGCGAGCGGTCGTGGTGGCGACGGGCTCCACACCCCTCGTCCCCGACATCCCGGGCCTGCGCGACGCGCGCCCGTGGACGAACAAGGACGCGACGATCGCGAGCGCCGTGCCGCGGCGGCTGGCGATCCTCGGCGGCGGCGTCGTCGGCGTCGAGATGGCGCAGGCCTTCGGTGCGCTCGGCTCGCAGGTCACGCTCATCCACCGCGGCACGCGGCTGATCGAACGCGAGGAGCCGTTCGCGAGCGAGCAGGTGCTGGCATCGCTGCGCGAGCTCGGGGTCGATGTGCGACTCGGCGTCTCGGCTGCGTCGGTGGCCCGCAACGGCGCCGTCACCGCGCAGCTCGGCGACGGCTCGGCGGTCGAGGCCGACGAGCTGCTGGTGGCGGTCGGGCGCAAGCCGGGGACCGAGGGGATCGGCCTCGAGGACCTCGGGCTCGCGACGGACGCGCCGCTTCGCGTCGGTGACGATCTGCGCGTGCCCGGTCACGACTGGCTGTTCGCGGTCGGCGACGTCAACGGCCGCGCCCTGCTCACGCACATGGGCAAGTACCAGGGCCGGCTCGTGGCCGACGCGATCCTCGGCCGCGAGGTCGAGCTGCGCTCCGACGGCGGCCGCTCGCCGCGCGTGATCTTCACGGATCCGCAGGTCGGCGCCGTGGGGCTGACCCTCGAGGCCGCTCAGAAGGCGGGCATCCGCGTGCGCCACGTCGACGTCGACACCGGTGGCAACGCGGGCGGCTCGTTCATCGGCCGCGGCGCGGCCGGCACCGCTCGCCTGGTGATCGACGAGGACCGGCGCATCGTCGTCGGGGCCACGATCACCGGCGCAGAGGTGGCCGAGTCGCTGCACGCAGCCACGATCGCGGTGATCGCCGAGGTCACGCTCGACGACCTGTGGCATGCAGTCCCCTCGTTCCCGACGCGCAGCGAGTTGTGGCTGCGGCTGCTCGAGAGCTACGGGCTGTAGGGGAGCCCGGCGCTACAGGGCACGGGCCGGGGCGCCCTCGCCGCCGGCGAGACTGCGGATCCCCTCGCTGCGCGAGCCGTGCGTCGGGATGACATCGGCGATCCCCATCAGCTCGGCCACGCGCGCGACGTGCCCGCGCGGATCGGCGTCGATCACGATCTCGAGGCGGGCGTCATCCTCTTCCAGCGCCCGCATGGTCTGCAGCAGCAGCTTGACGATCGTGGAGTCGATGAAGGTGCAGTCCGTCAGATCGACGAGCAGGTCGCGACCGCTGCCGGCGACCCTGAACGCGTCCGCCACGGCGTTGCGACTCGAGACGTCGTGATCGCCGCCGAGGGTCACCACAGCCGCTCGCTCGGAGACGACCTCGACGGTCACGGGACCAGGCGGCGGACCACTGCCGTCGAGGAGATCCCCTGCGTGATCGGAACGGTCCGTGGCCTGCCTCCTGCCTGTCCGCACGACGCGGCGGGATGTCCCGCCGTCGCCGCTTGCCCGCATTATCACCCGAGATCCTGGGATTCGAGCGTGAATGGCCTGTGAACCTCCCGAGAGCCGCGGAAAACGCCCCAGCAGGAGGAGCCGAAGCCCCTCCTCGCGGCCACCGGTGGTGCCGGGCTCAGGCGTGCGCAACCGGCGCAGACGCGCGTGAGACGGCATCGTAGTCTCACGCCCATGAGACGCCCGTTCGCGCAGGTCGACGTCTTCACGGCCACGCCCTACGCCGGGAACCCGGTCGCCGTCGTCCTCGACGGCACCGATCTGTCGACCGGCGAGATGCAGCGGTTCGCGCGCTGGACGAACCTCTCCGAGACGACGTTCGTCCTGCCACCCACGAGAGCCGAGGCCGACTACCTCGTGCGCATCTTCACGCCCTCGCTCGAATTGCCGTTCGCCGGGCACCCGACGCTCGGCACGTGCCACGCCTGGCTCACGCTCGCCAACGGGACGCCCCGGCAGGACGACCTGATCGTGCAGGAGTGCGCCGCCGGCCTGATCCGGATACGCCGCGCCGACGGGGCACTCGCCTTCGCGGCACCGCCGCTCCTGCGCTCGGGCGCGCTGGACGACGAGTTCGTCGAGCGGATCGCCGCCGGCGCCGGTATCGACCGTGCGCAGATCCTGGCCGCCGAATGGGTCGTGAACGGACCGGAGTGGGTCGCGATCCTGCTTGCAAGCGCCGAGGAGGTGCTCGCCCTGCGACCAGGTCCGATGGACTTCGACCTCGGAGTCGTCGGGCCGTACCCGGAAGGCTCGCCCGAGGCCTTCGAGGTGCGCGCGTTCTTCCCCAAGGACGGCGCCACGGTGGAGGATCCGGTCACGGGGAGTCTCAACGCATCGCTCGCGCAGTGGCTCCTGCGCACGGGGCGGGCACACGCCCCGTATATCGCGCGCCAGGGCACGGTGCTCGGCCGCTCCGGGCGCGTGCACATCTCGGTCGACAGCCGCGGCGCCGTATGGGTCGGTGGAGGCACGATCGCCTGCATCACCGGGACCGTCGAGCTGTGAGGGCGACCACGCGCTCCCCGCGAGGGCACGGGCCGGCGAGGCCGGGCGCATGAGCCCGCTGCTCGGCAGGCGCATCGCCCACTTCAACCGGCGCGTGACCAACCGCATCACCGGGCCGCTCGCACCCTGGCTGCCCGCGTTCGGCGTCATCGTGCACACAGGACGCAGCTCGGGGCGCACCTACCGCACGCCGGTCAACGTCTTCCGCCACGACGGCGGCTACGTGGTCGCGCTGACCTACGGCCCGGACTCCGACTGGGTGCAGAACGTCCAGGCCGCCGGAGGCTGCGAGCTGATCACCCTCGGGACGAGCCACCGCCTGACGGCGCCACGGCTCGTGCACGACGAGAGCCGCGCGCTCGTGCCGGCCCACGTGCGGGTCCCGCTGCGGTTCCTGAAGGTCGCCGACTTCCTGTGCCTGACAGACGCCGGGACGGCACACGCGTGAGCGCGTGATCGAGCTGCGGGCGCCCTGGGCCCCTCAGCCGCCGAGGTGCTCGACGGTGCGCATGCCGACCCGCTCGTAGAGGCGGATGGCCGGCGCATTCTGCGCCTGCACCTTGAGCTCCACGCCGCCGGCGCCGCGTGCCGTGAAGGTGCGGAAGACGTGCCGGAGCAGGGCCTCGCCGAGACCGTGGCGCCGCCAGGTCTCGTGCACGACGAGGTCCTTCACGAAGGCGCTCGTCCAGCAGATCACGGCCGCGGCAAGGTCATCGCCGACCTCGACCAGGAACACCAGCTCGGGGTCGAACTCGCTGTCGCCCGTGAGCGCCGGCAGCCACACGCCGTAGGTCTCGACGCCCCCGCCGCCGCGGCGGTAGCCGTGCTCGAGCAGCGCGTGCAGGCGGGGGCCGTCCGAGAGGTGGAACGTCCGCAGGCTGCTGCCCTCCGGCCAGGTCGGCTTGGGGATCTCGCTGCGCAGATCGATGCGCATGCGCAGGACCTCGCGCTCCTGATCGCGAAAATCCGACATGCACAGATCATGACGAACGCCCCGCCGGGCGCATCC
>CAZYYP010000044.1:0-18131 GCA_964651695.1 uncultured Gaiellales bacterium | reverse complement strand
TCGGGATCGAGCACCGCGTCGTCAACGGCTACGTCTACATCACCTCGAACGAGGTCAGCGATCCCGCCGAGATCGAGAAGCGGCTCGCGGTCTTCCTGCCCAGGATCGGCTTCTACTACCAGAACTGGGACACGCTGGTCGACCGCTGGCAGGCCGCCGTCGACAGCGCGATCGCCGAGCTCACGGCGCTCGAGGTGCCGCGCCTGCCGGAGATCGAGGATGAGCAGGAGCTGCTGCACGACCACAAGCTCGGCTCGAACTTCCGGCTGATGACGGCCTACGACCACTGCCTCGGGCTGTACAACGAGCTCAACCAGCTCCACTTCGAGTTGCTGCTGCTGGCCTACGGCGCGTACCTGACGTTCTTCCAGTTCTGCCAGGGCGCGTTCCCCGACATGGGGATGCAGGTCATGACGCAGATGATCGCGGGCTACGACACCACGATGTTCCGGCCCGACGACGAGCTCAAGGCGCTGGCGGCCGAGGCGCTCGAGCGCGGCGTCGACGGCGCGTTCGCCGACGGCCGCACGCCCGTCGAAGTGCTCGCGGAGCTTGAGGGCAGCGAGGCCGGCCGGGGCTGGATCGCCGATCTCGAGGCACGCAAGCACCCCTGGTTCTTCATGTCGACCGGCGACGGCTTCTACCACCACCATCGCGCCTGGGCCGACGACCTGCGCCTGCCGTTCACCGCGATCACCGGCTACATCGCGCAGATCCGCGCCGGCACGAACCTCGACCGGCCGAAGGAGAAGCTGCTGGCCGAGCGCGATCGCATCGCCTCGGAGTACGCGCAACTGCTCACGACGCCCGAGGAGCGCGCGTCGTTCGAGGAGATGCTCGGGCTCTGCCGCCATGTCTTCCCGCACGCCGAGGGCCACAAGTTCTTCATCGAGCACTGGGGCACGTCGCTGTTCTTCAACAAGATGCGCGAGATCGGCGCCGTCATGGCCGAGAACGGCTTCTTCGAGAGCGCCGAGGACGTCTTCTACCTCAACACGCACGAGGTGCACGAGGCGCTCTCGGACCTCGGCCTCGCCTGGTCGGGCGGCGCGGCCGCGCGCGGAACCCTCTACTGGCCGCCGCGGATCAAGCGCCGCAAGGAGATCCTCGCGAAGCTCGCGCAGTGGACGCCGCCGCCGGCGCTCGGCGTCGTGCCCGACGTCATCACCGACCCGACCGTGCAGCTTCTGTGGGGCGTGACCGCCGACCGGCTGCGCGCCTGGGCCGATCAGAGCGAGGGCGAGGACATCACCGGCTACGCGGCCTCGCCGGGAGTCGCCGAGGGCATCGCGCGCGTCGTGCGCGACGTCAACGACATCGGCAGCGTGCAGCAGGGCGACGTGCTCGTCTGCTCGGTCACCGCGCCGAGCTGGGGCCCCGTCTTCCCGAAGATCGCGGCCGCGGTCTCGGACATCGGCGGGATGATGTCGCACGCGGCGATCGTCGCCCGCGAGTACGGGCTGCCCGCGGTCGTGGGCACCGGCCACGCGACCAAGCTGATCAAGACGGGCGATCGCGTGCGCGTCGATGGCGACAACGGCACCGTCACCATCCTCGCCTGAGATGCCGGACGCGCGCTATGCAATCCCGTTCGAGGAGCTGCGCGCCGACCACGTGGAGCTCGTCGGCGGCAAGTGCGCCAACCTCGGGGAGCTGACGGGCGCGGGCTTCGCGGTGCCGCCCGGATTCGCCGTCACGACGCGGGCCTACGAGCGCGACGACATCGGCGCGGCCGTGGGGGAGGCCTACGCCGCCCTCGGGCGCGAGGTGGGCCGTACCGATCCTCCCGTCGCCGTGCGCTCGAGCGCGATCGCCGAGGACCTGCCGGATGCGAGCTTCGCCGGCGTCCAGGACACCTACCTCTGGATCTGCGGCCTCGAGGCGGTGCTCGACGGCGTGCGCCGCTGCTGGGCGAGCTTCCACAACCCCGAGGCGATCGCCTACCGCGCCGAGCACGGGATCACGCGCGGTGGCATGAGTGTCGCCATCCAGTACATGGTGGACGCGCGCGTGGCGGGCGTGATGTTCACGCTCAATCCCGTCTCGGGCGATCGCTCGTCGATCGCGATCGACGCGAGCTACGGGCTCGGCGTGTCCGTCGTGGGTGGCGAGGTGACGCCCGATTCGTTCCTCGTCTCGAAGGTCACGCGTGACATCACGCGGCGCCAGATCGGCGCGAAGGCGACCGAGGTCGTCGCCGACCCCGAGGCCGCGACGACGGTCACGCGCGACGTGCCGGAGGAGCGGCGGGCGCAGCCCAGCCTGAGCGACGAGGAGATCGGGCGGCTGGCCGAGATCGGCCGGCGCATCGAGACGCACTACGGCCATCCGCAGGACGTCGAGTGGGCGATCGACGGCCGGCTGGGCGAGCTCTTCATCCTGCAGAGCCGGCCCGAGACGGTCTGGAGCCGCAAGCCGCGCGCCGCGCCTGTTGCCGGCGGCGCGCTGGCGATGATCACGGCGTCGATGACGGGCGGCGTCGTGAAGCCGAAGGGATGAGCGACTCGCCCGACCTCACGCCCGAGGACGTCAAGGAGATCCTCCGGCTCGTCGACGAGTCGCGGTTCGACGAGTTCGAGCTGGAGACGCCGCGGCTCACGATCCGCTTCCGGCGCGGTGAGACGCCGGCCACATCGGAGGGCGCAGCGCATGCCGCCCGGCCGGCCGAACCCGCGCACGGGCTGGTGGATGTGACCGCGCCGATGGTCGGGACGTTCTACCGCGCGCCAGGCCCGGGCGAGGCCGCCTTCGTCGAGATCGGCAGCCAGGTCGAGGCAGGCACGCAGGTCTGCATCCTCGAGGTCATGAAGCTCATGAGCGCGGTCGTCGCGGGCACGCGCGGGGTGATCGCCGAGGTCAGCGCGGCGAACGGCTCGCCCGTCGCCTACGGCGACGTGCTCTTCCGCATCCGCCCGGCATGATCGGGCTCGTCGACACGACGGTGCGCGACGGGCACCAGAGCCTCTGGAGCGCCGACGCGCTGACGACGGCGATGATCGCCGAGATCGCGCCCGTGATGGATCGCGCCGGCTTCCACGCGATCGACTTCACGAGCAGCACGCACATGGCGATGACGGTACGGACGCACGCCGAGGACCCCTGGGAGCGCATACGCGTCGTGCGCGAGCTGATGCCGGAGACGCCGCTCGGCTTCATCACGCCGGGGATGCGCTTCATCGCCTGGCAGCGCGCGCCGGTCGATGTCATGCGCCTCGCGCTGGGCTGCGTGATCCGCAACGGGATCCGGCGGATCTGGGTCGCGGAGTCGATGAACGACGTCGCGACCGACCTGCGAATCGCCCGCATCGCGAAGGAGGAGGGCGCCGACGAGGTGGTGGCCGGCCTCGTCTACAGCATCAGCCCCGTGCACAGCGACGACTACTACGCCGCCCGCGCAAGCGAGATCGCTGCGAGCGCCGATGTCGACGTGCTCAATCTCAAGGATCCCGGCGGGCTGCTGACGCCGGAGCGCGTGCGCACGCTCGTGCCCGCCCTGCGCGCCGCCGCCCCGTCGCTGCCGCTCGAGGTGCATTCGCACTGCACGGCGACCATGGCGCCGCAGGTGTACCTCGAGTCCGCGCGGCTCGGCGCGTCGTTTCTGTGCACCGCGGTCAGGCCGCTCGCCAACGGAACGTCACAGCCCTCCACGGAGCAGACGCTCGCGAACCTCCGGGCCGAGGGCTTCGCCGTGGCGCTCGACGATGACGCGGTGGGGGAGATGTCGGCGTACTTCAGCGCGCTCGCCGCACGCATCGGGCGGGCGGAGGGGGTACCGGCCGAGTACGACGTCTCGATCTACCGCCACCAGTTGCCCGGCGGTATGACCTCGACCCTGCGCCGTCAGTTGCGCGAGGTCGGCCTCGAGGATCGCTGGAACGACGTGCTGGAGGAGATCCCGCGCGTGCGCGAGGACCTCGGCTGGCCGATCATGGTCACGCCGCTCTCGCAATTCGTCGGCGTGCAGGCGTTCCTCAACGTGACGACGGGCGGGCGCTATTCGCAGATCCCCGACGAGGTCGTCAAGTACGTGCTCGGGCAGTACGGCCCGCCACCTGGCCCGCTCGATCCCGATGTCGCCGCGACGGTACTCGCCTCGCCCAAGGCGGGGCAGTTCCGCAACGAGGAGAGCCGCCTCGACCTCGCCGAGGCGCGCGCCCGCTACGGCGATGCGATCAGCGACGAGCTGCTCCTGCTGCGCATGATGCTGCCCGCCGAGCAGGTCGACGCGATGCTCGCGCGGCCTCGGCCGAGCGCGCGCTCGCCGCAGCGACACCCGCTCGTCACGCTCGTCGAGGGACTCGCGCAGCGCCCGCTGCGCGAGATCGACGTCACGGCGCCCGGGGTCCGGGTGCGCGCCCGGTGAGCCTGCTCGACGACATCGACGCCGTCGTCTTCGACGTGGACGGGACGCTGCTCCACGCCAACGACCCGGGCGGCCCGCGCGGTGCGCACCCGATCGCGGGCGCGGTCGAGGCGGTGGAGCGGGTGCGCGCGAGCGGCCGGAGGGTGCTCTTCTTCACGAACGGCACCGGACGCCCGCCGGCCCAGTACGCGGCCGACATCCGCGCGCTCGGCTTTGCGATCGGGGACGAGGAGTTCATGAACCCCGCTGTCGTCGCCGCCCGCTGGATCGCGCGCCGCCACGCGGGCAAGTCGGTGCTCGTGCTCGGCGGTCCGGGCGTGGTTGCGCCGCTGCGCGACCTCGGGATCGAGACGATCGCCGCGTCGGAGCCCGCACTCGCCGACGTCGTGCTGGTCGGCTGGGACGACGCGCTCACCTACGCGGCGCTGCGGGCGGCCTGCGAGTCGGTCTGGGCGGGTGCACCGCTGCTCGCCACCTCGACGGCATCCGTCTTCTCGGTCAACGGCGGCACGGCGCCCGGGTGGTCGGGCGCGATCGCCGCCGGCATCCGGCAGACAACCGGTGTGCGGGCCGTCACACTCGGCAAGCCGTCGCCCATCGCGCTGCGCGAGGCCTGCCGCACGCTCGGCGTCAAACCGGCGCGGACGCTCGTGATCGGCGACGACCTCGAGCTCGAGATCGCGATGGCCCGCCGAGCCGGGGCGCGTGCGGCGCTGGTGCTGACCGGCGTCGGCACCGCGGAAGCGGCGGCGGCCCGCCCGGCTCCGCTGCGCCCCGACGCGGTGCTCGCAGACATCACGTCCCTGCGAACCTGAGAGCGCGGTTGCGGCCTGGCCGAGCTGCCGAGTCGGCGGCAACCACCTTTCGGGCTCGGGTTTCGCGCTGTGCGATGATCCGCGGTGCCATTTTCACGCGGGAGCACCGGAGGGAGCAGGGTGGCGGACTACTACGATCTCGGTCGCTACGCTCGCGCCGTCACGACCGCGTCGCCCGAGGCGCAGCGGTGGTTCGACCGAGGGCTCGTGTGGTGCTACGGCTTTCACCACGAGGAGGCCGTGCGCTGCTTCGAGCGGGCGGTCGAGGCCGATCCCGGGTGCGCGATGGCCTACTGGGGGATCGCCTACGCCCTCGGGCCGAACTACAACAAGCCGTGGGAGGCGTTCGACGGGTCCGAGCTGACCGACGGAGTCGCGCGGGCGCACGCCGCGGTGCGCTCGGCAGTCGAGCATGCCACCGGCGCCTCGCCCGTCGAGGGGGCCTTGATCGCCGCTCTCGCCGAGCGCTACCCGGCGGCCCTGCCCGTGGACGACTGCTCGTCCTGGAACGACGCCTACGCCGTCGCCATGCGGGCCGTCTACGCGGAGTTCCCGGACGACCCGGACGTCGCGGCGCTGTTCGCAGAGGCGCTCATGAACCGCACGCCGTGGCAGCTCTGGGACATCGAAGCCGGCGCGCCCGCCGACGGCGCCGACACGCTCGAGGTGCTCGCAGTGCTCGAGCGCGCACTGGCCGCGGACGGGGCGTCCGACCGCGCTCGCCATCCCGGCCTGCTCCATTTCTACGTCCACGCGATGGAGATGTCACCGCATCCGGAGCGCGCGCTGCACGCCGCCGACGCGCTGCGCGACCTCGTCCCGGACTCCGGTCACCTGCGGCACATGGCCACGCACATCGACGTGCTCTGCGGCTTCTACCGCGATGTGGTCGTCACCAACGAACTCGCGATCGCCGCCGATCGCAAGTTCCTCGAGCGCGAGGGGCCGCTCAACTTCTACACCCTCTACCGCTGCCACAACTACCATTTCAAGCTCTACGGCGCGATGTTCCTGGGCGACCCCGGAGCGGCTCTCGAAGCGGCCGACGAGCTCGCGGCGACCTTGAGCGAAGAACTCCTGCGCACTCCCAGCCCGCCGATGGCGGACTGGGTCGAGGGCTTCGTCTCGATGCGGCTGCACGCTCTCATCCGCTTCGGCCTCTGGCAGGACATCATCGCCGCGCCACTGCCCGAGGATTCCGAGCTCTACTGCGTGACGACGGCCATGCTGCACTACGCCAAGGGTGTCGCACACGCCGCCCTGGGCGAGATCGCCGCCGCCGAGGAGCACGAGCGCCTGTTCCGCGCCGCACGGATCCGCGTTCCCGCGTCGCGCATGATCTTCAACAACACGTGCGCGGACATCCTCGCCGTCGCCGCCGAGATGCTGGCCGGCGAGATCGCCTACCGCAAGGGTCAGTTCGACGAAGCGTTCTCCCACCTGCGCCGGTCGGTCGAGCTGGACGACGCACTGCCCTACGACGAGCCGTGGGGCTGGATGCAGCCGACGCGCCACGCGCTCGGCGCGCTGCTGCTCGAGCAGGGGCGCGTCGCCGATGCCGAGGCCGTCTACCGGGCCGACCTCGGGCTCGACGGCAGCATCAGCCGGCCGTGCCAGCACCCCGAGAACGTCTGGAGCCTGCACGGCTACCACGAATGCCTGCGCCGTCTCGGCAAGGCCGGCGAGGCCGAGCTCGTGAGCCCGCGCCTGCAGCTCGCCGTGGCGCGTGCGACCGTGCCCATCGGGGCTTCGTGCTTCTGCCGCGGAGCGGCGATGCCCGCCGCTTCCTGATGCAGGTGGAAGCGCCGCGCTTGCGCGCGAGGGGAGGCTAGCCGCCGGCCTCCGCGTACGCGCCCAACCCCGCCTCGGCAAGCGCGGACTGCGCCGCCACGAGACGCGCGATCGGGACCCGGAAGGGCGAGCAGGAGACGTAGTCGAGGCCGAGCCGGTCGCAGAACGCGATCGAGGCCGGATCGCCGCCGTGCTCGCCGCAGATTCCGAGCCGGATCCCGGGTCGCGTCGCGCGGCCCCGCTCGACCGCGATCCGCATGAGATCGCCGACGCCGGACTGATCGAGCGTCTGAAAGGGATCGTGGGCGAGGATGCGCTCCTCGAGGTAGTGGGTGAGGAACTTGCCCTCCGCGTCATCGCGGGAGAATCCGAGCGCGGTCTGCGTGAGATCATTCGTGCCGAAGGAGAAGAAGTCCGCGTGCTCGGCGATCTCGTCGGCGCGCACGCAGGCGCGAGGCAGCTCGATCATCGTGCCGCACGCGTACTCGATCCCGCCCTCCTCGGCGACCGTGCGCACGGTCAGCTCGCGCAGGCGCGCGAGCTCCTCGGAGAAGGCGACGAGCGGGTGCATGATCTCGACGTTCGGCGCCGCGCCGGTGCGCTGCTCGACGGCCTTCGCCGCCCGGACGATCGCGCGCACCTGCATCTCGTAGATCTCCGGCCACTGCAGACCCAGCCGGCAACCCCGCGTGCCGAGCATCGGGTTGGCCTCGTGCAGCGCCGCGATCCGCTCGCGCATGCGCTCGTCGGTCGCCTCCTCCGGCGACGGCAGGAACTCGTGCAGCGGCGGGTCGAGCAGCCGGATCGTCACCGGCAAGCCGGCCATGGCCTCGAAGATCCCCTCGAAGTCGCCCTGCTGCATCGGCAGCAGCCTGTCGAGCGCGGCGCGGCGCTCGGGCTCGCCGTCGGCCATGATCATCTCGCGCACGACCGGCAACCGCTCCTCCGCCATGAACATGTGCTCCGTGCGGCAGAGGCCGATCCCCTCGGCGCCCAGCTCGCGCGCCTTGAGGGCGTCGGCCGGCGTGTCGGCGTTCGCGTGCACTCCGAGGCGGCGCATGCCGTCGGCCCACGTGAGCAGCGTCCGGAAATCCTCGTTGATGTGCGGCGGCACGAGCTCGACGCTGCCGACCATGACGAGGCCGGCCGTGCCGTCGATCGTCACCGCTTCGCCCTCGGCGACCTCGTGGCTCCCGAACCGCGCGACCCGGCGCTCGAGGTCGATCACGAGGGTGTCGACGCCGGCCACGCACGGCTTCCCCATGCCGCGCGCGACCACGGCCGCGTGTGACGTGATGCCGCCGAACGCCGTCACGATCCCCTTCGCCTGGATGAGCCCGTGGATGTCGGCGGCTGCAGTCTCCGAGCGGACGAGGATCACGCTCTCGCCCGCCTTGCCGCGCCGCTCGGCGGTGTCGGCATCGAGCGCGACGATGCCGCACGCGGCGCCCGGGGAGGCGTTCAACCCCGTCGCGGCGACGTCCAGCTTCACCGTCGGATCGAGCATCGGGTGCAGGAGCTGGTCGAGCTGGGCCGGGTCGATCCGCCGGATCGCCTCCTCGCGTCCGATCAGGCTCTCGCCGACCATCGCGACGGCGGCCTTGACGGCCGCCGCCGCCGTCCGCTTGGCCGAGCGCGTCTGCAGCAGGTAGAGCCGTCCATCCTCGATCGTGAATTCGATGTCCTGCATGTCGCGGTAGTGCCGCTCGAGTCGCTCCATTGTCGCGACGAGCTCGTCGAACGCCTCGGGCATCAGCTCGTGCAGGCGCGCGATCGGCTCTGGCGTGCGGATTCCGGCAACGACGTCCTCGCCCTGGGCATCCAGGAGGAACTCACCGTAGAGACCGGTCTCGCCCGTCGCGGGATTGCGGGTGAAGCAGACGCCGGTCGCCGAGGCCGCGTTCTTGTTGCCGAAGACCATGCGGCCCACATTGACCGCGGTGCCGAGGTCGTCCGGAATCTCGTAGGCGTGCCGGTAGACCTTCGCACGGGGGGCGTCCCACGACTCGAAGACCGCAGCGACGGCTCGCATGAGCTGGTCGATGGGCTTCTCCGGGAACGGATGGTGCGTGCCCTCGTGGTAGATCGCGAGGTAGGTCTCGATCAGCTCGTCGAGATCGGCGGCGGTCAGCTCGACATCGCTCGCCGCGCCGCGCCGCCCCTTGAGGGCCGCCAGCTCGGTCTCGAAGCGGTCGCCTTCGACCCCGTCGACCACCTCGCCGTACATCTGGATCAGCCGCCGGTAGGAATCGCGCGCGAAGCGCTCGTTGCCGGTCACCTTGGCGAGGCCGCGCATCGACTCGCCGTTGAGGCCGAGGTTGAGGATCGTGTCCATCATTCCCGGCATCGAGATCGCCGCGCCCGAGCGAACCGACAGCAGCAAGGGATCGGCCGGGTCGCCGAAGCGCTTGCCCGCCTTCTGCTCCAGCCGCCGCACGTGCTCTGCGATCTCGGCCGCGAGCCCGGCGGGCAGTTGACCGCCCGCCATGTAGGCGCGGCAGGCATCGGTCGTAATCGTGAAGCCCGGCGGCACCGGGATGCCGAGCGCTGTCATCTCGGCAAGGCCCGCTCCCTTGCCGCCGAGCAGGGATCGCCCGCCTGCGCAGGGCTCGTCGAAGTCGTAGGCGAAGCGGTGCGCGGTCGTCGCCGCGCCGGTCGGAGTCACGTCAGCGTCTGCCATAGCGGCAGCATGCGTGGACCCGAGCGCGCCGGCATCGGTCTGCACACGTACCCCGCCTGCGGTCTTCCCGCGAC
Source organism: uncultured Gaiellales bacterium (assembly GCA_964651695.1). Lineage (GTDB taxonomy): Bacteria > Actinomycetota > Thermoleophilia > Gaiellales > JALYLC01 > JALYLC01. Next base: position 8,408 of record CAZYYP010000044.1, on the reverse strand, counting down.
GAGGTCGGCGGATTCTGCCGATGGCCCAGCCACGATTGCGACCTAGTCTCGGGCCAGACAAACGACCCTTCGAGGAGACATTTCATGACCGTTCGCGTTGCGATCAACGGCTTCGGACGCACGGGTCGCGCGGCGTTCCGCGCCGCCTACGAGAGTGGCGCCGACATCGAGTGGGTGGCGATCAACGATGTCGCCGACCCCGCGATGCTCGCCCATCTGCTGCGGAACGACACCGTCTACGGGCGGTTCGCGGGTGAGGTCGAGGCCGCCGACGGCGGGATCCTCGTGGACGGGAAGCACATCGCCATGCCGTGCGAGAACGATCCCGCGAAGCTCCCCTGGGGAGCCCTCGGAGTGGACGTCGCGATCGAGTCGACCGGCCGTTTCCGCGCGCGCGCCGATGCCGCGAAGCATCTCGAGGCGGGAGCGCGCAAGGTCGTCATCTCCGCGCCGGCCAAGGACCCGGACGTGACCGTGGCGCTCGGCGTCAACTTCGACGATGTCTACGATCCCGACCTGCACCACATCATCTCGAACGCGTCCTGCACGACCAACTGCCTCGCGCCCGTCGCCAAGGTCCTGCACGAGGGCCTCGGCATCCGGCACGGGATCATGACCACGGTCCACGCCTACACGGGCGACCAGAAGCTGCTGGACGGGCCCCACAAGGACTATCGCCGTGCGCGCGCCGCGGCCTGCAACCTCGTGCCCACCACGACGGGCGCTGCGAAGGCGGTGGGTCTCGTCGTGCCGCAGCTCGACGGAAAGCTGCAGGGCTACGCGGTACGCGTGCCCGTGCCAACCGGCTCGCTGGTCGACCTGACCGTGGAGATCGAGCGGGCGACGACGATCGCAGAGGTGAACGAGCTCGTCTCCGGCCGTGCCGACAGGGGCGAGCTCGAGGGTATCCTCCGCTACAGCGAGGATCCGCTCGTCTCCTCCGACATCATCAAGTCGCCGTTCTCGTCGATCTTCGACGCCGGTCTGACCGCGGTCGTCGATGGGACGCAGGTCAAGGTCGTCGCCTGGTACGACAACGAGTGGGGGTACTCCAATCGGCTGATCGACCTCGTGCAGCGCGTGCTCGTTGCGTCGCCCGCGGGCGTGTGAGCGCTCGCGGGGGATCCGCAGCGGCCGCTACGCAGTCACGCCGATGCGGGCTGCGCACAGCGACGGCATCGTCATCCTCATGCCCGCGTTCTCCGACCTCCTGAACCGCTTCCGGCGGCTGGGCACGCCGCCCGGCCCGCCGGCGGCGGGGCTCGGCATTCCCGCACGCGCGGGCGCATCCCTCGCGGCCGAGCTGCTGCCGGTGTTCGCGGCGGTCGACCTCGTGGAGGACGAGGCCCGGGCGATCCGGGAGTCCGCGGGGCCGGAGGCGCAGGAGGCCATCGCCGCGGGGCGCGTGCAGGCCGCCGGCATCCGTGCCGACGGTGCCCGCCGGGCCGAGAGCGAGCGGGCCGAGGCGATCGCCACGCGGGAGCGCGGCTCGCGCGCCGAGCTCGCGCGCATCGCGGCAGACGCCGAGTCCGAGGCCGCGAGAATCGCGGCGACGGCTGCGGCGCGTCGCCCCGAGCTCATCGCCCGGGTCGTCGATCACGTGGTCGGTGACGGATGAGGCCGTCGTGGGTCGCCGCGTCGGTGCGCGCCCGTCTCGTGGCGACGCACGGCGTGGGGCGCGAGCGCGTGCTCGAGATCGCGCGCTGCGCGTCGCTCGCCGATGCCACGACGGCGCTCGCGAGCACGGCGTATGGCGACGCCGTGCGAGCCGGGGCCGATCTCGCCGAGGCGCAGCGGGCCGTGGCTGCGACCGCGCTCTGGCAGATGCGCGTGCTCGCGGGATGGCTCCCGCCGGGGGCGGCGCTCCATGCGCGCGTCCTCGTCGCATGGTTCGAGATCGCGAATCTCGACGAGCGGCTCGCGGAGCTCGACGGCATGCCGAGCCGGCGTCCGTTCGATCCCGGATCGCTCGGGAGCGCGTCCCGCCGAATCGCAGGCGCGTCTTCGACGAGCGATCTGCGACTGGCCCTCGCGGCGTCCGACTGGGGGGATCCGGGAAGCGACGAGCCCGCGGATATCGCTCGCGCCGTGCGGCTGCGCTGGGCACGCCGTGTGCTCGATGCGGTTCCCGCGGCCGCGCCGTGGGCGCTCGGAGCGGTGGCGCTGCTGCTCGCGCGCGACCTCGCAGCCGGTGGACGACCGCGGGGTGCGCTCTTCCGCCTGCCCGAGCTCGGGCGTGGGGTCGCCGACGCGGCGGATATCACCGGGCTCACGCGCCGTCTCTCGCCCCGCGCGTCGTGGGTCCTGGCGGGCATCGACGACGCCGGCGCGCTCTGGACGGCGGAGGTGCGCTGGTGGCGGCGGGTCGAGGAAGATGCCCGCGCGCTGCTCGTGCGCAGCTCCGACGGGATGTCGGTCCTGACGGGAGCGGCCGCGCTGGTTGCGGTCGACGCTCGCCGGGTGAGCGCCGCGCTGGCCGCGGCCGCGCGGGGTGGCTCAGCGAGTGCGCTGGAGGTGCTCGATGCCGTTGCCTGAGGCCGCGCTGCCGGTGCGCATGCGCCGCATCGCCGTCATCGCCCCGGAGGAGGCGCTGCGGGGGACGCTCGTGGCGCTGGCCGACGACGGCGGCGTCGAGCTGTCGGGCGAGCTCCCGGCGCTCGCCGGGCCCCAGGTCGATGCGCTGCGCCGGCTCGAGCATCGCGTGGGCTCCGAGCGCGGGGAGCCCCGTCTCGCGCGAGCGGTGCCCGATCTCGCCGCCGCCGAGCAGGCGGGCGACTGGGCGACGCTTGCGGGCGAGGCGGAACTCGCGCGGCGCGCGGGAGCCGCCGTCCGGCACGGGCCGGTGGCTGCCGTCGTCGGCTGGACGAACGCGTCCGCCGTCGAGCCGCTGCGTGCCCGTCTCGCGCCGCTCGGTGCGTCCCTCGTCGAGCTCGAGCCGCCTCGCTGGATCGACCCCCCGACGCTGTTGCGACCGCTCCGCGTCGCGAGCGCGTTCCGGCCCTTGGTCGACATCTACGGCGCAGCGCGCTATGCGGACATCGATCCCACGCCGTTTGCCGCCATCACGTTCGTGCTCATGTTCGGGATGATGTTCGGCGACGTGGGGCATGGCCTGCTGCTCGTGCTGCTCGCGCTCGTGCTCCGCCACTCGTCGCGCCCGGTGCTCGCGCGCTACCGCTCGCTGTGGCCCCTGCCGGCGGCGGCGGGGATCGCGGCCGCCGTCTTCGGGCTGCTCTACGGCGAGGCCCTCGGCCCGACGGGGCTGGCGCCGACGCTCTGGATGGCGCCGCTCGACAATCCGGTGCGCCTGCTCGTCGTGGCGATCGGCATCGGGGCGGTGCTGCTCACGGTGAGCTACGCGATCGGCGCACTGAACCGGCTGCGCGAGGACGGCCCCATGGCGGCCCTGCTCGCCCCGTCCGGCGTTGCCGGCTTCCTGCTGCTGCTCGCCGGTGGAGTTGCGCTCGGCGGCTGGTACGACCACCTGGCGGCGGTCATGGACGGCGGCCTCACGCTCGGCGTCGTCGCGCTCGCGCTCCTCGCCACCGGCTTCATGCGGGCCGCCGGGCGGGGCGGAGTCGCCCTGGCCGAGACGATCGTCGAGGTCTTCGACGCGACGCTGCGCACCGCAGGCAACACCGTGTCGTTCGCGCGCCTCGCCGCCTTCGGCCTCGTGCACGCCGCGATCGGACAGGCCGTGGTCGACGGCGCAAGCACGCTGCGCGGCAGCCCGCTGGGCTGGCTCGCGGCGGTCCTGCTGTTCGCGGTGGGCAACGCCATCGCGTTCTCCCTCGAGGCCCTCGTCGCCGGTGTCCAGGCCCTGCGCCTCGAGTACTACGAGCTCTTCTCCCGTGTCTTCGCGGGCGAGGGCCGTCCCTTCCGACCCTGGAGGTTTCCCGTGATCGACGATCAGTCCGTGAGCCCGAAGTGATCGCCTCGCTGCTCATCGCCGCCCCGATCGTGGTGATCGTGGCCGTGCTCGTCCAGTCCGCCCTCCGGCGGGCACCCGCCCGCGGCCTGCGCCGTCTCGTGGTGGCCAACGTCGCCGTCGCCTCGGCGGCGCTCATCGTGCTCGCCGCGATCGCCTTCGGATTCGTCGACACGGCAGGCGCCGCCGCGTCGAGCGCCGCCGCCTCGGGCGATCCCGGGGCAGCGCTCATCGGCGCCTCGATCGCGGTCGCCGGCGCGTGCATCGGCGCATCCATCGCCGTCGCGTACACCGGTGCTGCCGCGCTCGCTGCCATCAGCGAGAAGCCCGAGCTGTTCGGGCGCGCCCTGGTCGTGCTCGGACTCGCCGAGGGCATCGCCGTGTACGGCCTGATCGTGGCCCTGATCCTGATCGGGAAGGCGTGAGCCGCGCAGTCGCCATCGGGAGCGACGCGCGGCTTGGCGGGTATGCGCTCGCAGGTGCCGAGATCGTGGGCGCCGATGGGGCCGATGCGGTGACGGCGGCGCTGGAGCAGCTCGCAGACGACGTCGCGCTCGTGATCCTCGACGCGGCTCCGGATGTCGCTGCGCTCGCGGCGCTCGATCGCCGGCCGGGAACGGTGTGGTGCTCGCTCCCGGCGTGACCCTCGCGCCGCTCCGGGAGGCCCTGATCGCCGCGGCGCACAGGGATGCCGAGAGCGTGCGCGCCGAGGCGGCCGCGGCCGTCGAGGCGGAGCTCGCCGCGGCGCGCGCGGATGCGGGCGTGCTCGTCGAGCGTGCGCGCGCCGAGGCGCTCGAGCGCGCCGAGCTCGAGGCCCGGAGCCGCGAGGCGGCGCAACGCCGTGAGGCGCAAGGCCGGGTGCTGCGCGCCCGGCGCGAGGCCTACGAGGCGCTGCGCGACGAGGCCGTCGCCGCCGTGCTGAGGCTCCGGGATGACCCCGGCTACGAGGCCCTGCTCGACCGCCTCGAGGCCGGCGCCCGCGAGCGCCTCGGCGCGGATTCGACCGTCCAGCGCGACCCTCCGGGCGTCGGCGGGGTGATCGCGCACGACGGACAGCGGCTGATCGACGCCACGCTGCCCGCGCTCGCGGAGCGCGCGCTCGAGGCGCTCGGAAGCGGGGTGGAGGAGCTGTGGGCGTGAGCGGCAGCGTGCTGCGCGTGAACGGCTCCGTCGTCGAGGCCACGGCGATGCGCGGGGCGGGCATGCTCGAGATCGTGACGGTCGGCGAGCGCGGCCTGCCGGGCGAGGTCATCGCCCTCGACGGCGACCGCGCGACCATCCAGGTCTACGAGTACACGGGCGGTCTGAGGCCCGGGGAGCCGGTCACGGGAAGCGGACGGCCGCTCGCGGCCGAGCTCGGTCCCGGCCTGCTGGGCGGCGTCTTCGACGGCATGCTGCGCCCGCTCGCGACGGCGCCCCAGTTCCTGCTGGCAGCAGCTCTGGACGGGTCGCTCTCGCACGAGCGCCGCTGGGCGTTCGCGCCTGCCGCGCTCGCCGGTGCCCGGGTCGCGCCCGGCAGCCTGCTCGGGACGGTTCCCGAGACGCCGGCGGTGGAGAACCGCATCCTCGTCCCGCCCGGGACGGCGGGCGAGCTCGAGTGGATCGCCCCCGCCGGCGACTACACGGTGGAGGCGGCGATCGCCCGCATCGATGGGGCCGAGATCCCGATGGCCGCCCGCTGGCCGGTGCGCGAGCCGCGACCGCACGGCGGCCGCCTCGACGCCGACGTGCAGCTCATCACGGGGCAGCGGGTGCTCGACCTCCTCTACCCGATCGCGCACGGCAGCACGGCTGCGGTGCCAGGCGGATTCGGCACGGGCAAGACCATGGTCCTGCAGCAGATCGCGAAGTGGTGCGACGCCGACGTGATCGTCTACATCGCGTGCGGCGAGCGCGGCAACGAGCTCGCCGACGTGCTGCACGAGCTGCGCTCGCTCGTCGACCCGCGCGACGGGCGGCCGCTGCTCGAGCGCACGGTACTGATCGCGAACACCTCGAACATGCCCGTCATGGCGCGCGAGGTGAGCATCCACGCCGGGCTGACGGTCGCCGAGCACTACCGCGACATGGGCCACGACGTGGTGGTCATCGCCGACTCGACGTCGCGCTGGGCCGAGGCGCTGCGCGAGCTCGCCTCTCGCACCGACGAACTGCCCGCGGAGGAGGGCTACCCCGCGCGGCTCTCGTCCGCCATCGCCGCGTTCTACGCCCGGGCGGGTCGCGTTCGCACGCTCGGCGGCGACGACGGGTCGGTCACCATTCTCGGCGCGGTGTCCCCGCCCGGCAACGATCTGACCGAGCCCGTGACGGCGCACACCCGCCGCTCCGTCCGCTGCGTCTGGTCACTCGATCGCGACCTCGCCTACGCGCGCCACTATCCGGCCGTGACCTGGCGCGACTCCTCGTCCCGCGATGCCGAGGCGCTGGCGCGCTGGCATGCCGAGCACGGCGACACGGGCTGGAGCGAGCGCCGGCATCGTGCCATCGCACTCCTCGACGACGCCGACCGGCGCCAGGTCGTGGCCGACCTCGTCGGCGTCGCCTCGCTGCCGGCGGGCGAGCGGCTGACGCTCTGGGCGGCCCGGCTGCTGCGCGAGCTCGTCCTGCGCCAGAGCGCGCTCAATCCGAATGAGGCGTTCTGCGGGCCTGCCAAGCAGGCCGCGCTGCTGCGCCTCGCCCTCGACGTGCACGATGCGTGCCGTGGGCTCGCGCAGCGTGGTGTGGATCCCGCGGCGATCGAGCTGCTCGGCTTCGGCGACGCCCTGCGGGCACGTGACGAGTCGGGGCCGGACGACGCAGCCGCCGTCGACGCCGCCCGCGTCGATCTGCTCGCGCGGCTGGACGCGCTGCGATGACGGTCTCGCCACGCATCGAGTACGAGTCGCTCGTGGAGATCACCGGGCCGCTGCTGATCGTCGACGGCGTCTCCGGCGTCGGCTGGGACGAGGTCGCCGAGGTGCGGCTCGGAAGCGGCGAGCGCCGCAACGGCGTCGTTCTCGACGTGCACGGGGGGATCGCCGTGGTGGAGGTGCTCGAGGGCACATCCGGCATGCGGCTCGACGACGCCCGCGTCTCGTTCACGGGCGCGCCCATGACGATCCCGGTCGGGCCCGCCTGGCTTGGCCGTGTCTGCAACGGGCGTGGCGAGCCGGTCGACGGCGGCCCCCCGATCACGGGCTCGGAGGTGCGCGAGATCGCGGGGCGGCCCATCAACCCGGCGGCCCGCGCCGTTCCGCGCGAGGCCATCCTCACGGGCGTCTCCGCCGTCGACGGCCTCGCCACGCTGGTGCGCGGTCAGAAGCTCCCGATCTTCTCGGTCGGCGGCCTGCCCCATCTCGAGCTCGCGAGCCAGATCGCCGCGCAGGCGACTGCCGGTGACGAGCCCTTTGCGGTGGTCTTCGCCGCCATGGGCGTGACGCATGCCGACGCGGCCGCCGTCCGCGACGCGCTCGAGGAGCGCTCTGCGCGCGGCGACCTCGCCCTGCTGCTCAACACGGCGGACGATCCGACGGTCGAGCGGATCGTCACGCCCCGCATCGCGCTCACGATCGCCGAGCATCTCGCCTTCGACCTGGGTCGCCACGTGCTGGTCGTCATGGCCGACCTCACGAGCTACTGCGATGCACTGCGGGAGGTGTCGGCCGCGCGCGGGGAGATTCCGAGCCGCCGCGGATACCCCGGGTACCTGTACAGCGATCTCGCGTCCCTGCTCGAGCGGGCGGGCAGGATCGAGGGGCGCCCGGGCTCGATCACCCAGGTGCCCGTGCTGACGATGCCGGCGGGCGACATGACGCATCCCGTGCCCGACGTGACCGGGTACATCACGGAGGGCCAGATCGTGCTCTCGCCCGAGCTCGACCGGCGCGGGGTCTACCCGCCGTTCGACGCCCTCGGCTCGCTCTCTCGCCTGATGCGGCTCGGCGCCGGGCCGGGGCGCACGCGTGACGACCACCTGGACATCGCCGCTCAGCTCTACGGGCTCGTGGCGCACGCCCGCCAGATCGCAGACCTCGCGGAGATCATCGGCGAGGACGCCCTCTCGGCGAGTGAGCGGCGCTACCTCGGATTTGCCGAGGCGTTCGAGCGCGAGTTCCTGACCCAGGGCCGTACCGAGAAGCGCACCGTCGACGAGACGCTCGACCGCGCCTGGGGCATCGCCTCCCACCTCCCCCGGAGCGAGCTCAGCATGGTCGGTGCGAGCGCCCTCGAGAAGCACTACCGCGATGACGCTGCGTATCCCGCCGGGTAGGGCCGGCCGCCAGTGGCTGGTCGCGCGGATCGCCACGGCCGAGCACGCGCGCGACCTGCTCGAGCAGAAGCGCGCGGTCCTGCTCGTCGCCGAGCGCGACGCTGGGCGACGCGCGACCGAGGCGACCGCAGCCTGGCATGCGAGCGCTGCCGAGGCCGCGCGCTGGCTCGAGCGCACGGCGCTCCTCGACGGCGAGCGCGCCCAGCGCCTGGCGCAGGCTCACGCGGGCCC
>CAZYYP010000043.1:0-18313 GCA_964651695.1 uncultured Gaiellales bacterium | reverse complement strand
GGGCCATGAGCGGTCTGCATCTCCCGAGGCCCGTGACGAAGGCCGACTACCGGCCTTGATGCCGGTCGCCCGCGGAGCCTGAGCGCCACGATCTCCTCGGGGCGCAGGACCGGCACTGCGAACAGCTCGTAATACGGCGCGCCGATCATCGCCTCGTGAGGCTCGAGGACGACGGCTTCGCGGTAGGACACCTCTACGGCGACCCCGCTCAGCCGCGTGCCGCGAGAGTCCGTAGCCGGTCGGGCCTGCCTCATAGACCGCCTGGAACGGCGCCTCGAGCGTCTGGATCTCGGCGATAGCGAGATACGGATCGGGCAAGGGATCACGGACGTTGCCGAGGGAGACAAACCCGGCAACGACGACCACGGCGTAGGCCACGCCAAAACCAAAGAACGCTCGCGCCAACCAGGCGCCCATTGGCTTGCGATTGAGTCCAATCCCGCCAATCGCGTTCGTCTAGTGTGGCTCACCTTGTCGCGGTAGAGCCTGTCGTCTGCCCGGCGCAGAGTGAGGGCGACGTCGGTCATGAGTCGCGCAGCGGCTGAGGATCGCTCGCGGACGGGACCGACGGAGCCGCGCTTCTCGTAGGCAGTCGAGACGAATTCGATCTGAGGCGACGCGCATCCGGGGCTGGGTTGCGACGGTAGCGTTGGCTACGCTTGCCGCCGATGGCGAGTGCGGTGACTGGCGGCGAGCCGCCGCAGCAGCTGGAGCAGATCGTGGCGCTCGTGGGCGCTGAGCTTGGGCCGGGCGTCGTCGGCGCGTATCTGTACGGCTCGGCCGTGATGGGCGGGCTTCGGCCGCGCAGCGACATAGACGTCTTCGTCGTGGTGGCGCGCGCCACCACGCTCGATGAGAGGCGGCGAGTGATCGCCGGCCTGCTCGAGCTCTCGCCCGCGGGGGATGGCCGACCGGGGTTGCGGCCGGTTGAGCTGACGGTTGTCGTTCAGTCGGACGTCTGCCCGTGGCGTTCGCCACCGCGCCTCGACCTGCGGTACGGGGAGTGGTGGCGCGGCGAGCACGAGAGCGGCCTTGAGCCGTGGCCGGCGCAGGATCCCGATCTCGCGTCGCTGATCACGATGCTGCTGCTCGCGAACCGGCCGCTGATCGGGCCGCCTGCGGCCGAGGTCCTCGATCCCGTACCGGAGGGCGATTTCATCGCCGCGATCGTGAGCGGCGTCGAAGGCCTGCTTAGCGACCTCGAGCCGGATACCTGCAATGTGCTCCTGACGCTCGCCCGGATCTGGTGCACTGCTGCGACCGGCGCGGTGCGCTCGAAGGACGCCGCGGCGGAGTGGGCGCTCGCCCGGCTTCCGGCGGACGCGCGCGCGGCGCTTTCCCACGCGCGCGCGATCTACCTGGGTGACGCCAGGGACGTCTGGGGGGCGTTTACGCCGCAGGTCGTTCGCGAGGCTCGGCTCATGGTGGGCGAGATCACGCGCCTCTCGCCCGCTGCCCCGGCTTAGGCCGATCTGCCTGAGCTCACGGCGAGCGGGCGCGACGTCCCCTCGAGCCTTGCCGGCTCAGCTCGTCGAATATCGCCCGGAGCAGGCATTGCTGCTCAATGCTCAAGACGCTCTCGGGCACGCCTTGGATCCGGCGGAACCGCGCTGGGAGCGGGTCGGAGAATGCGACGAGAAGCAATGCCGTATCTGGCTAATGCGGCGATGCGGCCTCCGAATCCGAAGGCGTAGATCGAGCCGATCGGCATGGACGCAAAGCTCAAGGACGCCGCACGCTAGGCTCGGTTGACAGCCGGTGGTCCGACTTATCGAGTGGTCCGTGGTGGGATCGGGGGTGGGCTGCACGGCCGGATTTCGTCGGAAGCTCGGCTGGTGGACGGACAGGCATCACGCGCGGCTCGCGGCGCGTCGAAGCCGCGTGGCGCGGCGCTCGATCTCAGCGCGTACGCGGAACAGTTGCCGTCCGGCGGCGAGCCGCTCGCTCGTGAGCAGGGTCGGAAGGCTCGCCTCGATCTGTGCCGCCTGCAGACGTGCGGCGTTCAGCGCCGTCAGCGTCCGGTCCAATTCGTCGATCACGACACACTCGTCCTCTGGCGGGCCACGCCAGCTTGTTCGGGTCAGGGCGGGTCCGCGCTCGTGCGCGGTGGGCGCTCGAGAGATGGGCGGGGTTCCGCGGGCCGCGTGAGTTGGAGCTGCCCTCCGCCAGCCTGCACGTGAGTCGCTGCGAGACGCTATCCCCCGAACGGGGGCAGCCGCGCTTGCCGGGTGGAATGTCGTGGATTGCTCGGGTCACGGGAGCGGGTGCGTGACAGCCCGTTGGTTGTGATCAGCGGGCGGCTTGAGCTTGACTCTGGATCTGAACGAGCGCGACTGGCGCATTTCGAATCGCGTGCCGCGAGGCGCATGGACAGGCGGCGCTCAAGTAACGGGCGTTGCATGCCGATGGGTAACGCACGCTGGGACGCCGCGTGTCTAGCGGTTGTCGATGACGGTGGCGAGGGTCATGAGCGAACCGCACCAGGACGAGGCAGTTCTGCGCCAGTCGGCGCGCGAATCCGGCGAGGATGTCGTCGCTGCGGCCGCTGCGAAGATCCTGGGCGATGCCGAGCGTGCGGCTGGGGAGGTGCGGGCTGAGGCCGAGCGTGCGGCCGAGGATGTCCGCGACGCTGCCGAGGCCGCCGCGCTGAGCGGCGACTCCGGGCGCGCAGCGCAGGATGTACGCGTCGATCTGGAAGGCGAGCTGGACGAGGAGCGCGCTGTCGTGGCTGAGATCAGGCGTGATCTCTCATCCGTCCACTCACAGCTGCGCCAGCTCATGGCGGGCGTGATCGGCCTCCAGGACCACAGCCTGCGCCAGACCGGCGCGGCGGCGCTCGTGCTGGCCGTGCTGGTCGCGATCGCGTGGAAGGTGATCGAGGGATGAGGAAGCCAGGCAAGGGCGTGGTGGGTGTCGCCGTCGCGCTTGTGCTGGCCGCTGTTGGCGGTGGCATCCTCTCCCGCTCGCTGTTGCGCACTGGCGCGTCCAGGTCGTCGGCCACCGCGGCGCGTGTGCTCGTGCTGTTCAACAAGCAACGCGCCGCACGCGGACTAGGCGCGCTCAAGACGGACGCGAAGCTCACGCGAGCGGCCCAATCGCATTCCGATGACATGCTGCGCCGCGGCTACTTCGCCCACGACGGCCCGCAAGGGACATGGGACGTCCGCTTGCGTCGCTATGTCAGGCGCCGCGTGGTGGCCGAGATCCTCTCCTACGGCGCAGGGCGGTACGCCACGCCGAGTGGCATGGTGAACGCCTGGATGCAGAGCTCCACGCACCGCGGTGTCATCCTCACGCGCGCGCTCCGCCTTGTCGGACTCGGCATCGCCACGGGCACCTACCGCGGCCAGCACGACGTCGCCATGGTCACCGCCGACTTCTCGTCAAGCTGAGCGCGCCGATCAGGAGCGCGATGCATACGTTGTGCAAGGGCCAACGCGAGGTCGTCCCGCACTCAGTAGCGCTCACACGGAACTGATGTCCGAGACGCGCAGCCCCTCTTCCCGCTGCTGCTCGTGGGATCCCGCATCATCGCCCCCCGCTCTTCGAGACCCCTCTCCTCCGTACGCTTCCGCTAGAGCAGCCGCCAGATGAGGAGCACGAGCACGATGATCACGAGAATGCCGATCAGTCCGTAACCTGTGCCCGCGAGGGCGAAGATGATGGCGGCGGCGGGCATGAGGACTCCTCGGTTCGGTGGACACCATTCGCGGTGGTCTTACCCGCGTTGCCGAACTTGTCACATCGGCGCCGTTCGCTAGCTCCTTCGGCGGAGGTCTCTGCGCGGGTTTGGGCGGCTCGACGCTGGGCGCCGGCGGGTCGCCCGCGGTTCGACGGCGCTGCTGTTTCCACGCGGCGCGGACACCGCGCGCGTGGAGTGCAGCGACGCGAGCCCCGCAGGCCTCGGTGCCTCTGTCGTCGCTGTCGCGCGGGCGGTTTTGCACATTCCGTGGCCGATGGTGGCCGAGACGGTCTCCGTCTCGGCAGAGAGTCCAGCCGGTCACGCTCGCTAAAGGAATCGCGATGCTGTTACGTCTCTCCGGTGATGGTGTCCGAGGTGGCGATCGAGCGGGTCTACCGGGAGCGCTTTGCGGTGTTCGTGGGTGCCGTGCGCGGAATCGCCGGGGATTCGGACGCGCGTGACGTGGTTCAGGATGGCTTTGCGCAGGCACTGAGGGAGGCGCATCGGTTTCGCGGCGGGTCGCTGGAGGCGTGGATCTGGCGGATCGTCATCAACCGCGCGTTGGATACACGTCGCCGGGTGGCAAGCGTCCCGCTCGACTTCGAGTTGGGCGTGGTTGACGAGGCGGCGGACGGGGTCCTGACGGCGGCTGTACTCGGCTTGCCCGCTCGGCGTCGGACGATGGTGCTGCTGCGCTATGTGGCTGGGCTGAAGAACACGGAGATAGCAGCCGTGCTCGGCATCAGTGAGGGCACGGTCGCGGCGACGCTGAGTCAGGCGCGTGACGAACTGGCGGCTGTGATGAGATCGGAGGTGGAGTCGTGATCAGCGAGATCGACCGCGAGCTCGAGACGCGGCTCCGCGCAGCGTTCGTGTGCGCCGACGAGCCGGACTGGCCGGGCGTGGGGAAGCCATCGCGCCGCCGCTCGCCGCGCCGCGTGTCGGCGTTCGCCCTGACCGGCCTGATCGCCGTGCTCGCGTTCGGCTCGCAAGCCTTCGGAATAGGCCCGCAGCTCGCGAGCTTGTTCGACAGCAAGCCTCCGCCACCCGTGCAGCGCGCGTTCAGTGGCGGGGGCTTCGTGCGCGGCATCGACAAGAGCTCGATCAGGCTGGTAGCCGCGGCGAGCACGCGCGACGGCCGTTCACTACGGCTCTGGCGAGCGCGCAAATCGGGCGGTCAGGCATGCGAGCTGATCACCATCGCGGGCCGCGCGACGGCGATGGCCTGCGGGCCGGCGCGCCCCGGAACCGTCGGGGTGCTGCTCGAGACCTCCGACATCAAGCCGCACCTCATCCACGCTTCAGCATTCATAGCCGGCATCGCGCCGCCAGGGACCAGTCGCGTGCGGCTCACCTTCGAAGATGGCACGCAGCGAGATGTCGTCACGCGCAACGGCGCGTGGCTCACCGAGATCCCATGGGCCCAGCGCCGCTACGGGCATAGCCTCGTGCGCATCCAGACGATCGACGCGACCGGCACCGTCAGCCATTCCGTCCCGCTGCGCCCGGCACGGCGGCCCGCGCAACCGGCAGGGCGCTTGCGCGTTGTCGCGATACTCGCCGGACGGCCGCTCAAGGTCGCCTCTGCGACAGGCGGCGGGAGCTGCCTCGAGTTCAAGCGCGGCGACGGCATCGGTGTCAGCCAATGCGGGAAGGCCGCGAACCTCCCGGCGGGCTGGCTCGTGCGGGTGGCTCAGCCAGGCAAGCTTGGGCAGCTCGTCCTGCTCGGCCGCGTCACCAAGAACGCCACCCAGGTGACGATCGAACGCGAGAACGCCGCGCCTCTCGAGGCGCCGATCCACGACGGAATCTTCGCGATCACCCTTCCGCAAACGGCGCAGCATCGTCCGCTCCGCATCGTCGAGAGCGACGGGCAAGGCGCGGCGCGCGCCGTGCTCGACATCGGCACGCCCAAGACCGGCGTCTACACGCGAGCATGGCACGGAGCCCTCTACACCAAGATCACGCTCGGGCGTATGAACAGCTTCGGCTACACCGTGGGGCCGCTCATCTGGCCCGACGGGCACATCACTCCCAAGCGCCACGCGCCCTAGAAGCTCCCGCGTCGCCTTCGCGGACAGCGCGATTCGCAGGCACGACGCCTCAGCGACAATAGAGGCTCTGAGCGCTCTGGGGACGCCTCGGGGTTGCGTTGGAGAGGCCACATGAAGAACCACCTCGCCATACTGATCACCGCAGTCGGGCTCGCGACGAGCGCCCTGAGCGCTCATGCCGCACTGCCCGCCGCGGACACCGGTCCGGGCGTCGTCTCGATCGGCCACGGGGCGGATCAGGTGTGGCTGATGCGCCCGGCGGGCGCCGTCCGCGTCATCGTCGTGTTCGTGCACGGCTGGACCACGGGGGTGCCGGCGGACTGGGCTCCGTGGCTGAGCCACCTGCGAGCGCGCGGCGCCCTCGTCATCTACCCCCGCTTCCAGAGTGGCAGGGGCGATACGCCGCAGACCGCGCTCGTCCACTTGAGGCACGGCATCGTCGCAGCGTTCGGGCGGCTCGGTGGGGTGCACGTTCCGGTCGTGGCGCTCGGGAAGTCCTACGGCGGGGCCGCCGTGTTCGACTACGCCGGCGAGGCGAGCACGTGGGGCGTGCCGGCTCCCGTCGCGGTCGTCAGCATCTTCCCGGCGTATCCGACCGGTCCGTTGCCGCCCGCGCTCGCGCCGAGCGTCTTCGCGGAGGTGATGGTCGGCGATGCGGACACCATCGCCGGCACAGGCGGCGCCAACACGTTCTGGAACTGGCTCCGACCGCACCCTGCGGCTCACAAGCGCTACATCACGATCCGTTCCCGCCCGGGTTTCACCGCCACGCACGAATCGGCGCAGCTCGCGACTCCGATCGCCCAGGCGGTCTTCTGGCGCCCATTCGACGCGCTGCTCGCGCGCGTCCGTGCCGCGGCGACGCCGTAGGGCGCGAGCCGACGCCGCCTCCGGGCTACTTGAACGGCACGGTGACGGGCCCGGGCAGGCGCCTGTACACGGCGAAGAAGTCGCGGTCGTCCGGTACGAGGTAGCGCGTCGCCGGCTGCTGGTAGTTGGGCACGACCTTGATCGGATCGAGGCCGCCGTGGTGGGCGTACGTGATCAGGGTCGGCCACTCCGGGTTGATGTCGAGCTGCATCGCCCGCACGGCGCCGGCGCGTTGCAGGATCTGCGCCAGCGTGGTGACCGTCTGGAAGTCCGCCGCGGCGTAGATCAGGTTGCCGTGCCGATCGATCCCCGCACCGGTGCGCCACACGCGGACCGCGTTGCCGAGTGTGTAGCCCCACTGCGAGCTGTCGTTCAGGGCCGGGTTGAGGCGCCCATGGTCGACGATCAGCGGCAAGCTCTGGCGCGCGAACGCGATCTGCGGGCCGGCGACCGGGCCGCCCTTCCACGTCTTCACGTCCACGCGACCGTCGCGGTAGGCGACGAGGGTCGCGAGGCCGGCTTTGAGCGGCTCGTACTGCCTCCCGCCGATCGACGAACCGTTGTTGCCGTCCTTGTAGATGAAGCCGCCGTTGAAGGTCGCGAGCAGGCGCCAGCGCTGGTCGCCGGGCACTGACATCGGCCCGCGCACCGGAGCGCTCGGAGGCTCGTACCGGCCCGGATAGAACGCGACGGAGGTACGTGTGTGGTCGAACCACGCCACGTAGGCGACGATCCGCGGGTAGTCGACTTCCGTCCGAAAAGTCGTCACGAGCACCGGCGGGCGTCCCCGCATCAGCGGACCGGTGCCGCGCCAGATCCCCTCGCCGAGCAAACGATGCGCGAACGGGCGCCTGATCGTGGGCGGCAGCTCCACTGTGGGGTGGTGGAGGAGACGCCGGCTGATGGCCTTCGGGACCGCAGCGCTGCTCACACCGACTGCCGGCAGGCTCGTGAGCTGTGGGCCGCCCTTGCTCGGGGCCTGCCAGCTGTAGTAGTAGTGCTCGGCCTCGTCGACGAGCCAGTTGCCGTGGTGCGCTCGCAACCACTCGACGCTGCGTGGCCAGAGCGGCAGGCTCGATGGCTGCAGCATCGTCGTCGTGTACGAGTAGGTCACCGGCGCGACGAGCGCCAGCAGAACGATCACCGCGACGCGCCGCCGCCGGCGGCGACCGAGACGGATCGCTTCTGGGACGGAGCCGGACGATCGCATCGGCTCAGCATCACTGCATCTCGTGAGAGCAGCATGAATGGCCTCGCGACTGCAGCGTGACGCGACGAGCAGGCAGGCGCGACGGGAATGATCGTGCACGCCTCGAAGACCATTCCTCCCAGGTCGTGCGCAGGGCTTGTCGCGCTCTGTGGTCAAATAGCGGATCGATGAACCGAGAATGCCCGCGCGTCGTAGTGTGGACCGTGTCCGGGACTCCGTATGGCGGCGAGCGACTGGTGGGCGAAGTGCGTGATCAGTCCGCGTTTGCGCTGCCAGGGCTGCGAGTCAGGGCTTGTCGGTGGTGATCGCCGGCGGGCCTGGCACGGTGAGGCCCGTGCCCGACGACGCGCATGCGTTCTGGCTGGGCGCGCCCGGCTGCGGGGAGATCCGGCCGGTCACGCTGCCCGAGCCGGGTCGGGACGACGTGGTGGTGCGCACCTTGCTGTCGGGCGTCAGCCGCGGCACCGAGACGCTGGTGTTCCGGGGCCGTGTGCCGCCGGGCCAGTACGCCGCGATGCGGGCACCATTCCAGGAGGGGGACTTCCCGGGACCGCTCAAGTACGGCTACCTCAACGTCGGCGCCGTGGAGCAGGGACCCCCGGAGCTGCGCGGCCGCACGGTCTTCTGCCTGTACCCGCACCAGACCGCGTACGTCGTCCCGGCCGGCGCCGTGACCGTCGTGCCCGAGGGCGTGCCACCCGCTCGCGCCGTGCTCGCCGGCACCGTCGAGACCGCCGTCAACGCACTGTGGGACGCCGCACCACTGCTCGGCGACCGGGTCACCGTCGTCGGCGCCGGGATGGTCGGCTGCTGCGTCGCACGCCTGCTGAGCCGGTTCCCGGCGCTGCAGGTCACGCTCGTGGACATCGATGCCGGCCGGGCCGAAGTCGCGGCGGCACTCGGCGTCGACTTCGCGCTCCCGGCCGACGCCGCCGACGGTCGCGACCTGGTCGTCCACGCCAGTGCGTCGTCCGCCGGGCTCCAGCGGTCGCTCGACCTGCTCGCGCCCGAGGGCACGGTCATCGACCTCAGCTGGTACGGCGACGTCGAGGTCAGGCTTTCGCTGGGTGGCGCATTCCACTCGGGCCGCCTCGGCATCCGCGCCAGTCAGGTCGGCACCCTCTCCCCGGCCCGTAGCGGCCGCCGCACCACAGCCGACCGTCTGGAACTCGCACTCGACTTGCTGCGCGACCCTGCCTTCGACGCGCTCCTCACGGGGCAGTCCCGCTTCGGCGAGTTGCCCGACGTGATGGCCCGGCTGGCCGCAGGAAGCCTGCCGGCGCTCTGCCACACCATCACGTACGACGGGGCGTAGAGCGTGTACAGCGTGACCGTGCGCGATCACGTGATGATCGCCCACAGCTTCCGGGGCGAGGTGTTCGGGCCCGCGCAGCGCCTGCACGGCGCGACGTACGTGGTCGACGCCACGTTCCGGCGCGCCGCCCTCGACGCCGACAACATCGTGGTCGACATCGGTCGAGCGGCCGAGGTGCTGCGCGCCGTGCTGGCCGAGCTCGGCTACCGCAATCTCGATGACGAGGCCGCCTTCGCGGGCATGAACACCTCCACCGAGGCGCTCGCGCGCGTGGTCGCAGATCGACTCGCAGACAGCGTGCACGCCGGTGCCCTGGGCGACGCCGCTCGGGAGCTCGACGGGCTGGTCGTCACGCTGCACGAGTCGCACATCGCGTGGGCGAGCTACGAGCGGCCGCTGTGACGGCGGTGCACGTCGTCGTGCCCGGCGGCATCGACGACCCGGCCCGGCCGAGCGGAGGCAACGCCTATGACCGCCACGTCTGCCGCGGGCTCACCTCGATCGGCTGGTCGGTGCACGAGCACGCCGTACCCGGCTGCTGGCCGCGACCCGACGCTGCGGCGCGCGCTGCCCTCGCCGGCGTCGTCGAGCGGATCCCCGACGGTGCCGTCGTGCTGCTCGACGGACTGGTCGCCTCGACGGCCCCCGAGGTGCTGGTGCCGCAGGCGAGCCGGCTGCGGTTGGTCGTGCTCGTGCACATGCCGCTGGGCCACCGCCCGGGCGATGAATGCGCCGACGAGACCCGCACGCGGGAACGCGCGGTGCTCTCGGTCGCCGCCGCCGTCGTCACGACCAGCGCGTGGACCCGGCGCCGGCTGCGGGAGCTGTACGCGTTGCGGGCCGACCGGGTACACGTCGCAGAGCCCGCTGTCGACGCCGCAGGCCTCGCAACCGGAACCGCGGCCGGCGGGGCGCTCCTCTGCGTCGCGGCGGTGACGTCCGACAAGGGGCACGACGTGCTGCTCGATGCGCTGGCGACGACCACGGACCTGTCCTGGCACTGCGTCTGCGT
Organism: uncultured Gaiellales bacterium; assembly: GCA_964651695.1. GTDB lineage: Bacteria > Actinomycetota > Thermoleophilia > Gaiellales > JALYLC01 > JALYLC01. The sequence continues at coordinate 8,170 of CAZYYP010000043.1, read as the reverse complement.
GGGCAGCCTGGACCGCGACCCGGCGTTCGCAGAAGGCCTCCGCCGCCGTTCACTGGACGGCGGGCTGGGCGACCGGGTGTGCTTTACCGGACCGCGGACCGGAGCCGATCTCGGCCGCGCCTACGCCGCCGCGGACCTGATGGTGCTGGCGTCGCGCGCGGAGACGTACGGCATGGTCGTCACCGAGGCCCTGGCCCGTGGCCTGCCGGTCGTCGCAGCCGAGGTCGGCGGGCTGCCGGAGGCCCTCGGGCACGGCGCCGGCGGGATCCGGCCCGGGCTGCTGGTTCCGCCCGGCGACCCCGCGGCACTCGGCGCCGCGCTCCGGGCCTGGCTCGGCGACGCCGAGCTGAGAGGGCGGTTGCGGCAGGCCGCCCGCGAGCGGCGCGATTCGCTCTCCGGGTGGCCGACCACGACGTCCGTCCTCGCAGGCATCCTGGCCGGGGCGTCGCGATGATCATCGAAGGCATCCGGGTCAGCCGCGGGTGGCTTGCCCTGCGAGAGCCCGCCGATGCCGAGGCCCGTGCACCCGACCTCGTCGAACACCTCGGGCGGCACCTCCCGGCAACCGGCCGCCGGGTGATCCACGACCTCGGCTGCGGCACCGGGGCGATGGGCCGCTGGCTCGCGCCCGTGCTGCCCGGGCCGCAGCACTGGGTCGTGCACGACCGGGACGCCGACCTGCTGGAGGTCGCCGCCGCCGATCTCCCCGGCCCGGCCGCCGACGGGGCCGCGGTCTCCGTCGAGGCGAGGCAGTCCGACATCACCCGGCTGCACGCGGGCGATCTCGCCGGCGCGACGCTCATCACCGCATCGGCGCTGCTGGACCTGCTGACCGCGGACGAACTGGCCGGGCTGGTCGCCGTCTGTGCGAGCGCAGGGTGTCCCGTGCTGCTGACGCTGTCCGTCGTCGGCCGCGTCGAGCTGGCGCCGGCGGATCCGCTGGACGCCCGCGTCGCCACCGCATTCGACGCTCACCAACGCCGCACGACGGCGGGGGGCCGCTTGCTCGGCCCGGACGCCGTCGCGGTCGCCGCCGAGCGGTTCGGCCGGCGGGGGGCCGAGGTCCTCGTCCGGCCCAGCCCGTGGCACCTCGGCGCCTGCCAGGCCGACCTGGCGGCGGAGTGGTTCACCGGGTGGGTGGGTGCTGCGTGCGAGCAGCAGGTCGAGCTGGCCGGCGAGACCGGCACCTACGCACGCCGGCGTCTGGCGGAGGCAGCCGCCGGAGAGCTCGCCGTCACCGTGGACCACTCCGACCTGCTGGTCCTGCCCCGAGCAGGCCGGGCGCCAGGATGAGCCGGACCATGTGGGCGTGGGCGCGCGTCGCAGGCGCCGCCGTGACGCTCGCCGTCCTGGTCTGGCGCCTGGGCACGGGCCCGTTCCTCGACGGCGTCCGCACGGTCGACGGCCGGGCGCTGGCGGCAGGGGCAGGCCTCGCGGTGCTGACCACCGTGTGCTGTGCCTGGCGGTGGAAGATCGTGGCCCGCGGTCTCGGCATCGATCTACCACTGCCCGCCGCGGTCGCGGCGTACTACCGGTCGCTGTTCCTCAACGTCACGCTGCCCGGCGGGGTCGTGGGCGACGTCCACCGCGGGGTCAGCCACGGTCGCGACGTGAGCGACGTCGGCCGCGGATTGCGGGCCGTCGCGTGGGAACGCTGCGCCGGGCAGGTCGTGCAAATCGTCCTGACCGTGGTCGTTCTCCTCACGCTGCCGTCGCCCGTGCGCTCGGTCATGCCGGCGGTCGCCATCGCGGTCGTCGCCGCGGTGCTCGGCGTCCTGCTCGTGGCCCGGGCGCGACCGGGTGGCGCTCGGTCGCGGTGGGCACGCGTCCGGAGCGCTGCGGCCGGCGACATCCGCGACGGGCTGCTCGCCCGGAGGGCGTGGCTGGGCATCGGGCTCGCGTCTGCGCTGGTCGTCGGCGGCCACGCGGTCACGTTCCTGATCGCCGCGCGGACCGCGGGAACCACCGCGCCAGTGTCCCGGATGCTGCCGCTCGCGTTGCTCGTGATGCTGGCCATGGTGCTGCCCAGCGTCGCCGGCTGGGGGCCGCGCGAGGGCGTGACCGCATGGGCGTTCGGCGCGGCCGGCCTGGGTGCGGATCGAGGGGTCGCCACCGCCGTCGTCTACGGCGTCATGGTGCTCGTCGCCAGTCTGCCGGGTGCCGCCTTCCTCGTGCTGGCATCGTTCCGTCGTACCCGGGATCCAGGGCGGCCCGAACCGCCGCTCCCGTGGCAGATGCCGGTCGCCGTACGGCCGGACGGAGCACCACATGCCTGAGCGCCCGTACACCCTGTTGAGCTGCGGCATGTCGATCGACGGCTATCTCGGCAGCGCGATGCCGCAGCGCCTCGCGCTGTCCAACGACGCCGACTTCGACCGCGTCGACGCCGTGCGCGCCTCGTGCGATGCGATTCTGGTGGGCGCCGGCACCGTGCGGAACGACAACCCGAGGCTGCTGGTGCGTTCGCAGACCCGCCGCGACGAGCGGACGGCCCGTGGGCTTGCGCCGTCGCCGATCAAGGTCACCGTGACCGAGCGGGTGGAACTGGACGCGTGCGCCGACTTCTTCACCACCGGCGACACCGAGAAGCTCGTCTACTGCGCGAGCCCGCGCGTGGCCGACGCCCGCTCGCGACTCGGACCGGTGGCGACCGTGGTCGACGGTGGCCAGCCGGTGGAGATGCGCAGGATCAGCGAGGACCTCGGCGCCCGCGGTGTGCAGCGGCTGATGGTCGAGGGCGGCAGCACGGTGCACACGCAGTTCCTGACCGACAATCTCGCCGACGAGCTGCAGCTGGTCGTCGCTCCCTTCTTCGTCGGCGACTCGCGGGCCCCGCGGTTCGTGAGCGACGGCCGCTTCCCCTGGAACCCCGACCGGCGCGCGACGCTCGCCGGGGTCCGCCAGATCGGCGACGTGGTGCTGCTGCGTTACGCGCTCTCGCCGCGCTTTCGGGCCGACTGACCGAGGAGACCGATGCCGCTGCGACGATCCGCACAGCTTCGGCGCCCCCGGCGGAACGGGGCCTCGAAGACCGACGCGAAGACCCGCGCGAATGCGATCGTGAGCGGCACCGCGAGGGCGAGCGAGACGACGAAGGCCGGAACACCCTGGCGGACCCGGCCGGCCACGACCTCCTCGTACACCACGACGACGATCGGGCCATGCGTCAGGTAGAGGCTGTAGGACGACAACCCGAGGTTGCGCAGGGGCCGCGCGTCGAGCAGGCGCAACAGCGGTGCCGGATGGCCGGTGGCCAGACCGGCCAGAAGGCACGCGACGGCTGGGCCCAGCGCAAGGTCGACCCAGAACAGGTGGTCGAGCGTCCACACCGAACCCTGCCACCAGATCGCCGCGAGCACCGGCGCTGCGGCGGCGAGTGCGAGCCCCGCCCACGGCCACGACCTGCGAGCACCGCTCGCGCCCACGATGCCGGCAGCCAGGATGCCGACCGCGAACAGCGCGGCGAGGTCGGGCGGCGACTGGATCACGAACACGTGCAGGCGGGAGACGTGCGGACCCAGGACACCCACCGTCGCCACGACGAGCGTGACGGTGGCGACCATGACGATGGCGCCCCAACGGCGGACCATCAGCAGCAACAGGGGGAACACGACGTACAGCTGGGCCTCGACGGCGATCGACCAGAACGATCGGTCGGGGCTCGGCGCGCCGACGAGGTTCTGCAGCAGCAGCCCGTTGACGACGACCGACTTCGCGCCGGGCGCCCCCTGCCCCGGCGGAGGGACGATCAGCCAGGCCACCGCGAGGCTGAAGACGAGGGCGGCCCAGTACGGCGGGAGTATGCGCCGGGCCCGCCGAAGCGCAAACCGGGCCACTCCATCGAGCCGCCAGTCGTGGCGGGCCGGCGAGAGGGCCAGCGAGAAGCCGGACAGCACGATGAATATGACGACCGCGAACCGCCCGTAGATGAACCAGGCGGCCCAGAGCGGTGCCCGATCCACCGGGTAGCCGGGGAAGGCGCGCAGGAAGACGTGGTTCACCACCACGAACAGCGCGGCCAGGCCCCGGACGCCGTCCAGGCCGGCCAGCCGCTGCCGGGGAGGATCGGCGACTGCAGGTGCCGAGCTGGCGCGCGCCGGCTCGGGCACACCCTTGGGCGCACGGCGAGCGACGACGGCGTTCGGTGCCACCTCGCTTGGCAGGTTGACCGTCACTCCGAGCTACCCGGTCGCCGGCTACGACCCGAATGCGCGGAAGAAGCGGTTGCGGAAGGCGTCCATCGACCAGACCGGTGCCCGCGGGCTGGGCAGCAAGCCGTTCTCCCAGCCCCAGCCGGCGATCTTGTCCAGCACCGCCGAGTCGTGCGCGATGACCGAGATCGGCACGTTGTGACTCGGGTTCTCCCCGCTGACGATCTTCGCCGGCTGATGGTCGCCCAGGACGACGAGCACGAGATTCCTCTCTCCGTAGTGCTGTACGAAGGAGACCAGGGCGCTCAGCGTGTACTCGATGGACTGGCCGTACGCCGCGCGTACCCGGGCGTGGTCGCCGAAGAGCTCGCCCCGTGTCAGCCGGCCCGCCGGCATGCTCTTGTAGATCGAGCCGTTGCCGACGTCGTTCCAGGCGGTCATCTTGGGGATGCGGGTCCACGGCGTGTGGCTCGACACCAGGTCGACCTCCGCGAAGATGGGGTGGCGGTCGGTCTTCGCGAGCTCGAGGCGTTGCAGGGCCGCCCAGACGTACTGGTCGGGCATGGAAGCGTACGAGAACGTCGGGCCGCGATAACCGACGTTGCGCCGGTCGTAGAGCTTGTCGTAGTGGTAGAACGACCTCCCCTGCGGCCAGCTTCGGTCGTCCGATGGCACGTCACTCACGGTTCGCCACCCGCCCCGCTTGAACGCATCGCTGAGTGTCAGGCGGTCCGTCTTGACCAGCTGGTCGTAGCGCCGCTGACTGTCGACCCAGACCCCCGACTGCAGGGTGGAGTGTGCCAGCCAGCTGATCCCGCCGAACGTCGGCGAGGTGAGGAAGGCGCTCCGCGCGGAGAAGCCGGCGGCCTGCAGTTGCGTGGTTCCCTTGTCGAGAACGGCATCGACCTCTGGCGAGAACGACGAGTCCTGGACCGCGACCTGCCCGTAGCTCTCGACGAAGGCGAGGATGACGTCCTTGCCGCGCAGCCCGCTGACCAGCTGGTTGGCAGGCGTGCCGCCGTAACGGTCGTGGCGGATCTGGTCGGCGAAGACCGCGTGGTCGTCGATGCCGGCCCGCACCGCGCGGACTTCGCGGGAGACCATGCCCGCGGCGCTCGTGGAGGCGATGGGCGCGTAGGAGACGAACTGCGCGCCAAACACCCAGCAGAGCAGCCACACGAGGCCGAGCCCCGTGACGCCCGGAAGCGACCACCGGCGGTGGCCGGCGGCGACCCGGGTCAGGCGAAGCACCGCGACGGTCGTGAGGACGAGTACGACGCCGCAGAGCAGCGCCGCGCCGGCGACGAGCAGGTTCGCTTGCGTCCGACCGATCGAGTCGCGCAGCGTCTCGATGCCGATCCCGGTGTTGCTCCCGTCGGAAATCGGGTCGAACGGCCGGTCGAAGGTCTCGAAGAACCCCATGTCGAGGACCTTCACGATGACCAGGACACCGAGTACCGGTCCGACGACGCAGGCCAGGAGGCGTCGCGGGGTGGCAGGCAGGACGAGAGCCAGGGCGATGATGACGAGGCCCTCGAGCGGGAGCCGCACGAACGCGCCGGGCGTGAGACGATTCAGCTGATCCGGAGCGACGAGGGCGACCCACACGACGAGCACGGCGAGGATCGTGAGCACGGCGGCGATGCTTGCTCGCACGCGTCCGCGTCCCGGGCCGGTGTGACTGGCTGCGCGACCGCGCGCTCGGTTCGCCACCGCCGCCGGGCGACGGTGCGTGACGTGCCGGCGGCTCCACAGCCACCACACGTCGCGGCCGAACGACTCGCTGAGCAGGGCGAGGGCGGCGACGAGCGCGGCTCGGGTCAGGGCCTGCGGCACGACGTCTGCAGCCGCGAGCGTCAAGACGATCCCTTGCGTCGCAGCGACGACCTTGCGCCAGTGGCGCGGCGGCAGCGCCTCGCGCATCCACGGGAGCAGCCACCCGGCCGCGAGGAAGGCGTAGCGTGCCGCGCCGATCGCGAGCACCCACAGGCCGGCCGAGCGGGCGACATCCACGCTGAGGACGAGGATCAGGAACGCGTCGACCTCACCGTCGAACTGCGCGCCGAACGGCGTCGCCGTCCGCGTGCGTCGCACGATCCAGCCGTCGACCGCGTCCAGGGCGAGCGCGACGATCGCGAGTGTCACCAGCGTCCCGACCGGCGCGGGCCGGTCGAACGAGTCCGCGACCAGCGCCGCGACGCCGACGGCGAGCGTGGCCCGGGCAAGCGTCACCCAGTCGGCCAGGCCCAGCCGGTCGGAGCGGTAGCGGGCGAGGCCGCGCGCCAGTGCCGCATTCGTGATCACTCCGCAGGTGACCCCGGCGATCCAGCCGGCGCCGCCGAGTCCGACGGTCACGGCGAGGGCGGCGAGCAGCAGCACCTCGGCGACCAGCCCGGTCAACGGCCCGGCCTGAACCGCTCGTACTCTTCCTCCGGTCACCGGGCCGGCCTGAACCGTTTGCACTGCGCCTCCGTGTTCGTGGCTCCGTGGGGCAGTACGGGAGACGCCGTGGTCCGGTTTTCCGGGTCGGGTGGGAAGGCGAGGCCGAAAAACGTCGGCGGTGTGCGCGTGGAGGCGCCATGAGGCAGGACGAGCGCGCCCCGTTCGTCCAGGCCCTGCAGCGAGCGCGCGTGTCGGCCTACGCCCCCGGCGAATTCGTCGGGCAGGAGGGCTTCATGTGCGCCGGAGAGATTCGGGCCCTGGCGGGTCGGGCCGGCATCGCACCCGGGGTCTCCGTGCTCGACCTGTGCTGCGGAATCGCCGGACCCGGGCGATTCATCACCCGGGAGCTGGGTTGCACCTATCTGGGTGTGGATTTCAGCTCCAGCGCCATCGACATCGCACGTGAGCGCGCCCGCGACCTTCCCTGTCGCTTCGAGGTCTCGCGGATCCCACCGATCCCTCCCGGCCCGTTCGACGTGGTGCTCCTGCTCGAGACCATGCTCGCCTTTCCCGAAAAGGAGACACTGCTTCAGGGCATATCCCGGGCGCTTACGACCGGCGGGCGGTTCGCCTTCACCATGGAAGAGGGGCTGCCCCTCACGGAGGCAGAGCGCGAGAGCATGCCTGACGCCGACACGGTCTGGCTCACCCCGCTGCAGGAGATGCTCACCTGCTTGGAGCGTGCCGGGCTGGCTGTGCGCTGGACGGATGATCGCAGTCGGTCCCACCGTGCCGTGGCCGATTCGCTGATCGATGCGTTCGCCGGCGATGCGACGGACATCGCCGCGCAGATCGGACGCCGGGCACTGGAGGAGTTGCTGGCCGCCCACCGGCTCTGGAGCGACTGGCTACGGGAAGGACGGGTCCGTAAGATCGCGTTCGTTGCGGAGAAGGTGGAGACGCCACGAACGACAGCCGCGGCGGGTTCTGTGGCCAGAACACGGCCGGTCCACGCACGTTCACGGAGTGAGGGAAGCTCATGACGACGCTCGAGAACCGCCCGAACACCGCACTGCTCGTCGTCGACGTGCAGAACAGCGTCGTCGCGGGGGCTCACGAGCGCGAGGCGGTCGTCGCGAACGTCGGCAGCCTTGTCGAGAAGGCGCGGCGGGAGGAGGTCCCCGTGATCTGGGTCCAGCACTCCGATGAGGGGCTTGTGCGGGGGAGCGACGACTGGCGGATCGTCCCCGAGCTGACTCCGGGCGATGCCGAGCCGCTCGTCGAGAAGCACTACGGCGACGCCTTCGAGGACACCATCCTCGAGGCCGTGCTGTCGGGCCTCGGCGTCGGGCGGCTGGTCGTCGTCGGCGCACAGACCGATGCATGCATCCGCTCGACGCTCCACGGCGCGTTCGCACGGGGGTACGACGCGACGCTCGTCGGCGACGCGCACACGACGGACGACTCGACGGAGTGGGGCGCACCGCCGCCGGACCAGGTCATCGCGCACACGAACCTGTACTGGACCTACGAGTCGGCGCCGGGGCGGACGGCCGGGACGGTCGAGACCAAGGATGTCGACTTCGGCGGCGCGTCCTGAAGCGAACGCGACTGCCGGCGACCTCTCCCGTCAGGTC